>CALMUT010000026.1 GCA_937872925.1 uncultured Myxococcales bacterium | reverse complement strand
CCGGAGCGTCGCTCCTAGGCGTTGCAAGCACCGGTTTGTTGAGCGCGCCGCGACTATCAAGCTCGAAGCGCCGAGATCCGTGTCAATCAAATTCGTAGCTATTTTCGAGCCCATTGCTGCTCGGTTCGACCACGTCGCGCACCGCTCGTTTGAATCGCGCGTTTTCGCGGGGCCGTCGTGCTTTCGTGTCTGTGGTGCATCGCGGTGAAGAAGTCCTGCTTCGTGCTCCGCGCGTCTTCGCGGGGCCGTCGTGCTTTCGTGTCTGTGGTGCATCGCGGTGAAGACGTTCTGCTTCGTGCTCCGCGCGTCTTCGCGCCGCCGCCACGCTTCGTGTTCGCGGACCATCGCCATGAAGGCGTCGATCGTTCGTGCTCCGCATCTTCGCGCGGCCGTCACGCCTTCGTGCTCGTGGTGGATCGGCGTTGGGGGGTCACCCACCGCATCCTGCTTGGTGGTATTCACTGACTGCATCATTGCAACCACGCGTGCGCCGGCGCCCTGGCGGAGAGGCGGATCAAGCGGGCCTCTTCAAAGGCCCGCCCGCCTCGGAGCCCCGACCTTCGGAACGACGGCGGTCGCGGCGCTTCTGCAACCTGGACACACCGCTCGCATTCGCAAACCCGGATTTCGTTGGCTCGGATTCGAAATCGCGAACGCATCGTATTCGTACGCAGTCCCGGGACCTCGCCTGGTGCGCATCCCCTGACGCCAATGCCGGCATTCGGCGCCGCCCGCGAACCCGCGTCCGTCAACCCGTGCCGCTCGCAATCCCGCGTCCGTCAACCCGTGCCGCCCGCGAACCCGCGCCCCGCGCCGCTCGCAATCCCGCGACCGTCAACCCGCGCCGCCCGCGAACCCGCGCCGCCCGCGAACCCGACGAGCTAGCCGTCGGCGATCATTGCCATCAGCTTGGCTTCGTCGATCACCTCGGCGCCGTGCTTCTTGGCGCCGTCGAGTTTCGACTTGCCAACTTTCTCGCCGGCAACCAGGTAGCTGGTGCCCTTCTTGACCTTGTCGTGGACCGTGCCGCCGGCGGCGCGGATGTCGGCGTGCACGTCGTCGCGCTTGCGGGTGAGCACGCCTGTGACGCAGAAGCTCAACCCCGACAGCGGTCCGCCCGATGCCACGACGGGCTTGGGCTGCGCGGTGGAAACGCCCAGCTCCGCCAGCTTCTCCAGCAGAGCGCGGCTGTCCTCCGCGAAGAGGTATGCGACGACCGAATCGACCATCTTGGGGCCAAAGCCGTTGATGGCATCGATGTGTTCGCGCGCCTCGGGTTCCGACCAACTCAGCAGCGTCTTCAGGTTGCCGGCGACCTCCGCAAGCTGCTTTGCCGCGACTTGACCGACCAGGTCGATGCCTAGGCCGGTCAGTAGTCGGTCCAGCGGGCGCTGCTTGGACCCAGCAATCGCGTCGATCAGGTTTTGCGCGCTCTTCTTGCCCATGCGTTCGAGGGATGCGACCGCGTCCACCGTCAGCGCGTAGAGATCGGCAACATCGCTGACCAACTTAGCGTCGACCAGCTGTTCGACCAGGCTCTCGCCCAGGCCGTCGACGTCCATCGCAAACCTCCGCGCATAGTGCCGGAGCGAGCCCTTCACGACCGCCGGGCACTTCGGGTTCGGGCAGCGCAGTGCCACTTCTTCGCCGCGCTGTTCCACGTCGGAGCCGCACTCCGGGCACGACGTTGGCATCGAAAACACGCGCTCTTCGCCGCTGCGTGCAGCAACGTTGACGGCGACGACCTGAGGGATGATCTCACCCGCCTTTTCGACGGCAACGCGATCGCCAATGCGCACGTCGAGCTCCGCAATGATGTCGGCGTTGTGCAAGCTGGCGCGCGACACCACTGTGCCTGCCAGTTGTACCGGCTCTAGCACTGCGACCGGAGTCAGCGTACCGGTGCGCCCAACTTGAACGACGATGTCCTGGAGTGTGGTCTCTGCGCGCTCGGCGCCAAACTTATACGCAATGGCCCAGCGCGGAAACTTCGCGGTGTTGCCCAGGATGCCTTGCTCCGTGAAGCTATCCACCTTGATCACGGCGCCGTCGATCTCGAAGGGGTACTGCGCGCGCATCTGCTCGATGCGATGGATCGCAGCCCGCACGGACTCCAGATCCGCGGCCACGCGATGCTCGCGGTGTGTTGGCAGGCCGAGCTCCGCCAGGCGGTCGAGCGCTGCAGAATGCGACGCCGCCAGATCCGCGCCCTCGATCACTTGCCACACCAAAGCGCGCAGGCGGCGCTTGGCGACGATACGTGGATCGAGCATGCGCAGGCTACCGGACGCAGCATTCCGGGCGTTCGCGAAGGGAGCCTCACCTTCGGCTTCTCGCTCCCGGTTGATGGCGTCCAGGTCCTTGCGATAGATGACGACCTCCGCGCGCAAGGTCACTGGCCCCGAGTAGTCGATGCGCGTCGGCAGCGAGCGGATGGTGCGCAAGTTGTCCACGATTTCTTCGCCGCGCAGCCCATCACCTCGCGTGGAGCCGCCGACCAGCCGTCCTTCTCGGTACAAGATCTCGATGCTGGCGCCGTCGAGCTTGGGCTCGACGCAAAACGTCGGCGTCGCTTGGTCGGACAGCCCGTCGTGTACCCGGCGCACGAAGTCCGCCAAGTCTTCTTCGGTGTAAGTGTTGTCCAAGGACATCATCGCCACGACGTGGTCGACGCTCTTCAAGTCCGTGCGCAAGCTGTCGCCCACGCGCTGCGTGGGTGAGTCGGGCGTGCACAGCTTCGGGTGCGCCGCTTCCAAGGCGCGCAGCTCCGCGTACAGCGCGTCGTACTCACGGTCCCCGATGGCCGGATCGTCGAGCACGTAGTAGCGGTAGTCGTGGGACCGGATCTCGAGCACCAGTGCGTCGTGGCGCTCCTTGGCTTGCTTGGCGTCGCTCACGCTCTCTCCTTCGTGGGCAGCTCAGGACCCGGCGGCGACGGACCAGTGGCTTCGCCCCGAGCCTGAAAGCGCGACGCCCCGGCGCGTCATCAAGGTGGCGCCGCGCAGGTGCAGGTGTTGCCACATCTCTTCCGTCGCGCGGCGCCGCTCGGCATCCGCCGCATTGACCGCGAAGGCCTGGTCAATGGCGAAACGCTGCACCATGCGCGCGTCGCTCAGGTCGACGTCCTGCACGAAGGCGAGCGCCTCGCGGATCGCGCGAATGGTGTCTCGACGTGCTTCCACGGAAAGCTCTGTCACGCGTCTTGCGAGTGCTTCACTGGTCTTGCCGGGAAAGTAGCGCTCGTGAAGCTGCCGCGCGAAGGAAAGGCTGATCAAGCGATTGAGCAGGCTTTCGATGGCCAGGGCACGCTCGTGCAGGCTGACGCGCAGGATCCGAAACAGCACTTCGGCCCGCGGGTCCCGCATCAGATAGCCGAAGCTCCGGTAGTTGCCCTCTAGTCGGCCTTCTGCCGCTAGGCGTCGCGACAGAGCCGTGCCGGAGTACACCTCCGTGCGGCAGACGTTCCAGGGCAGATCCACGTGGAGGTCGCCGAGCTGTAATGTTTGCTCGACCTCGTCCAGAGTGCAGTCCGGGTCAAAGAGCATGAAGTTGAAGGACGGCACGATGCCGGCGTCACGGCAGTGGGAAATGGCCCGGTGATTGTCTTCGGGCTGATGGCTGCGGCCCAGATACTCCAGGCGCTCGGGCGCGGCGCTCTCGACGCCGAGGAACATGTGAATCACGCCCATTTCCACCAGAGCCTCGCAGACCCGCGGCGTGATGGTCTCTGGTCGACCTTTGACCCAGAACACAGCGTCGTGCACGCCGGCAGATCGCAACGCGTAGGTCAACCGCTGCACGCGCTCCACGGTGCGTGCTTCGCTCGGAAGTACGAATAGATCGTCTTGGACGAAGATCACACGGGCGGCGCGTTCGTGATAGAGGGCGGCCACTTCTTCGGCGACCGCCTCGGCGCGCCGTAGGCGATAGCGCTTCTTCTGCTCTTGGGTGTACGCCGCGATGCTGCAGTAGTTGCACTCGCCGACGCAGCCGCGGGCGGTGATCACGAAATCTACTCCAAAGCCGCCTACAGAGTAGCTGCTCTCGCTGCGTCCGGGCCAAGGGAGACTGTCCAGGTCTGGCACGGGCGGCCGCAGCGGACCGACGCAGATCCCGCCATCGGCTTGCCGCCACACCAGCCCGGGAATGTCGCGGATCGGAAGTCCCGCCGCGAGTCGTTCCAGCATGTCGACGAGGGTCTGCTCTCCGTCGTGGCGCACCACCGTGTCCAAGCCGGCTATGTCCGCCAAAAGCTCTTGATAACAGAACGTGGGCACGTGCCCGCCGCAGGTGAGGTGCCCAGCGAAACCTCGCTGCCGCAGGGCGAGCATCAGCGCCAAGTAGTCGTCGATGTTGTTCTGGAACGCGATCCCCAGGCCGACCATGTCGGGCCGTTGCCGCAGCGTCTGTTCGAGAGCGGCCCCGAGCTCGCTGCGATCTGCATAAGCAACCACGCTCGCTTCGTGCCCCGCCGCGCGCGCTGCCGCCGCCAAATACTGGAGTGCCAGGTTTTCTTGCTGGATCGGCCCGATCAGTACCACGCGCTGCGGGCGTCGCGTTTCGGAGGCGTTCCGGCCAGTCATACCGCTTCGTTCCAGGCGAAGGAGGACACCGCCGCGCCGAAGGCGCTTTCGACCGCCACCTGCATCATCGGCGCTGCCGCTCCCGGATCGATCGTCCACGCCACCACGTCTGCGGCGAGTCGCTCCATACGACCAACTGACGGACGCCACTCGTATTCTAGCTGGTCACCGCCGTCGTTCTCCGCGAAGAGCACGACGGAGTTGGCGACGCGTGCCAACTCTACGATGCGGAGTCGCAGCGCGCGGGCCAAGGGCAGCGCGTCGGACTGTTTGTCGGATACGATGGGGCTGGGAGCCATCTCCGCGATGATGCGGCAGACCACGCACTGGTCTCCGGAGCTGACCCACTCGACGTCCTGACGTTGGTCATCCAAGCACAAGTGCAGATCGTGCGCCGCATGGACCACCCGGGTCGCGGGCGCCGGATCGCAGGCGAGCTCGAACTCGACCATCGCAGTCATGCGTGCAAATCCTTCCCCGCCCGGGCCGAAACCCGGCGAAAATGAGAGTGGCGCGGGCCAGGTCGCATCAAAAGAAAAGCCGCCCGCCACTTTTTGCAGGGCGGACACCTGCATGTTCCCGAGGGCCGGCGTGGTCGCGTCGAGGATTTGGATCTTGGGAGCGCCCAGCACGCGCGCTTCGAGACTGGGATCGATCTCCAGAAAACCCTTCGCCGACTGGCCACCGTTGACGAAGGCCGACAAGGTGACACGCGCCGCGCGGTTGCTCGCAACTGGCTCGATCACCGTAGTGCAAATCTGTCCTGGCTCCGCGGGCACGCCCTCTGCTGGCAGCGCGACGGTGAACTCTTCGTCCAAGCTGAAGCTAGGACAGAAGCCTTCTCCGGCGGTGCCGCCGGTGCCGGAATCGATTACGATACCGCCGCCGCCCCCGGTCGCACTCGACCCGCCGCTCGCTGCCCCCGTCCCGCCCGTGCCGCCCGGGGTGCCGGAGTCGGAAGCGCTATTGTTTCCCTGGAGCCCGCTCTTGGATCCGCAGGCCGCGGCTGGGACTACTCCTGCGAAAACCAGCAGCGGCAGCGCGCCACGCGTGGTCCTCACGACGATCTTCAGCTTCCGCATCGCGCCCTTCGCTCGAATGCTGCGACGGCCGCGTGGCGTTGGCAAGCGCCCGCTCTGCCGGCGCCGAAGCCTGGAATTGTCTCAAATAGGCGCTTTGTGTCCAGTTTGGGCTAAGGTTCGCCGCTCATGTCCGAGCCCTCCGCCGATCCTATCGACGCCGAAGAGCAGTCGAGCGACGCGCCCACGAGCGCGGGCGACGGACCAGAGCGCGTCAAAGGCCAGCCCGGGGACGCCAGCGAGGCAGACGCGCGGTCGACCGGCGCCCCCGGCAGTGAAGACGAAGCGCGACAGAGCGGAACGCACCCCACGGTCAGCGCGGAGCCGGGCATCCCGCCGCGAGTTTCTGGATCGCTGTTGTGGCGCATCGGCGGCGTGATCAAGACGGTGCGTCCGCACCAGTGGGTCAAGAACGTCTTCGTTCTGGCGCCGGTCGTCTTTGCGAAAGAGATCTTCGATCCCCTCTTGCTCACGCGTGCTGCCGGCGCATTCATCGTTTTCTGTTTCCTTGCGGGCGCCGTTTACACCCTCAACGACATCATGGATGTCGAGGCGGACCGCCAACATCCGGTCAAACGCCACCGGCCCATCGCGGCAGGGCGCGTACCCATGGGGTTCGCCTGGGGCCTATTGATGGTGCTCGTCGCGGGCTCCCTCACAGGTGCTGCGATTGGTTCCATCGGGTACCTTGCCGTGGCGGCTTCGTACTTCGTACTGAACGTCGCGTATTCACTGAAGCTCAAACAAGTCGCGTATCTAGACGTGGGCTGCATCGCCGCGGGCTTTGTGCTCCGCGTGGTGGGCGGTGGCCTTGCGACGCGCATCAACGTTTCCTGGTATCTGCTGGTGTGCACGGCGCTTTTGGCGCTATTTCTGGGGTTCGGCAAGCGGCGCCACGAACTGGCGGGTGCCGCGGGGCGCGCCAAGAAGCAGCGCGCCTCTTTGGAGAACTACAACAAGCGCGGCCTGGATATCGCCTTGGGCATCACTGCGGCCGCGACCACCGCGGTGTACCTGGCCTATACCCTCGACGCGCAAACCAAAGAGTTTTTCAAGACCGAGTGGCTGTGGCCAAGCACGGCCTTCGTCATGCTGGGGGTTTGGCGCTTCGTGCACTTGATCCGCGCACGCCCGAAGAGCGAGAGCCCGACCCAAGAGATGCTCAAGGACGGGCCCTTCGTTGGCATCGTGCTGATGTGGGTCGTGCTCGTGATGTGGGTCGTCTACCACCTGCGTCCAAGTTGATGGCCGAAGCGCCGCCTAAGGACAATAAGCTCGCGGCCAGCGGACCGCTGACGGATCTCGCTCTCACGCTTCCAATCTTTCTGGCGTACCACCTGGGCGTGGTGTTCCTGCCCGTGCGCAACGCCGCGGACATGGTCACCAGCGAGCTGATTGCCCTGAGCGACAACAACATGCTCGCCTACGGTGGATTGACGGTGGCCCTCGGTGCGGTCTTCGTCGCGGTGCTTCTCGTGCTGGGTCGCGGTCACGTGCTCAAATGGGAGCGGTTCGCATTCATCGCCCTTGAGGGCGTTGTCTATGCGGTGGCGATGCGCTTCGCTGCGGCTTACGTTGTGGGGCGCATGTTTCTGGCGGGTGGCCACAGCATGGACCCCTGGACGGGCCTGGTCATGTCCCTAGGCGCTGGGTTTTACGAAGAAATTGCGTTCCGCGTGATCCTCTTCGGCCTGGGCGCGCGAGTGGTGCTGCTGCTGCTTCCGATGTTGATCCCCATGAAGCAGAAGCTGGTCACTTTCGCTTGGGCCATGGTGGCAGCGGCCGTGTTCAGTGGTTGGCACTACGTCGGTCCGTACGGGGATCCCTTCGAAGCCAAGAGTTTCGTATTCCGCGCTGTCTGCGGTCTGGTCTTCACCATCATCTACCACTTCCGCGGTTTCGCTCCCGCGGTCTGGACGCACGCGCTGTATGACATCTGGGTGCTGGTGCTTTAGAAGAGCGTGGCGGCGCATTCGGGAGATGCGCCCGCGGAGCGGGAACGGTCGGGAAGAACGCAGATTCCGTCGAAAACGGGGAGGGGGTGCGCTCGGGAAAAATTGATAAGCATGCAAAGTGTTTTTTCCGTCGGCGGATCCCCCTCTGGGCCGCCCGGGCCGCGGGCGGTGCGCGTGGAGAATTGATAAGCATGCAGTTGGGTCGAGCGACGCTGGCGCGTGTCGGGGTCACTACTCCCGCGCGTCGGGGTCGCTACTCCCGCGCGGGGCCAGCCGGGGCCACCACGTCGTGTCGCACGGCGTAGACGAAATGCTCGACGTTGCCCTTCGGGCCTGGCACGCGACACGGAGCGTCGCCTAGAACATCGAAGCCGTGGCTGCGCACGCTTTCGAGCGCCGCGTCGATCGCAGCACCCCGTATCTTTGGATCGCGGATCACCCCTTTGCTTCGCGTGGCTTCCGCGCGGCCGACTTCGAACTGCGGCTTGATCAGCGCAAGCACATGGCCACCGGGCCGCAAGATCGTTGCGATTGCGGCTAGCAGCTTCTCAAGTCCAATGAAGGAGGCGTCGACCAGCACCACATCAATGGGTTCGTTGAAGCTGCTCGCGTTCAAATGGCGGGCGTTTTCCTTGTCGCGGACCACGACGCGGGGGTCTTGCACCAGGCGCGCGGCCAACTGTCCCTTGCCCACATCGACGGCGTAGACCCGCGTGGCACCCTCTTGCAGAGCGCAGTCGGTGAACCCCCCGGTCGAGGCGCCAATGTCGACGCACACGCAGCCGCGCACACTGACGCTCAGGTCCTGCAAAGCGCCCGCGAGTTTGTGGCCACCGCGCGAGACGTAGGGGTCGACGCCCCGCACTTCCAGGGGTGTGTCTTCGGGCACGTTGGTGCCGGACTTCTCGAGTTTCTTCTCGCCGGAGTACACCTTGCCCGCGAGCACCAGGGCTTGCGCGCGGGCGCGGGACTCCGCCAAGCCCCGATCCACGAGCAGTTGGTCCAATCGCCGCTTCATGGCACCGGGCGCACGCCCAGGCCGGGGTGCAGAGCTTTTGCCAGTACGATGAGTCCTTCGCCGACACGTGGCCCGGGTCGCAGCACGCGATCGTCGTGGATCGTGATCACGCGGCCTTGTTTCACTGCGCGCAATTCGCGGAACCCAGTCGTGTCCTTGTTCACGGTTTCACCCGCATGGCCCGATGCGCCCGTTGCGTCGACGAGTACGTCCGGGTCGAGGGCGATGACCTGCTCGATGCCCAGGGTCGGATAGCGCTCGGAGCTCACCGCGTTGCTAGCACCCGCCATGCGCAGCATCTCGTCCGCGAAGCCGCCGCGACCCGCCACCACGATCGGTCTCAGGCCGAACAGAAACACAGCTCGGGGTCGCTTGCGTGGCTGCACCGCATCGCGCACCGCGCGGCTCTGCGCTGCAATGCGTTGGGTGATTTTCTCGGCTCCGCCTCGGGCGCCTAGTCGATCCCCAAGACCACGCAGCATGTTTTGGATCTGCTCAAGACTGTCCGTCGGTGGGAAGTAGCTGGCGATGCCCCGTGCTTCCAGCTGCTCGGCGATCTTGGGGCCGCCGGGGCCCATCACCCCAATGACCAAATCTGGCGACAGGCCCAGGATGGCTTCAAGGCTGGGATCGATAAACCCACCCACCGATGGCAGCTTCACCGCCGCAGCGGGGTGATCGCAGTAGCGTGATCGGCCGACGAGCCGATTCCCCGACCCGATCGCAAATATCGCCTCCGTTGTGCCAGGCGATAGCGAAACCACGCGAACGGCGCCGCCAGCGTCCGACGGCCCGGATTTGCCATTTAGACGGGATTTTTCGCATGCCGTGAACAGCAGCAGCGGAATTGCAAGGACGGTGCGGCGGCGGATCTGCATCTACGAGGAAGATGTTAACTGAAAGAACGTAGATCGCGCCGTATCGACGGGTGCGTGTCGAGTTCCTTCGAAAGGTTGACGTTCTGAAGGCACTCGGGCAAACCCTACGCGCCCCTGCGGGGCATTAGGACTTATCGCCAAATTCAAGGCGCTCTCTCGGAGGAAGCTCATGAAGCGGATGTTCAAAGTGGGTGTGGCGGCGACGGCTTTGCTTGCGGGCACGGCAGTCAGTGGAAACAGCTTCGCACAAGAAGTGGGTGCGGAAGGCGAAGTCGGCATGGGTTTGCCGGGCGGAGCACCGGGCGCACGCGCCGGTGCCGCTGCAGGCGACTCGGACCATGATGCCATGATCGGGCGCATTGGTGTTGGCTATCTTGGTGCACGGCAAGTCCCCACCGCTGGTGGCGGTCCCGCCGGCCCCGCGCTCGCGTTCGCGGACGCTCCGGTTGTCGGACTCCGTTATTGGATCGATCAGATGCTCGGTCTGGACGTCGGCCTCGGGTTCTTGAACACGAGCGGTAGCACCACCACCCAGGTCGGTCCGACCACGACGACGACGGACGACCCGTCATTCCTCGGCCTGATCGTTCACGCTGGCGTGCCGCTCTCTCTGGCATCGAGCAAGCACTACAGCTTCCAGATCGTGCCCGAAGCCAACATTGGCTTCTCGACCGCGACCCAGGAAACGCCCAACGTGGGTGAGACGACCTTCCAGGGATTCGGCGTGGAGCTCGGCGCCCGCGCAGGCGCAGAAGTTCACTTCGGTTTCATCGGCATTCCGGAGCTGGCGCTTCAGGGCGGCATCGGTCTGTTCTTCCGGACGGCGACCGCCACGGTCACCGACAAACCCAACGTCGGCCAGGAGACCGAGGGCAAGCGCAGCGATTCCCAAATCGGAACGACGGTCAACGGTCAGCCCTGGGACATTTTCACCAGTAACATCGCAGCGATGTACTACTTCTGATCGACGCCGATTTTTCCTGGCGCTTGGTCGGTGGACAGCTACCCTTTACTTCGGTGGGTGCACAGATGTGGAAAACTAGTTACATCGCTTTGACAGGTCTCTTTCTTCTCGCGTGCAGCAGTGCGGGCGAGGGTGGCGTGAACACAACGGGCTTCCAGCCGGCGACCTCGCCGCCCGGCAGCCCCAACGCTCCTCCCGGGAATGCAAATTCTCCGGGTGGTCCCGGCGGCCCCGGTGGACCGGGCGGTGGCAACGGTGGCACCGGTAACACCGGGAACACCGGCGGCTCCGGCAACGAAGGCGGCGGCGGCACGGGCGGCGGTAGCGGCGACTGCATGAGTGTTTGTCAGGGTCTGGCAAGCGAGTGTCAGCAGGACCCGTCACAGTGCGGCAGCTTGTGTGCGCTCAACCCGGACGTTCAGTGCCTCCAGAGCATCGGCTGCGACCTGTCGCAGATCCAGACGTGCCTTGGCAGTGGTGGAAGTGGTGGCGGGTCCGGTGGCTCTCCGCCCACAGGCGGCGCAGGCGGCGTCGGTGCAACCGGCGGTGGGTCGGGCACGTGCTCTCCCGCCCGCCACTGTGCCCCCTGGCCCAATCCCGCAGCGCGGTCCGAGGAGTGCTTCACCACCTGCACCTGTGCCGTCC
>CALMUT010000025.1 GCA_937872925.1 uncultured Myxococcales bacterium | reverse complement strand
CGGTCGGCCTCGGCCCCCGGCTCCGTCACCATCCGGCGCCGCCTTCGGGGGGGGCGCCCAGGCCCCCGCCGCCCGGGCGCGCGCCCAGGGCCCCGGGCGGCCGGCCGCCGCTGCCGCCGGCCGCGCCCGTGGCCCCGGTCGCGCCGGTGCCGGCGCTTGCCGCCGAACCACCCGCACCGCCAATCGCCGCGCCACCGACCCCTACGGCTGCGCCCATGCCCGCCGCGCCCCCGCCGGCGCCCGCGCCGCCGACACCGATGGCGCCGCCGGAACTCGAACCGGGGCCATCGCCGCCGTCCGACGCGCTACACCCCGACGCGCCAGACGCGCCGACGGAAACCAAGAGCAACGCGCCGAGTCCCACGCCCGATCGAAGCTTCATCGCCTAAGGGTGGCCGCGTCGGGGCGCCATCGCAATCCCTTTTCCGCTGCCGCTGCGGCAGAGACTGTAGTTCGACCGCTAGTAGGCGCAGTCCCTCCTCGACGGGCAGGTCCAAATGAGGCGAGCTACGGCATCTCAACGATGTACGAATTGTGCTCGCCGCTCGTATCCCCCCAGTCGCTGGCAAACATGATCTTGCTTCCGTCCCGGTTCGGCACCGCGAACGGGTTGCGGTCGTAGTTGGCGACGGACACGTACATATGCACCCATTGGTTCACCTTCTCTGAGCCCGCCGTTTTTCCGGATCCGTCCAGCTTGAGCGAGAAGCTATGCTTTTCGATGGCGTTGGCGCCGGTCGTATTTCTGTTCACGGACATGTAGACCCAACCCGGGCGCCCCCGCGCCCGCATGGATACGTGGTCCCCGTCCCAGTCTCGGTACATCGTGTTGTTGAACTGCAGCGTTGCCGCGCTGCCGTCCAAGGGCGTACTCCAGATCTGCACGTGGATCGGCCAGTTGAACCAGACGCCATGCACGAGGCACTCTTTGCCGGCAGAGTCGTAGCCCATGTCCGCATGGCCATCACCGGGAACCAGCTCTCGATAGCCGGTAAAATCTCGGTTGTAGATGTCGGTGCCGCTGCCGTCCGTCTGCACTACGACGTACTTGCCGGAAGGTGAAATCGAGATCCAATCGATGCTGTCGAAGGATTCCGGCAAGACCTTGCGGCTGACTTCCTTGTTCAGCTCCAGATCCCAGACCACGGCGGTGGCTGAGGTACCCTTCTTGCCCAAGACGGCCACGTACTTGTCGCTGTCGTCCACGTTGCCTTCCCAGGGCCCCATGTACAGCGCGTCGAACTCAGACAGCGTGGTGAGCGTGGTCTTGTTGCTCGTGTAGGGCGTGCCTGGCACCACCGTAATGCGATTGATTTGCTTTGCGTTGATGTCCACGTTCCACATGCGGTGTGGAACCAGGTTGGACCAGCGAATTTCACCACTGAAAGAGACGTTGCCGATCTTCTTGTAGGTCGCGTTGCTGAGCAGCGTCTGTCCCGCCCCGATGTAGATGAGCGAGCCGTCGCTGTTCCAAGGTTGATCCTTAGGATAGTTGTGGCGAACGATATTGCTGGAAACGCCGAAGGCTGCTTTGTCCGTGACGCGCGTGACTTTGGTGCCGAAGTTCGAGTCAATGAACGACGCCAGATAGGCGGGCTTGCTCTGCGCAGGCACGGTGTAGGCCGTTAGCTTCCCTTCCTTGGGATACTTCGGCGGCGTGCCCCCTCCCCCGCCGCTCCCCCCGCCCCCTGCGCTGCCACCGCCGCCCGCGCTGCCGCCAACACCGCCAACACCGCCCGCCCCGCTGGCTCCCGCGGCACCCGCCGCGCCGCTGCCCGCGCTACCGCCGCTGGACCAAGGCCCTCCGCCGGCGCCGCCGCTACTCACTCCGCCAGCGCCGCCGGTCTTGCCTCCCGCCGCGCCGGCCTGACCACCGCTGGCGCTCCCCGCTGGATCGTCGCCGCCGCAACCAGTCACCAACAGCGCGCACAGCGCCACCTGGGACCAACGCGCGCCCGCGTTGGCAAGGTCGCGCGCTGGGAAGCGCCTTCGGCGAATGTTCGTGAGGACAGCCTTGGTGTTCATGCGTGGAAACCTGAGCAAGACGCGTGCCCCGGCTTGCCGCGGCGGGAGCCTTGGTTCGTCGCGGTTTTTAAGCAGTCCGCGTTCCGGATGGAAATCACACTTCCCCGACCCCTGACGCAAAGGGTCACCCTGCGACATGCCAGTTCGCAGTCGGGCGTCGGGCTGCGTAAGGTCGCGAGGGTCTCGAGCGAGAGCTGACGCGCGAATCGAGGTAGCGATGACGAACCTGGCCGGCACCTCAAGACAAACTCTCCGACATCGGCAAACGTCGAGCACAAGGCTTAGCGCGTCTGGGTCAGCATGACGGGCTTTGCCAGCGAGTTCCCACTCTTGACCTGGATGGTCGTCGAACCCCGGTAGTCCTCAAACTCTGCTTGAACTTCATAACTACCTGGTGGAAGTTTGAAGTCGCAGACCTTTGCTGTGCAACGCTGGGTGTTTCCGTCCGGACCTTTGACGGTGAACATGGCCTTTTCGATGTCCCGGTTGCCGACGTAGACGCGCGCCTGACCGGGACCTGGGCCGGCGAACAGGCTGCTCAAGCCCGCGCCACCCCCAACGAGCACGACCGCGGCAACCAGCCACACTACTTTCTTGCCGCGGCCAGCGCTCGACGCACTCGCTGATTGCTTGCGTTCTGCGGGACGAGCTTTTTCGAGTTCACCGACGCGCCTCTTGAGCTCCGCGACTTCATCATCTTGTGCATCAAGTTCCGCTTCCCGCTCCGACAGCGCGCGTTTCGAGGCCTCAAGTTCTTCCTCGAGCACTCGGGCTCGCTCGCGTGCGGCTGCGCCATCGTCCCGGTAGTTCGCCACGCCGCATGACTTTAGCGCAAAGGCCGCACAAGCGCGATATAAGAGCGCCATGGCGGGCACGGGATCCCAAACATGGTGCGGGCGTACACTGGCGCAGCGCTACCGTCTGGAGTCCGTCGTTGGGGAGGGTGGCTTCGGCGTCGTGTATCGCGCGCACCAAGTGTGGCTCGACGTTCCCGTCGCTGTGAAAGTCCTGCGGGTCTCGCCGGACTGGAGCGTCGACCGGCAACAAGATATGTTGTCTAGGTTCTTGGTGGAGGCGCAGCTTCTTGCGCAGCTACGGCATCCCAATATCGTGGCGGTACTGGGTACCGGAGGGGAACCGGCGCCCGGCGACGCGCCCGCCACGCCTTGGTTCGTCACGGAGTGGTGCGAAGGCGAGTCGTTGGCTGACCTGTCCGAGCGGCGAGGGTCCGCCTGGCCAGTGGCGGAGGCCTGGGAGTTGTTGGAACCGGTGGTCCAGGCCCTCGCGCACGCTCACCAACGCGGGATCGTGCATCGCGACCTGAAGCCCAGCAACATCATGGTGGTAGAAGACGACGGGCGCATGGCCGCGCGAGTGCTCGACTTCGGTATTGCGAAGCTGGGCGATCACGCCGCCGCGGACTCGGTCGCAACCGAATCCGACGAGACGGCCTTCACGCTCGCCTACGCCGCGCCCGAACAGTTAGCGCGCGAACGCACGGGTCCGTGGACGGATGTGCACGCCCTCGCGCTGCTGTTCTGCGAGCTCTTGCGCGGTCAGCGTCCCTACGTGGCCGAGTCCCGGCAAGCACTGCACGAGGCGGTGTTCTCGCCGGTGCGCCCAAGCTCGGTTGCTCCGGGAAGAACGCTGGAAGCATGGGACGAGGTCTTGGCGCGCGCGGTATCGCTCGATCCAAAGCAGCGCCAACAGAATGCGGGCGAGCTCTTGGCAGACTTGCGGAGAGTGCTCCCCACTGCTGCTACGCGCAGCGGCATCTCCCAGCTGTTAAGCAACTCCACGCAAGCATCAGAAGCCTTCCGCGTGGAGGCCGCCGCAGCGCGGCGCATGCCGCAAGGCGCCGCGGAAGCTCCTACTCGGCCGAACGCTGCGCTGACCACCGCCGCTGCCGGCGCGTTGGACAAACCGCCGCCTTCACTTCGAGCCAGGGCGATGCCGCGCTGGTTGGTGCCAATACTGGCGGCAACCGCCGTAATCGCAATTGTGGGCGCGCTGAACAGTTGGCGTCTCAGCGCACCGCGCGGTGAAGTGCCCACGGCGTCGCGCAGCGCGGTCACGGTTGCAAACGCTCTGCCGCCGACGTCTGCTGGCAGCAACCCATCGCGCTCCGCTATGGCGCACCCGCAAGACTGCTTCGACGCGCGACTTCTGCTGCCCCGCGCGCTCGGCCGCGGTTGGACACTGATGTCCCGTTATGATCAAGAGAAGCGGTGGGGCGTCGAGACAACCACCCTCGTGTTGACGCGAAAGGGCTCCCAAAAGATCGAGTCAGCCATCGTGATCTTCTATCGGCACGACGACAAGGCAAGCCAAGTAGCCACCCTCTCCTATCTCAACACACCCAAATATCACGTGTCCGTTAGCGGGCCGTGCGCCGTGGCCGTGTCGGTAGCTCCTGACGCCGGCGAAGGAAAAGAACTGTTGAATGCGCTCATCAAGTGACACAAGCGCTTCCGGAGAGCCACGCGCAGAGGCGGCTCAATCGAGATCCTCCAGCCGCGTCGGATCGATCTCGAAGCGCCGCATCCAGCGCTGGAGCTGCTGCCGCGCCTTGCCCATCGCACGCGCGGTCGCCGTCACATTTCCCCCGTGCTCGCGCAGCTGACGAATCACTTCCGCGCGCAGCGCTCGCTCGGGCTCAGGAAAGTCGGACGGGCTCGACTTGGGGGGTGATGAATCAGTGTTCGAAGTCAGTTGTCGCAGGGCGTCCGGCAGGTGTTCTGGGCGCACGATGCCGTCGTCCGCCAGGGCGCTGGCTGCGGCGAGCACCTGTTCCAACTCGCGTATGTTGAGTGGCCAGCCATAGCGCAGAAACAAGTCGGCGACAGCGGGGCGCAAGCTGATGGCATAAGTGTGGCGCATGGCGGAACGCTCAAGGAGCGTAGCGATGATGTTCCCTAAGTCCTCGCGACGCTGCGCCAATGGTGGCAAGGTGAACACGAAGCCTGCCAGACGCGCGTACAGATCACGCCGAAAGTTGTCATCCGCATCTTGAGCGTCAACGGGTTTTAGCGTCGCACTCACCAGGCGCAGATCCACCCGTACCGGCTGCGTGGCGCCAACTGCGAGCACCTCTCCTTCTTGAAGCACGCGAAGCAGCGTTGCCTGCGCGTCGCCGCGCAGTTCGCCGATTTCGTCCAAAAACAGCGTACCGGTATGGGCCGTTCGCACGAGGCCTGGCTGGTCACGGTCCGCACCAGAGAACGCGCCGCGCACGTGACCGAACAGCTGCGACTCGATCAAGCTCGGCGCCAGGGCGCCACAGTTCACCGCGACGAAGGGGCCTTTCCTTCCCGACCGCTGATGCACGGCTCGCGCGAGCAGCTCCTTGCCCGTCCCAGTGCCGCCCAGCAGCAGCACGGGGAGCGGCGTTTGGGCAATGCGCGCCAGCCGCGAGAAGCGAGCGGCGAGCCCCGGCTCGAGGGTGGCGAATCCCTGCGTTTCAAGAGCCGCATCGAGTCCGCGAGCCGATGGCGGCATGGCGCGGGCTTGAACGATGAAGAAGGTGTGCCCGATCTGTACGACGTCGCCATCCTGAAGCGTTACCGGCTCTGACCAGCGACGACGGTTGACGTGCGTGCCGTTGGTGGACCCGACATCCAGCAAGACCAGCTGGTCGCCGCGCCGCTGAAACTCTGCATGCTGGGCCGACATCTTGCGATCGGGAACTCGAAGCTCCAGCACAGCATCGCGGGACGAGAGCTCGCGTGCGTCGCCGCGGCCGATGCGCAACTGCGCCCCTGCGTCGAGCGGTACGCGCAGGCCACGCGCGGTGGGGCGCTGACATTCGAGCACCAGCACCAAGGCGACTTGATAATGAAGCCCATCCCCATCATCGCGCTCGCTCGTGGAGGAGGTATCGGTGCCGCTGAAGCTCATCTTCAAGCACCGCCATACCACGAGCGGCGCGATTCGGACCACGGCCGCGGGACTACTTCTGTTGCAGGGGTGGTAGCGGTGCGATCGGCACGTCGATCTTGCGGACGCCGTCACAAGCCCGGGGGTCGAGCTTGCCTAGCCCGCACGTCGAGCAGAGACACTTCTCAAACCGGCCTTCGCAGTAATCAACTGAGCCACTGGTGGTCGAGAGGCACTTGTCGCGGTAGTCCATACATCTTAGCGTGCAAGCGTCGAATTCGTTGATCTTGCCCACGCTTTGTTTGCTGTGCATCTCGGCTGAGGGCGTGTCGCCCGCCTCATCAACTCCGTCTCCGGAATCGACCAAGCAACCGGAAAGGCCAAGCGTTCCAAGCGCGACGAAAAGGACGGCGGCTACACTGGTTCGTGCTGAATACATGCTCATCTCCCGAGCGTTCGCAAGCGACATGCCCGCAGAACGGGAGAACCAATTGCAACCCGCGTGCCGCGGGAACTATCCGAGTTTTCGCCGGTTTCTTAAGGGCAATGCCCGGGGATCTGCGTGGCGCAACGTTGCATGCAACGCTTCCGAACCCTCGTACTTCAACGTACTCTGTACGCAGTGCGCGCATTCACTACCTCGCCTCCACTGACGGCCCTCGCCGTCCTGGCCACGCTATGCGGCGCAGCGTGCGGCAGTTCCGACACGGAGTCGTCCACTCCTGCGGACGGCGGAGCAGAAACCGGGGGCGGAACCGGCGGCACAGGCACCGCCGACGCTGCGTGGCCCGATGGAGCGTCGACGGCGGACGCACAGCCGACGACCACGGCCTACGACCCTTGCGCGACGGAGGCGTGCTGGACAGCGCCGACTCTGGGCGTCTGCGGCAGCACGAAGATCAACGAGGACTACGCCAGCGGCCTGTACGGCGTGCACCACTATCTCGTCATGGCGCCGGCTGACGTGGACTTCGAGATCAGCGTCACGCGCACGGCGGGCAATTGGCAACCCGCATTGATCTTGCACGACGAACAGGGCACGACGGTATACGACGGCACGCAGGCGCATTCGACTCCGGCGCTCGAAGTCACGGCGCTCGCAGCGCCGCCCGATACGGACGGTGTGCGCATCCGCCCCTCCAAGCGCATGCACCTGGGGCTGTATATGACGGGCGACAGCGTGATCGCCAACGGCTTCACAGGCGCAGTCCTACCCCAAGACGCGGAGTACACGTTGCAAGCATCCGCGGGCTGCGCGCCGCCGGCTGCGCTCAGTGTGCGCGGCGCGAAGCTGAG
>CALMUT010000024.1 GCA_937872925.1 uncultured Myxococcales bacterium | reverse complement strand
CGGCTTCCTGGGTAACCGCTGGTGGCTGCTCCTCATGATGCTGGCGGGGATCGGGGACGGACCGCACCCCCGGCGCCCGACGCAGACGGGGCGGCCCCCGTGGGGGGCCGGCGCCCCCCGGACCCGTTGCGGCCGGCGGCGGCGCGGCGCCGCCGGTTGCCGCTCGCCCCGCCGCTGCCGCTTGTCCCGCCGAAATTGCCCACGTTGCCTGAGCCGCCCGTGGCAGAGCTTCCTCCGCCTCCACCCGAGCCGCTGCTCGAACACGCGCCTAGCGCGAGTGCGGCGACCGAAAGACTTACCGACAGGCCCAAGTAGAAGCTCGAAGTTCGCATGACTGAACGCTGACCGCGTCGCACGGTGTTGTCAATTGCCAGCGTCCGGAATGCATTTTTTCCAGTTGGCGCCGCACCGACGCGGGTTTTCGTTTGCGGCGTGCGAGGGTTGCGCTCAGGCTCTGCGGGGCAAGCGTGTCCCGCCTAAAGAAAGCCCTGCGCAGAGTCTTTCGCCTACGCACCCTGTGGATCCTGCTCGCGCTTCTGGTGCTAGCCGCCGTCGGGCTGTTCGGCTTCGGCATGCACATGCCCGGTAGCTCGCACGCCGGGCCCATGCCCGCCCTTGACGCCCCCGGGCGACAGTTGGCAGGGGAGCTGCGGCGTGACGTTGAAAAACTGGCCGTGGAGATCGGTGAGCGCAACGTGGACCATCCCAAAGCGCTCGGGCTCGCCGCTGACTATGTGTTCGAACAGTTGAGCGAGACCGGTCTGTTCGTCGAACGCCAAACCTTTACGGTGCGGGGTGTGCCGTGTCAGAACATCTTGGCGCACGCACCCGGGCCTGCTCCGTCGGTGTTCGTCGTGGGGGCGCACTACGATTCCGCACAAGGAACTCCCGGGGCGGACGATAATGCCAGCGGCACCGCGGCGCTTTTGGCGCTGGCACGCAGGTTTGCGAAGAAACCGCGCCAGCGCTCTCTGGTCTTCGCTGTGTTCGTGAACGAAGAACCGCCCTGGTTCAAGACCGAGCAGATGGGCAGCGTGCACGTCGCCCGGCTGCTTTCGGAGCGCAAGGTGTCGCTTTCGGGAATGATGAGCCTGGAGACCCTGGGCTACTACCAGGACGGCTCCGGATCACAGAAGTACCCGGCGCCGCTGAATCTCTTTTATCCGGACCGAGGAAACTTCGTGGCCTTCGTCGGCGACATGCGATCCCGAGACTTGGTGCGTAGTTCTATCGGAGTCTTCCGGCAAACCACCGCGTTCCCAAGCGAGGGCGGCTCGTTACTCGGCAGTCTCCCCGGGGTGAGTTGGTCCGATCATTGGGCTTTTTGGCAACACGATGTGCCGGCAATCATGGTCACGGACACAGCACCGTTTCGCAACCCGCACTATCACGAGGCAAGCGATACGATTGACCAGCTAGACTTCGAACGTCTCAGCCGAGTCGTGCACGGCCTGGAACGAGTCGTTGACGCCCAGCTAGTCGACCGCTGAAAAGCGCCGCTCGCGACGCTTCGCATGACTACTGTCATCACATCCGCGGCTGCGGAGCTGAGACGATGCCGCCCATGTCACTCTTGCAGGGCCGCGTCGCGGTCGTCACCGGGGCGGGGCGCGGGATCGGACGCGCCATCGCCGAACTCTTCGTTTCTGAAGGCGCGCGGGTTGTGATCAACGATTTGGATGCGGCGCCTGCCGCAGAAGCGGCCCTGCGTTGCAACGAGATCCGCACCGCTGCGGCAGTGGCGTCGGCGGGTAGCGTGACAGATCCGAAGTACACGGATGCCCTGATGCAAGCTGCCGCGGACGCATTCGGGGGCCTGGACATTCTGGTCAACAACGCGGGCGTCACCCGGGACCGCATGAGCCACAAGATGACGGATGCAGATTGGGACACGGTGATCGACGTGAACCTGCGGGGAACGTTCAACTGCATTCGCTCGGCTGCTCCGCTCATTCGTGAGGTTGCGAAGCGAGAACTAGAGCAAGACGGCGAAGTGGCGTACGCGCGCAAGATCGTCAACTTCTTCTCCACCGCAGCGATCCGCGGCAACCCTGGCCAGGCCAACTACGCCGCGGCGAAGATGGGCAATGTGGGGCTCACGCGCGTCATTGCCCAGGAGTGGGGGCGCTATCGCGTTTGTGTCAACGCGGTCGCGCCGGGCTTCACTGAGACCCGGATGACGGCGGCGAAAGAGCGCGGATCCGACGTGGGCATCCCGGAAGCGCAGCGGGAGGCCACCCTGGCTCGCATCCCCTTCGGGCGTTTCGGGACGCCAGAAGACGTTGCGCGCGTCGTCTTGTTCCTGTCTTCGCCGCTTTCCGACTATGTGACGGGGCAGGAGATCAACGTTTCGGGCGGATTGCAGATCCCGTGATGCACGGAGCGCGTAGGCGCCCGCGGCCAAAGGTCATCTGCGCGCGCCAGCGGCGCTAGGGCTCCATGCAGAAGCCGTCTTGGCAAGTGAAAGGCGCGGGGCACGTGGCTCCTGTGCCGCAAGCAGGTCGCTGGCACAAATTGCTGCCGCCGCAAACGTACGGCGCGGGGCAGGGACAAGCGCGGATGACGCAGCGCTTGGTGCTGTTGCAGCGCATGCCCGCGTTGCAGTCTTGATCTCCCTTACAGTCCCGGACGCACGCGGATAGAAAACACTCGAGCCCCGCGCCTTTGCAGGGGGCGGTCAGGCTGCAGCCGTTGCAGATCCCACCGGGCGCGCTCAGCGCGCAGGTCATCGTCGCAGGACAGTCGCTGTTGGCGCGGCACTGCACGGGGCCAAAGCCCGCGGAGCCACCGGCGCCGGCTCCGCCGCTGCCGCCCGAGTTGGTGCCGCCGCTGCTGGTCCCACCGGAGTTGGTGCCGCCGCTGTCCGTACTCCCAGTGCCAGCCCCGCCGGAGTTGGCTCCACCCGTGACGGCTCCGGCGTTCCCAGCCACGCCGCCTGCATTTGCGCCGCCGGTGCTCGCGCCCCCAGCGCCGCTGCCCGACGCGCCCGCGCTGTTGCCGGTTCCCCCCGCCGCGACGCCACCCGCTCCGGTTGCGCCGCTGCCGCCAGATCCCACTCCCGCGGCCCCGCCTGGGGTTCCCACATCGGAGTCCGAGCCACAGGCGCAGGCGAGTGCCAAAACACTCGCGACCATGAAGAAACTGCTGGCAGTCATATCGGGCATGTTCGGCTGAGCACGGCTGAGTCCTCGATGATAAGCTGCCCGCAATGAAACGGGCATATTCGTTTGGCGCGCTTTCGCATTTTTTCGCCCATTCATGTTTGGGACTTTCTTTGCTGGCGATTGCTGGCGCCCCGGCATGTTCTTCCGAGCAGCCCTCAGGGGCGGGGGGCAGCGCAGGCAGCGCGGGACAGGGCGGTGGCGCTGGTGTCGGCGGTCAGAGCGCAAGCTGCACACCTTCTCCCGCCCGTTGCGATGCGCTCAGCCTCGAGCGCCCGTTTCGCGTCAGCGAGCACAGCGCCGTGTATGCCCAAGACAGCCTGGAGATGATCGTGTTTGGTGGTTCCAACGCGACGCCCAAGCAGTGTGAGTTTCCGCCGCCGGAGTTCAACGCCGAAACTTGGATCTACGACGACGCCTGCGGGAAGTGGACCCAGGCGCTTTCAGCGGGGCCGTCCGCGCGGGGGCGGCACAGCGCGGCGTACGGCGCGGGCAAGATGTGGCTTTTTGGCGGACGTTTTCGCGACAAGACGGCACCGGGGACGGATCCGTATGCGTTGATGTCTGATCTGTGGAGCTTCGATGTGCAGACGCGCGAATGGGCTCAAGTCACACCCAGCGGCGCGGGGCCGGAGGCACGGGTCAACGCCGCGCTGGTGTGGGACGAAAAGCGCTCCCGCCTGTGGCTCTTTGGGGGCAACAAAGCCACAAGTGGTGCGTCGTATTCTGCGCTCGGGGATCTGTGGAGCTTCGACCCCCAATCGGGCAGTTGGCAGATGCACAGCCCCAGCGCACCGGCGCCTGCCGCGCGGTTGTTTCACTCCGGGATCTACGACAAGAACCGGGACCGATTCGTCATTTACGGAGGCACGGACAAGTTTCAACTCAGCGGCGTGATCGAATACATGAGCGACGTGTGGGCGCTGGATCCGGAGACCGTCACATGGACGCAACTGCACGACGGGGTGGCTGCTGCGCCCGATGGGCGCTTCTGGGGCGGCTTGACCCACGACACGGTGGCCGATCAGTACCTGCTCTTCGGCGGCCACGATGACACCCCATTGGGGAACCGAAACGACGTCTGGCGATTCAATCCCGGCGACAACAGCTGGGCCCAGGGGGACCTCGGGGATCTCGTTCACAACCCGCCAGCGCCGGGGGAGCAGTGCAATTTCGCGGCGGACTTCACCTCGGTGAACGCCTCGCTGCCGGAGCGTCGTAGCGCACACAGCCTAGTCTTCAGCGAGAGCTGTGGGCATGCGCTGGTATTCGGCGGCAAGACGGATTGCGGCGCGGTGGATGATGTGTGGAGTGTCAACGGGCTGACATTTGCGGAACGCTCCGCTGCCACCGAGGGCGAGGTCTGCCACCGCTGGCGTCCAGATCCCTCGGCTTGCAGCAATCTCTGCAACTGAGGTCAACGCGGCACAATACCTGCACGGGCTCACCGCAGCTGTGCGACGTGCTCCTCTCTTGATCTGGCTTGCGACCCTTGCCGCCTGCGGCGGTGAGGAGTTCGGTGGCGCTGTTGCGACCGCTGGCGGCGCCGGCGCTTCAGGTGCTGGCACATCCGTGGGCGGTCAGGGCGCGGGCGGTCAGGGCGCGGGCGGTCAGGGCGATGGCGGCGGTGGAGCCGGTGCGTCAGCAGGCGGCGCAGCGGGAGGCTGCCTCGTTCCGTCCCGCGCCATGCCTCCCGCTGCCGAAAATGAAGAAGTGATCGCAGTGACCGACGAAGACCAAGCCCAGTACCCGAACCTGGTCGGGAGCCATGTGTATTGGACGACGCCCACGAGCGTTTGGCGGGTTCCCAAAGCGGGTGGGTGTCTGGAGCGCGTGGCGACAGGCGGCAGCGCTTTGCGCGGCCTCGCGGTGCAAGATGGCTTCGCGTACTTCGTAGACAGCGCTGCGGGCAACGTGCGCCGGGCCGCGGTTGGGGGTGGGGAAGAATCCGTTGTGGCGTCCGATCAACCCGGGGTGCAGACAATCGCGCTGGACGCCGCGCACGCGTATTGGGCTGGACCGGGCATTCTGGCTCGGACTGCATTGGACGGCAGCGGCGCGGTGGAAACCCTTGCCAGCACCGACGTAGAGCAAGCATTCGCAGTTGCGGTGGATACCTCTCACGCGTATTGGGCAACCCGAAGCGGGAGCGTGCATCGCGTTCCGAAGACAGGCGGAGCGAGCACGCTCGTGGATTCCAGCGCCGGTCTGGTGGGCACGGAACCGGTCTACCTCACGCTATTCGAGAACCGCTTTTACTGGAGCTTCCGCACACAGAGCTCCGGTGGAGTTCGGACCAAGACCAAGCTCGGCAGCCAGTCCTCGCTTTCCGCGATCTCCGATCCCCACGCCCAGGGCATTGCTGTGGACGGACAGAACGCCTATTGGGCCCGCGCTGAAGCAAGCGGCGGGATCCGCAAGGGGCCCGCAGGGCTCGGCAGCGTCAGCGAACACGTTGCGGGGCAATCACGACCGGCAGGTGTCGCAGTGGACGCAACCCACGTGTACTGGACCAACAGCGGGGATGCGTCGATCCGCCGCAGCATGAAGTGAGCTCAAGGGGCGGAGCACTTGCCAATCGTGTAGTTGGATTCGCACTCGCAGCTGCAGCGCTTCTTAAGACTAGCGTCCAAATCCGCGCAGCCCGGGGTCACCGTTAGGCTTGCGCTGCCGGTACGCGGGGCACCCTTGAAGCTGCCGTCGGCCACTTCGGTCATGCGTAGCTCAAGGCGGAAGGGTTGACCGAAGACGTCCGTGGGTTCTTCGTTTGGGCAGACCACCAGGTGGGCCACCTGACTGCGTGAGCGCAGGTCCGGCTGCTTCCAGCCGGGCTGCCCGTCGATGGGTTTCATGACGATGGTGCGCGTGTCTTCCCGCCGCAATGCCGACGTTGTGGGATCGTAGAGTTGCGCCACGATTTCCGCTTGGGTTGAGCGGAAGTTCTCCACTTGTGCGCCGACATAGATGACGAAGCCGCCCTGCAATGCTGCGACCAGCTCGATGGGATCCCCATCCGAAAGCGTGCGCATGGGCTCGTTTTCTTGAATGAAGTTGGCAGGGTGCACGCCCAGGGCCAGCGCCGCCGAACCGCCGGCGCCGGCAGCGCCCGGAGCATCGTCGCCACCTCCGTCCGAGCAGCCCAACGCCGCCAACGAAAGCAATAGCCAGAACCGCACGCGCCAAGCGTGGAGTAGCCACCGGCGGATGGCAAGCGCGGTCGCTCGGAGGCTGGGCCGGGAGGTGCCAGGAACCCGAGGTAGTGGCAGCGGCGGCGACAGAACCCATGGCAGCAACGGCGACGGCGACTGCAACAGCGACGGCGACGCCACCAACAGCTTCGTGCTCAACCTAGGTGAAGGCTCGGGTCCCGATCCTGGCAATCGGCGATGCTTCACCGCGTCGGGCAGCGCCAGGGAAGTCGTCGCCGCGGCTGTGGCGGCCCACTGCCTCCGATCCCGCCACCGCCCACGCGCCCCAGACGCTTTGCTGTCACGGACACTGGACGAGGCCACTCGCGCTCGGGAGAAGCGATCGAGGCTGGGATGGAAAGCGAGTTGATTGACGTCAAGTCGAATGTCAGCGACACCTACGGCGTGGGTTCTCCGTGACCGTCCTGCTGATCAATCCGAATCGCGAACAGGTGCCTTGGCCGGCCGTGCCGATGGGCCTGTGCACCGTCGCCACTGCGGTGAAGCGCGCTGGACACGACGTGCGGCTGTTGGATCTGACGTTTTCCAAGGACCCGGCGCGCGACACGCGCCAGGCGCTGCTGCGACACGTGCCAAAGGTGGTCGGCGTCACGATCCGGAACATCGACAACTGCAACTTCGAGCACCCAGTGTTCTTTTTGGACGAGATCAAGAAGTGGGTCGTCGACACGGTGAGGGAAGTCACACCGAACGCCAAGCTCGTGCTCGGCGGAAGCGGAGTCAATGTGTCCCCGGCTCGGATCTTCGAGCGCATGTCCGCTGACTACGCGGTTGTTGGCGAAGGTGAAGAAGTATTCCCTCAGCTGTTGGCGTGTCTTCTCGGCGAACACCCCGTGCCGGCTCTGCCCGGCGTCTTGACCCGCGAAACCATGAGCCCAGGGCTGTTGCCGATCTTGGATACCGGGCGCATGCTCGAAAACGAGCCTCGCTCGGGGCGCGCGCTGGTGCAGAGCCTGGAGCGCAGTGTGCGTAGCGAGGCCTGGCGCTGGGTGGATGTCGGGCGCTATGCCAAGAACGGCGGGCCATACCCAATCCAAACCAAGCGCGGCTGCGCACTCAAATGTGTGTACTGCGTGTACAACAACATCGAAGGGCACGCCTATCGTTTGCGGGAGCCCGCTGACGTCGTGGACGAGATCGCCGAAGCGGTGTCTCACGGTGTGAGGACCTTCGATTTCGTCGACTCCACGTTCAACTTGCCGCTGTCACACGCTCGCGCGCTGTGCGCCGCGCTTGCCGAGCGGAAGCTGGGAGTGGAGCTGTCCACCATGGGGCTCAACCCTGCTGGGGTGACCGAAGAGTTGGTCGGAATGATGAAGCGCGCCGGATTCACGAGCGTGATGTGCACGCCCGAAAGCGCGTCCGACGTCACCCTCAAGTCTTTGCAGAAGGGCTTCAGCCGTCGCACCGTGGAGCGAGCCGCGCGAGTGCTGGCCCAGGCGGACTTGCCCACCTACTGGTTCTTCATGTTGGGGGCGCCCGGCGAGACCATGGACACAGTGCGAGAGACCCTTGAGTTCTGCGAGACGCACATCCCTCGGGACCATATGGTGCTCTTTTCCACCGGCATCCGCGTGTACGCGGGCACACCCTTGGAACGCCATTGCAAGGACACCGGCTGGTTCGAGGAGAAGGATCCACTGCTTGAGCCCAGTTGGTACCTGTCTCCGGAACTCGATCTTCAGGAATTGTACGGCGCCCTCGTGACCGCTGCGGCCCGGCACCCCAATTGGATGACGAACGCCGAAACCGTGCTCAGCGCTCGTGCTGCAACTTTCATGAAGACGGCCTTTCGTGCGGTTGGCTGGCGTGGTGCCTTCTGGCAGCATCTGCCCAAAGTGTTTCGTTTGGTCGGACTCACTGGAGGTCGAGCACGCGGCTTCGAACAGGCCAAGGGGCGCATGTCGCAGGTGGTGAACCTGCCGCATCATCGCTAGCGGCAGGTCCTCTTGGGGCTCAGGGCGCTTCTTCTGCGCTCGCGCTCGTCAGCAAGGCGCTGCGTTCGTCCTCGGGCCAGGTCGCAAAGGGGCGCTCTGCAAGCGCTGCGTTATAGAGCCGCGCGTCGTCGCTGACATCTCGCCCCCCCCAATTTGGCCGATTCGCCGCTGCCTGCTTCAGTGCGTCTTCGCTATCGGTCTCCACTTCCGCCACAACAAGTCCGGCGTTCACGCCGGAAAACTCGTCCACTTCCCATACGAAGTTCGCGATCCGCACGCGAAAGCGGGTCTTCTCGATGGCGTGTCCCCGCGCCAGCGCCAAAAGTGCCGCCGCGTCCTCGCGGGGGATGGCGTAGTTGAACTCGGCTCGCGTGGCGCCCTGGCTCTTTCCCTTGATCGTGAGTTCTGCGCGCTGCCCCTCCAGTCGCACGCGCACGGTGCGTGCGGGGTCGGTGGAGAGATAAGCCTGCTTCATGACGATCCGATCCTGGGAATGCCGCCATGCGTCACCAACGACCAGGAACTTCTTTTCTATTTCGATGCCCATGCCGGGACCGAGAGTAGCGCGCTCCGTCTCCCGCTCAACGCAAAACCGCGCCGCCGAGTACGGCCTGCGCTACGCAACCGCCGACGGCGGCCAGGACCGCGCGACCCAGGCTCAGCGCGAGTCGTTGTTTCAGGTGGCGAGCAACTAGAAGCACGGTCACGACAGCAGTGGCCGGCGCTGCGATGCGCACTACCTGGGTCAACGCTCCAAACCCCCACACGCCGTAGGCAACTGCGTCCGGCAGCAGCCACAGAAAGAACAGCGGCGCGGCGAACGCGGTGGAAAGCGCCTGCAGCGGCAGATCCCCTCGCTTCGCGCCAGCGATGAGGCCGCAAACTCCGCACAGCACCCAGAATTGCAGGAGCAGCACCGGCGGGGCGAAGACAGCCTGCGCCGCGTAGTACATGGCACGCGGGGCGACGAATACTGGACCGCTGGGCGCATGCCCATTCAAAGCGAGCCAGATGGAAAGCGCGGACCAGCTCAGCCCAACGCCTGCCACCGGCAGCGCCGCGCGGAGGAAACCGGACGGCTCGGCGCGGAGTCCCATCCGGCGACTGTAGCGATCTCAGGCATCGCTTTGTGCACAATTCCGAGCTACACATGGCAAGTACATGCCGACCGAGCTCGCACAAAGCTCGCCCAGCTTGGCGGAGTTTCTGACGAAACACCCGTGGCCGGCTGAAGACAAAGCGCTGGGCGCACGGATCGAGGGTCTGTGGAGCTTCGAACTCGGCGCCACTCCGGCGGAGGTCTGGCCTTTCGTCTCCGACACCTCACGCTTCAATCGCGCGATGGGCATGTCGCAGATGGAGTTCTTCGAACGCGACGGCCGGCTGCACGGACGCGCGGTCAACGCCGGCATGCTCAGTGAGTGGGTGGAAGTGCCCTGGGTCTGGGTGGCCGAACGCTCCCTCGCCTGCGTGCGGCGCTACTCGCGTGGATTCGCTCACGCCATGCGTTCGGTGTACGAGCTTGTGCCGCTCGAAAGTGACCGCTGCCGCTTGGATGTGTACTTCGGGTTCGTACCCCGTGGGCTGCTCGGACGCCTGCTCTTGAGGCTCGGGCTTGGCAGTATTCGATCGGGTTTTGCCCGGGTGATCGCTGAGATCGACGCCCACCTCGCGGAGCGGCGGGAAAGTCCCTACATACCGCCGCCGCACACTCTTCCGCCAGGCATCGAGGCTCGCTTGTCGCATTACCATTCGGCTCTCGCGGAGCATGGCATCGAGGCCTCGCTGATGGACAAGATCACCGAGTACGTGCGCACGGCGGATGACATGTCGCTGCATCGACTGCGTGTCTTGCCCTTGGCGCGCGAGTGGGGGGTCGAGGTCGACGACATGTTGCTCGCGTTCCTGCACGCAACTAGGCTCGGTCTATTCGAACTGTCTTGGGACGTGGTGTGCCCGCACTGTCGTGGCGTGCGCGCGGAGATCCAGACCCTTGGGGAAGTGCCTCGGCGTGGTCGTTGCGACGCTTGCGCCATCGATTTCGAGACGGATTCCGAGACTGCGATCGAGGTGGTATTTCACCTACATCCGTCGATCCGCAACGTGCCGGAGGTTTTCTACTGCAGCGCGGAGCCCGCCCGGAAGGACCACATCAAAGTCCAACTGGCCGTGCCCGCGGGCCAGAAGCTTAGTGTGTCGTCGCGGCTGTACCCGGGGCGCTATCGCCTGCGTACCGTCGGCGCAGAGGATTTTTCGGTTCTGAATGTCTCTACCCAATACCAAGAGTCCACGCTTCCTTGGCAGGCGTCTGTGGTGTTGAAGCAAGAGCGCGACTGCGGGCCGCATCCGGACCTCGAATTGCACAACGACACGGACGAGGAGCGGACTTTCGTGATCGAGAGCGCGCATTGGTCCGACGAAGCCTTGCGCCCGGCCCGCTTGTTCAGCTTCCAAGGTTTTCGGGATTTGTTCACCGAGGAATACGTCGGGTCGGAAATTCAACTCTCAGTCGGCCAGCAGACGATTCTGTTCACGGACGTGGTCGGCTCGACCGAGTTGTACGCCGAGCGTGGAGATCCCGGCGCGTTCGTCGACGTCAAACGCCACTTCGCTGACATCTACGAAGAGGTGCGCAAGAACAGTGGCGCCATCGTTAAGACCATCGGCGATGCGGCAATGGCGTCTTTCGTTGACCCGGTGGCGGCACTCCGGGCTGCGCAGGGCATCCAGCTGCGCTTGTGTCCGGGGCGCGACGACCTGGCGCTCCGCGTGCGGGCGAGCCTGAACACGGGGCCGTGCATCGCCGTGAAACTCAACACGAACATCGACTACTTCGGCAGCACGGTGAATGCTGCGGCAAAGCTCCAGGCCTGCGCCGACGCGGGTCAAATCGCCTTTCCAGAACGGTTGGCTGAAGTCCCGGCCGTTGCGGAATTCCTGGCGGAACAAGAAGCGCAGTTTGATGTCACGGAATTCTCGTCACCCGCTCTTGGCGGCAAGATCAACGTCCGTGTCTGGAACGTGAGCGTAGCGCCGAGGTCGGGGTGAAGCGGTGGCACTTCCGGCCTCGCTAGCGCTGATTGCCGCGACCGCTCTGCCCCCACAAATCGACGTCTATACGATGGGGCAGGGCGAACATCTCTTCGAGCGGTTTGGCCACGCCGCGATCTGTGTGACCCGGGCCTCGCAGTCGCGTTGCTACAACTACGGCACAACGGACTTTGGCTCACCGCCCGAGGAACTTGGCTACGCGTTCCTGCGGGGGACGGCGGAGTTCTGGGTCAGCGTATGGGATCGCGACCGTATGCTTCAGCAATACAAGAAGCACGACCGCAGTGTCTGGCGGCAGCACCTCAACGTGACTCACGAAGTTGCGCGTGCTGTAGCCGCTCGCTTGGAACACGACGCCAAACCCGAAAACCGGGCGTACGTGTATCATCACTTTCGGGACAACTGTTCGACCCGCGTGCGGGACGTCCTTGACGCTGCAGACGCCGGCGCACTGCGCCGCTCGAGTACGGCACCGATAGCTCAGAGCTACCGTGGCTTGGCACGTCAGCGGCTCGCCGGGCAGTCCCAGTTGGTGGCGCTAGCAGATGTGGTCGTGGGACGCGGCGCAGACGCTCCGCTGAGCGTTTGGGAAGGCATGTTCCTTCCGGATCTGCTGCGGTCCCAGTTGAAGGCGCACTACGGCGCGGAGCCCGAAGTCGTCTACACCCGGCGTGGGGCGGGATTTGGGCAGAGGCCGGCGCAACCCTTGGGTTATCACCTAGGGGTTGGCGCTGTTTTCACGTTGGCGGTTGGACTGGCGTCCTGGCGGCGATGGACCCGCGCCGCGAGCGTGCTCACTGGGCTGACGCTGGCGTCCGTCGCGATGGTCTTGTGGGGCGTTGCACTCCTGAGCCAAGTCCCGGAGTTGCGGATCAACGAGGCGGTCCTGGTTTTCTGGCCCACGGACGTGCTCTTGCTACACCCGCGCAGCGATTGGCGCGCACGCTACCTCGCGTTGCGACTATTTGCGCTGCTGCTGCTGTTTGCGCTCCTCGCTGTCGGCGTCCTGCGGCAGCCATTGCTCGGTGTACTCATCGCCGTGGCGGCGCCGATAATGGTCCTCTGGCGAGCGCACGCCTCCGTTCCTCCGGCGACGGCACGCGACACGCGCGGCTAGGTCTTAACGTCGCTCGTTTGGTGCACGCGCTCACCTCTGGTGCGGTGCAGGGCTACGGGCAGTAGGTCGCCTTGTCCGTGCAACAGTCGTTGTTGCTCACGCATGCCGAGTCGCAGTAGCAGCCGCCGGGCGCTTGGTTGCCGCAATAGCCCTTGCAACTGTTGGGATTGCTTGAGCCGCCGGAGCCTCCGCCGCCTGAGATCCCGCCAGAACCGCCGCCTCCGCTCCCGCTGAAACCGCCACTGCCGCCAAAGCCTCCGACGCCACTGCCGGCGTATCCGGCGCTGCCGCCGGCGTATCCGGCGCTGCCGCCGGCGTATCCG
>CALMUT010000023.1 GCA_937872925.1 uncultured Myxococcales bacterium | reverse complement strand
TCCTGCCCCCGCCCCCGCCCCGCTGCCCCCGCCGCAGCCGCCCTCGGGCAAGGGACGCTTGAAGTTGCCCAAGCGTCCCTGAAGACTTGTGGGTTGGGTCGCGCCGCTGCGCGCACTGGGTTACCGCGCGCGTGTGATCGTGAGTATGGGTCCGCGCGTATGCTTCTGTCCGGACGCCGACTGATCCGCGCCGTTCAGTAGCCGACGCAGTTTGGGTGGCCCGCGCAGTCAATGCAGCCGCAACCCTCGCCAAGGGGATCGCACCGCCCATTCTTGTCGCAGAAGTCACAGGCGACAAAGCCCCAGCAACTCGGACAGACGCAGTCCGAGAGCGGGTATCCGTCTTTTGGATCCTCGCACACGCCATAGCAGGATTGGCATTCACAGAAGGTCTGACTGGGCTCGTCGCAGGAGAAGGGAAGCTGCGCGATGTTGGCACATGCAAAGCCACCCGCGCCGCCACTAGCACCCGTACCGCCGGTTCCGCTGCCGCCCGCACCGGTTGCGCCGGTCCCGCCTGCACCCGTCGCGCCGGTGCCGCCTGCGCCCGTCCCGGCAGTGCCGCCGAAGCCGCCACCACCGCTGCCGCCGGAGACCGCCCCGGCGGTGCCGCCAGCTCCCGCGCCCGCACTACCGCCGAGCGGCACTCCGCCGTCCTGGGTCGGACCGCCGCTGCCACCGCTGCCGCCCGCAGCGGCGTCCGGTTTGGCTTCCTCGAGGGGAGCCAAATCGAACGTGCACCCGACGGTGATCAAAACTGCGATAAACCAGCAAACGCGCACAGGAGTACCCAAGAAATCCCACAATAGCATGGACGAGAGGCCGGCTCCGGCCGGGCGCGGTATGATGCGGGTCCCTTGTCGCGCTCGAAACCCCGCGCTGCGGCTGGCTCCTTTCCGACACAGGTCGGCCGCTACCAACTGCTCCTACCCATTGCATCGGGTGGCATGGCAACGGTGTATCTCGGGCGCGCGCGCGGATTGGCCGGATTCGAACGCGAGGTGGCAGTCAAACTCACGCACGAGCACCTGCGACACACACCTGGGTTCGTAACCGCGCTCATGGCGGAAGCACGTTTCGCGGGTCGGATCCGCCATACGAACGTGGTGTCCGTCCTCGACGTGGGACAAGACGAAAACGGCGTGTTCATCGTGATGGACTACGTCGAAGGCGACTCGCTGGCCGGCCTGGTGCGTACGCTCAGCGATGCGCAGCAGCGTGTCCCCTGGCCCATCGCGCTGCGGCTCTTGGAAGACGTGCTGACGGGATTGCACGCGGCCCACGAAGTCTCTGGCCCGGACGGCGCTCTGCTCCACCTGGTGCACCGCGATGTCTCACCCCACAATATCTTGATCGGCCTGGACGGCGTGTCGCGCCTGACGGACTTCGGCATTGCCAAAGCGTCCCGCGCGGGCGGCGAAACCCGGACCGGGTTGATCAAGGGCAAGATCGCCTACATGTCCCCGGAGCAAGCCCGAGCCGAACCGATCGATCGACGCTGCGATGTGTGGGCTGCGGGCATCGTTGCCTGGGAGCTGTTTAGCGGGCGGCGTGTGCACGAAGGGCTGGGGGACGCAGCGCTGCTCTTGAAAGTGGCGCGGGAAGCACCCACTCCCCTAGGCCACGTCGAGCCGGATCTTCCCACGGAGATCGCAGACGTCGTCGATCACGCCCTGCGGCCGCGGGCCCAGGATCGATTTGCAACTGCGGAGGCGTTTGCGGACGCGCTGGCGGCGGCGGCGCAGAGCGCCGGTCTGAGCATCGCGAGCCATCGAGACACGCGCGCGTATGTACTGCCCTACTTTCAGAGCCAAGTCGATCAGCGGCGCAGCAAGATCGCGGAGCTGGACGGATTCGACCCATCCCAGGCGCGTACCCTGGCGCGCTCGCAGGAGGGCGCGGCGAGCAGTCGTTCGAGTTACCCGCCCCCGGGCTCGTCACCCAGCTGGGACAGCGCGTCGGGGCGCCAACCCATGGGCGCGCCGCTCGCGCGCGGAGCTGCCACGGTCACGGAAACCGTGGGCGACCCGGCCTCAAGTAATTCAGACAGCGGAGCGACCGTATGGAATGGTCCGTTAAGCGAGGCGCCGGAACACACGGCGACCTACGGTCAGGGCGTCGAGGTTTCCGGTCAGCGCCCGTCGGTCGCAGGCGCGATTCCCGATCCGACCAGACGCGCGCGCTCTCGACGCATGCTCTTCGCGTTCGTGCTCGCGCCGCTCGTGCTGCTGGTGCTGCTGTGGGCGGTGTCGGCGTCGCGCCACACAGAAACTACGGAACTGGTCGGTGCTGCCCCGCTACGCCCTCCCGCTCCCACGCGCCCGCCGCCCGTCGAACCAACCGCTACGCAAACGCTGCCGCCCGCGGTCGCCGAGATCCCGGTGTTCGAACCCTCGGCGCTCCCGCTGATCCCGAGCACCACGCCGCCAGCGCCGCGTCGCGTGGTCCGTCCGGTGCCACGCGCTGCTCCGCCCGCGCCAAAACCGGAGCCGCTGGACAACCCGTACTAGTGGGCTTTCTGGCTTTCTAAAATCTTCCGCGCACCGCCACGCCGGGCATGGGCATGCCTGCCTGAGCACCGTCGGACGGCAGCGTCATCAGGATCACCGCGCCACTCGCCCCGGAAAGCGCCGCGGTGCCCCACGCGATGTTCGTCCAAAGCCGCAGCTCCTCCGCGCGCTGTCGCGCGTCGCCATCCGTGTTTCGCGACCCCTCGTACTGGTCCCGAGCACGCAGCGCCTGGATCCCCAGCACCACGGCCGCACCACTGGCAGCACCCGCAACGCCTAGGGCAATCCAGCCGATCGTCGCCGTCGAGTTCCCAGCCTGCTCCTTGCGGCGCGGCTTTGGCGTCGCAACTTCGCTGGACTCGGGCTGTGACGCGCCATCACCGCGCGGGAGTTCCACCAAGACCACGGTCGTCTCGCCGGCTTCAGTCGCCACCCGTCGATCGGCGCTCGCGCCATTCCGCAGCGTGACTCCGATACGATGCTGACCCGGCTCCAAGTACAGGGTGGTCGACGGCGTGCGAATGACAAAACCCAACACCCGAACCGTCGAACCTTCGGGCACACTCAACTCAACGCGCCCCAGCTCGCCCGCAAGCTGCCGCAAACGTCGAGTCGCGTCCTCGCGAGCCTTTGGTTTGAGATCGCCTTCCAGGGAGATCTCATAGGCCGTGGCTGCCTTTGCCAAGCTGCCCGCCAGCTCCCAAGCCAAGCCGGCGTTGTAGAGAGAATCCGGGTGGGGCGAGAGGCGATAGGCCGCGTAGAAGGACTGCGCCGCATCGCCGTGGGCTCCGCGTTGGAACAGCTCGATGCCCCGCTCGAACTTCTGCGCCGCGGCGTCACTTTGCGCCCGTGCGCCAAAGCAAAACGTTGCCACCACCAGCGCTACCGCGGCAGGCCGACGGTAGCGGCGTTTCGGGTACTCGTGGCTCGACGGCATGCGCGAGCAGGGAGCCTAGCACCCCAACGCCCTGGCGCGGCACCGGCCAAAACCACGCGGCAAGAACGAATCGTCGGTTGGCGCGCTCAGGGTGGCTTTTGCCTCCGCGTGGGTTCTAGTACGTTGGTGCACTAGAGAACCGCAGCTGGCATGACGAGCAAGAACGGCAAGGGTCTCGAACAGGCCGAGACCATCGTCGCTGAGAAAACGACGACCTCGGCAGAGGCCTCGTCTCCCACATCCGTGCCGGTGGCGGGTGGCGCAGAAGCCACGATGGTACTGGCAGGACGCTACGAGCTACTGGCGTTGGTTGGGGCCGGCGGCATGGGCAGCGTCTACCGGGCTCGTGATCGCGAGCTCGACGAGATCGTGGCGCTCAAGATGCTCAATGCAGAGTTGATCGGATCCGAGGCCATGCTCGAACGCTTTCGCCGCGAGGTCAAACTTGCGCGGCGGATTGCGCATCCGAACGTGGCTCGGGTCCACGACATTGGCGAACACGCGGGCCAGCGGTTCTTGACCATGGAATTCATCGCGGGTCAGTCCCTCGGAACCAAGCTTGGACGCGAGCCACGGCTTTCCTTAGGGCGTGCCGTCTCCCTTGCGCTCGGCATCTGCGCCGGAGTCAGTGCCGCCCACGCCGCAGGGGTCGTGCACCGCGATCTCAAGCCCGACAACGTGATGCTCAAGGATGACGGCCAGCCCGTCGTCACGGACTTTGGTATCGCTCGCAGCGTGCAGCAGCACGACGTGAAGCAGACGGCGCTGGGCGCGGTTGTTGGCACACCAGCGTACATGGCGCCCGAACAAGTGGAGGGCAGCAGCGTGGACGAACGCACCGACGTGTACGCGTTGGGCGTGCTGCTGTTCGAACTATTGACAGGCAGGCTGCCCTTCGAGGGCGACTCTCCATACGTGGTCGCCGCCAAGCGCCTGTCGGAACCCGCGCCAGACCCGCGCCAGGCTCGGGCGGATATTCCCGACGCGGTCGCGCGCGTCGTGCTGACGTGTTTGGCTCGCGATCCGGCACATCGCTACGCCTCCGTCGACGCTCTAGCCAGTGCGCTCGCCGCCGCAGCGCCGACGGAACTGCCCGCATCGGCCAGCCCAGCCCGCGCTAGCTTGGCGCCAGCGTCCACGCTCGAATCAGCGGAACGCACCGTCGCGGTGCTACCATTTACCAACTCGGGCACCGCCGACGACGCGTTCGTCGCTGAAGGCCTCAGTGAGGACTTGATCGATACGCTGAGTGTGACACGCGGATTGCGGGTCAAGCCCCTGGCCGTGGCGGCAGCAGTCGCAGCGGCGAACACCGACCCGCAAGCCGCGGGTCGAGAACTCGGTGTGGAGGTCGTAGTGAGCGGCTCGGTTCGCCGACGAAGCGACACTCTGCGTGTGACCGCGCGCGTGATGACCGTCTCGGATGGTTTTCAGCTGTGGGCCGAGCGCTTCGACCGCCCGGCAAGCGATGCATTGGTCATCAGTGATGAAGTCGCCAAAGCCATTACCCGTGCGCTCACGGTGGAGTCGAATGCTCCCGCCGTGCGCTCGGCACCCACCGACCCACTGGCTATCGAGCTGTATCTGCGCGGGCGTGCGGACATGCGCAAACTCGATCATGGCTCTTTTGAGCGAGCCATGGCCCTGTTCCGAGAAGCGCACGATCGGGCGCCAGACGACGCAACCATCTTGGCTGCGTACGCCCGGGCGTGCGCCCGGGCCTGGTTCTACGGTGGCGATCTGGAGAACTTGGGAACGCGTGCACGGGAGCTTTCCGCCGAGGCGGTTCGGCGCGCGCCGTCCAGTCCCGAGTCACTGCTCGTTCGCGCCACGGTAGCCTTTGCTGACGCCGACGTGAGCGAGATGGCAGAACCGCTGCTGTTGGCACGGCGGCTTGCGCCGGCCCTTGCCGAAGCCCACGAGCTCTACGGTCGCCTGCGGGTGGAGGTTGGCCCCGTCGAAGCAGGACTAGCCGCGCTGAGGCGCGCACACGAACTGGACCCGGCTCTGGAAGGCACCAAGTTCGAACTCGCTCGTACGCTGGCGCTTCTGGGCAGTTGGGATGAAGCCGAAGTTGTTATGAAACAGCTGCGCGAGGCGTCGCCGAGTGTCCTGCTGCCGGTGCTTGCGAGGTTCGCGCTGTGGGGGCACGGCCGTGAGACGTTTCTGAGTTCCAAGATTGTTCAGCCCGAGGAGCGCCCGGGCCCGATGGCGTTTGTCCACGCCACTCGAAGCGCACTCAGCACTGGGCGCGTCGACCAGGCCATCGACGCCGCCATCGCGCACGCCTCCCTGGACTCGCAGCGCCCCAGACGCTTCGCAGTGTTCCTGTTCCAGATCATGGCGGAGCTCCACGCGCATGTTGGAAACCACCCGACAGCACTCGTGGGTCTCCAGCGCTCCGTCGACGCGGGCCTGTTGGACTTGACCTGGCTGGACCACGCACCCACGCTCGCCAGCCTGCGCGCCCTGGACCGTTTCGCCGAGCTACGCGCCATCGTTGCACAGCGCGCCGAGGGAGCCCGTAGGGCGCTCGGGGACCGCTGATTTGGCTGCGAAATCTGGGAATAGAGTGCGGTTTCGCCGGTTTGTCGAGATACAACCCACTGGGAGGAAACCAGCATGCGTATGACTCTACCGATCATCGCAGCGCTCGTGTTTTCGAGTAGCGCTGCGCTCGCCTACCCCAAACCCAATCCGGCCCGGCAGTCAGCCCACCCCACCGCCGAGACCCAAACCACGCAGTACGCATTTTCTACTGCGCGGGGGCGCCTTGGTGCGCTGGTCGTGTCGATGACCGACGAGCTCCGCGCCTTCTTCGGAGCCGGCCCCGGCAGCGGAGTGCTGGTGAGTCGGGTCTCCGAGCAAACACCTGCGTCGGCAGCCGGTTTGCGCGTGGGGGACGTGCTCCTACGCGTCAACGCGCGGAAGATCGTCCAGCCAAGCGACGTCGCAGCCGCGATCAACGAAGAAAAGAGGGGCACGCTTGTCCCGATCACCATCGTGCGCAACAAGCGCAAGCTCCAGCTGCACGCGGTATTGGACAGCGACCCGCTCGCGATGCCCAACTTCGATCTCGGCTTCCGCTTCGATTCCCCGTTCGGCAATCCAGCGCAGGATTGGTTCAGGCCCTTCGACCGATGGTTTCGCGGCAGCCCACAACTGCCAAAGGACCTGGACGAAAGGCTCCGCAAACTCGAGAAGCGATTCGACGAGCTTCAGAAGCGCCAAGGCACACGCCCGGGGCGCTAGCGCAGCCACCGGCCGCGGCCACGCGCTGCGGCCGCGCCGAGCACGCCGCTTCGCGCAGTAATTGCGCCCCTGGGTGAACCGCGTGCTTCAGGCGGCGCTCGAAGCGGCGCGCCGAACGGCACGGCCGGCAGCGTAGGTGCGCGGTGCTATGGTCGCGAACCGGTGGCCACGCGCGAGACCTTGGGCAGCGACGATCGTTGTCGCGACAGTCCGCAGCCGCGCTCGCCGTGGCTACTCGTGTTGGCAGCGCTTGGCGTGGTGTACGGAGACATCGGCACCAGCCCGCTCTACGCGATCCGGGAGTGTTTCTATGGTCCCCACGCAATCGCGTTGACGCATGGACACGTGCTCGGCGTGTTGTCCGTGGTGTTCTGGGCGCTGCTGCATGAACAAATAGTACTGTTTACCGTCGTGGCCGACGACAGGGCGCACGTCGATTCGCAGGAACAACTTGAAGTAACGGAAATCGCACCACAGCTCTATCGAGTAGTCGCACGCTGCGGCTACATGCAGAGACCACACGTGCCTCAGCTGCTGGCGCGCTGCGCTGAGTATGGGCTGGCCGCAGATCCAGAAACCACCACCTACGTCCTCGGCCACGAGAGCGTGCTCGCGAAGGGTCACGGGGGCATGGCGCGCTGGCGGGAGCGACTGTTCGCGCTACTGGTGCGCAACTCCGGCCGCGCAACCGTCTACTACGGGCTACCGGCCGGTCACGTCTTGGAAGTGGGCGCGCTCATCGCGATCTGATCGCGTGCAGGCTGGCTGGACATGCTGGCACTCACTCCCGCTGGCGGAAAGTCTGAGTCAGGCGCCTTATCCGCGGCGGATCCCCGAGTCGCGCACCTGTTGTTCCAGGTTGCGGAAGCGTTCGGCGAGGGCGCGCACGAGTTTGCTGCTCCAGCCCTCGATGCCAAGCCCTTCCGCCATGGTGCGCTTGTCCAGGACCAACGCAGTGACCTGATCCACGGCTTCCACGCTGGCGGCGCGGGGTTCGTCGAGCAGCAGCGCCATTTCACCGAACACGTCGCCAGCTTCCATGGTGCCCAAGGTTTCTTCTCCGTCAGCCAGCTTGCGGAACACGCGACAGTGCCCACTCACGATCATGTACGCGGTGTCGCCGCGGTCGCCCTCACGCATGATCAACGTGCCCGGCGCGAACACCTCGCTGGGCAAGTAGAGGCCACCCCGCAGAAAGCGGCGCACGTCTTCTTGCAGCTCCAGCACGGTCTGAAAGCGGTCCTTGGGGTCCGGCGCGATCGCCCGCTCAACGATCGCCGCGAGGCGTTTGGACACGTCGAGGCCCTTGGTCACTTCCGCCAGCGGCACGATCTTGCCGGCTTCCGCGGCCGCGAGGATCGACTTGACGGTACGGTGCACGCCGTAGGGCGTGTGCCCACTGACGATCTCGTAGAGCAGCGCTCCCATGCCGAAAATGTCCGAGCGCTCGTCCATGTCCAGGGGATTGCCCCGAGCTTGTTCGGGCGCCATGTATGCCGGGGTGCCGACGGGGCCCGGCGCCTCCATCTGTGAGTCTTCGCCGGACGCGGCGCGAGTCTTCGACAGGCGTGCCAAACCCCAATCCATCAAATACACCTGACCGAATTCGGCGATCATGATGTTGTCGGACTTCAGATCACGATGAATCACTCCACGGTAGTGCGCGTATGCCAGGGCGTCGCAGACCTTTAGAAAGATCTCGAGTCCGTCCTGCAAGCGTTTGGTCGAGCCTGGCGGATGCGCCGGATCGTTCATCCACACATCCATGCCCACGCCCTGCACCAGCTTCATCGTGAAGTACGGCACGCCCTTGGGACTGATCGCCAGCTCGTGCACCGGCACGATGTTTGGGTGCTCCAGCTGCCCGGTCATCTGCGCTTCGGCAACGAATCCGTCACGATACATCGGCACCTTGGAGAGCTCCGCGTCCAGTCGCTTCAGGGCAAGCGGGCGAAGCAGGTTGCGATCCATCGCCGGATGGATCCGCCCCATGCCGCCCCGCCCCAACTCCGGGTGCACGGCAAGGTTGTCTGGCGTGGGGATCTTTTCAGCACGGATCGTCTTTTGGTCGACGGCGTGCTCGTACTTCACTGGGATCTTCTCGATCACGCGCACCGGCTGTAGTTCCACGCCCTTTTCTCCCCTGCTGCTCACTACCGGCCTCCTTGTCGATGCACAGGCCCCATGGTGCTCCCGTCTCGGTCTCTGAGGGTAATGTTTCTAGGCCCACGCCAATGTTATCAATGCTTACATTCCGCCGCTCTGCTCGTCGGCACAACTCGCGAGCACCGTGCCCCAGGTCTCGTCGGACTCGCCCGCGTCGGGGCTCGTGGGCTGGCCTTGGCGACAGCGGTTGGCTTTGTCCAACGCGCAAGCGATCAACTGGGTGGCGCTTTCATCGAACGAGTTGGCGCCTGCAAACGAGCTGTCAGCGGCGGCGTCCGAACCCGCATCGGAAGGGGAACTGAGATAGCGCCCAGCGATCCAGCAGATCGAGTCGCAGGGAATATCGTCTGACGGGCACTTGCGGTCTGTCGCTGAGGCCGCCGCCGCGTCTGTTCCACCGTCCGTGAGGGAGGATTCAACAGCGCGACACACGTCGAGGCACACTCTGACGTCGGGGTAGGCGCATTCAATCAACGCGTCTCGCGGCGCCTGACAGGTGCTTTCCTTCGGCCGGGTCGCCGCGCCGAACCCAGAACCAGAGCAGACAAAACCATCGAGGGGTGCGGCCCGGTAGCAGTCCAGTAGTTCCCGCTGGAGGCTCAGGCAGGGCTCGTTGGGCAGGCTGCGCTCGCAGATGCGTACGCAGTTCTCCGGCTCCTGATCGCAGTCCTTGCGCAGCAGCACTTGGCACCAATCGTCGCAGAACGTGGCGGCAACAGGGTACGCTTCGTAGTCGCATTGCGTGCTGAGCCCGGACAGCACGGTCAGAGCGACCACGATCCAGCCGCGACGCAGGGTCGCGAAAGCTATTGTTCGAAAGCTCATGAGCAGGCGCCTTGGAAACAAACCTAGGACGCCGCAGGCGAAGCGACCAGTTGCTCGTCGAAAACACCTGGCTCTCAGGCCGCTGGGAACTATACACCTCGGGTTGCGCGCATTGTCGAGAGCCCCGGGACCAGCACGCCACATGGTGTTGGCGACCGCGTTGGTAGTGACTCTACCCGCGTCGGCGCGCGCCCAGGCCAAGAGTCCCGACCAGACACCCGCGCCGTCTGAGCAGCAGCCGCAGATCACCGCGCCGCGAGCGCTGGGCAACATTGCCGTCGACTACCCCGCGCAGGCGACCGGAGACGCGCTGGTATTGCTCGAACTCGTGGTAGCAAAAGACGGACGCGTGGAGACCGCGCAGGTCGTGACCGGCAACCTGCCGTTTTCGGACACCGCGACGCGGGCCGCACGTGGCTGGCGCTTCAGCCCCGCCACGCGTGACGGCGCTCCAGTCGCTGCACGCATCCGCATCGAGGTGCGATTTTCGGAGCCGCCGACGGAAGAAGCAGAGCCGGCACCAGACGCCGACGGACCTGCGCCCCGGACCGTCGGGCTCTCTGGCGATCCAAAAGCAGGCCAAGCGCAGCCGGCACAACCGGTGGAAGTCGTGGTGCAAGGAGAACGCCGGGCAGCGCAGTCGACGCGCATGTCGCGCGCCGAAGTGCGTCAGCTACCCGGTGCCTTTGGGGATCCATTCCGCGCCATCGAGGTCATGCCGGGCGTCACGCCGGTGGCCTCGGGGCTCCCGTACTTTTTCGTGCGCGGCGCGCCGCCGGGCAACGTCGGGTACTTCTTCGACGACATCCCAGTGCCGGGGCTGTATCACGTGGCGGCCGGCCCGGCGGTGATCCATCCGGCCTTCATCGACGAAGTCCGGCTGTATTCCGGAGCCTACCCGGCCAGCTACGGTCGCCTGGCGGGGGGCATCGTCACCGGCAGTGCCGCGCAGCCCGAGGCTCGGTTCCGCGGCGAAGCAAACGTGCGCCTGGTGGACAGCGGCGCCTTCGTGGAGGTTCCGTTCGCGAACGGGCGCGGCAACGCCATGCTCGCGGGTCGCTACTCTTACACCGGGGCGGTAGTGTCGCTGCTCGTACCGGAGGTCGAGATTGGCTACTGGGACTACCAGGCGCGCGTGCAGTATCAACTGACCGATCGCGATACGCTTGGGATCCTGGGCTTCGGCGCCTACGACTTTCTCAGCGCGGAAGACGACGACGGACAGACTCAAGACATCTACGACGTCACTTTCCACCGCTACGACATCCGCTACGACCGCGCCTTGAGCCCAACTAGCGCCATGCGTTTGGCCACAACGCTCGGCTTCGATCGCTCAGCCGCCGGTGACGGTGAGCTCGAGCTTCAGGCCCAAAGCGTGCGCAATCGCTTCCGCTACGTTGACCAATGGAACAAGCGTGTGACCTTTCGCTCCGGCGCCGACGTGCACGTGGCGCGCTACGACATCTCCCTCGACGAAGACGAAAACGACGGCGGTACCAATGGCGGCAGCGGGGGCGGCTCCCCCGCGGAACTGAACCCAAACCCTCTGCCCGGCCTGCCGCCGCGCTTTGCTTTCGGAACCGGGGGCCAAGATGTGACCCAGGCGCGCTTTGCTTCACGCAACGAAGTGATCACCGGCGCCTGGCTCGATTGGGTGCTCGACCTGGGGGCGGGCGTGACGCTGACTCCGGGGTTTCGTTTGGATCTGTATACGTCTGACGGAGTGACGCGGCTCGCCCCTGAGCCCCGCGTGAGTGTGCGCTTCCAAGTCAGTGAACGCGTTGCATTGCTGCACGATTTGGGCATTGCGCACCAACCACCCAGCTTCGCCATCCCCGTACCCGGGCTCCAAGGTGCCGCGAAGGAAGGGCTGCAGACTGGGGTCCAAAGCAGCGCCGGCGTCGAAGCAGATTTGGGACAAGACGTCACCGGTTCGCTGACGCTGTTTCAGAACGTTCTGTTCGGCCTCACGGACCCTCTAGGTCTATTCCAACTGCAACGCGCTGACCCAACCGTTGACAACGAAGACCGCGCGACTTCTCACAGCTACGGAATGGAAGTGATGCTGCGTCGTTCTCTCACCAAGCGACTCGGTGGTTTCCTTTCCTACACACTATCCCGCAGCAGCCGCGCTTCCGGACGCCTGGAAGGTCCGTCGAGCTTCGACCGCACCCACGTGTTCAACATCGCCATGGCCTACGACCTGGGTCGTGCCTGGCGGGTCGGTTGGCGCGGGGGGGTGTACAGCGGCATCCCAGCGGAGGTGGCCTATGCCCGCGCCGCGCGCAACCCGCCACGCGCCGAGCCGTTCTATCGATTGGACTGGCGTTTGGAAAAACGTTGGCGCCTGGGTGAATCGGGATTCTGGGCGCTAGTCTTCGAGGTGCTCAACACGACCTTGAATAAAGAGACTCTCGAGATCAGCTGCTACGCCTATGGCTGTGCGACCGAGAGCATTGGCCCGGTAACGATCCCGAGCATCGGGCTGGAAGCCAGTTTCTAGAGCGGGCACACTCCCGTTGCGGGAATCAAGCACGCGACGGTGTTTCGACTGCTGGTGATCACCGTCGTGTGCTGCTTGGAGGTCCATTTCAGACGACTTCGGCGGCCGGCTGGCTGGATGACTGCGCATTTCAGACAAGGCCATCGCAGAGTAGCGACCTGGTAGCCCCGCTTACCCAATAACGTAGGCGAACTGCACGCACGCTCGTCGGTTGGTCGGCTCGCGAAACACGGTGTGGAAAGGATAGACAGAGCGCGGTGCGCTGGCTCCCACGCGGTCGCTATGAGCGCCGACGCCGGGCTTGGTTGTACGAAACCCGGCGCTCGGTGTTCTCTGGCCGAACTCAGGCAACGAGAGGCACGAGGGGGAGGACTCGTACGAACCCGCGACGCTGGACCATCCGAAGTACCGCTCGAAAGCCTCAAGTTCCGCGGCCGCGCCCACTACGATGCAGTGCCCGACCTCTTGATCTGTGTAGATCACGCAGCTATCCACCGTCAGGTTCACCCCGGCGGCGTCAAACCCCGCTTCAAGCGCCCGCCTTGCGCCATGAACGGTGAGGCTATCGATTGCCCAACCTGGGCCGAGGAAAAGCGCGATGGGCGATAGAAAGGCCAGGAGTGCGAAGAATCCGAGCCTCACAAAGTGGACGCCTGGCGGGCGTACGGGTCCCGGAGCGCATGATCGCATGGCAACACGTTACGGCGGGTGTTTCTCTGGCGCGCGAAGCTTCCGTGCAGATTGCGTGAGGTGATCGTGCAGCGCTCCCGTGCGCCCAGGCAGGCGCAGCAACTTTGCGAGTGGCGCCGCCCACGAGCCCAGCTTCCACCGAGGGCCCTAAGGAAACGCACGGCTAAGCCGAAGCGCGCGCGCAGCGACGGCCTCCACCGGATCCGCAGCGTCCACGTGGGCCTCCACCGGATCCGCAGCGGAGCTGTTCAACTTGCGGGCCCATGAGGGCCGGGCGAAAAACTCATCCCGATTCCATGCTGATGGATCAGCGTTCTTTGCACTCGTAGTCTTCGCCATTGATTGCGCACAATCGACGCTTGGCTGCGGCTACCGCATCGGGTTTCTTCTGTACTCGGAAAAGCTCGACGAGAGCCCTACACGCAGGCGCGTGCTTGGCGCTGCAGCCCTTCTCGAAAAGCGGTTCGGCCTCAGCTTCTCGCTCATCGACGGTGAGGTCACGGTAGTAGTAGCCAGTGTTGAGAATCACCGAGCCGAGCTTGGAGCAGGCGACCATCTGCCCCAACTCGCAGCCGCGTTCGTACATCACCGCGCCGTACTCCTTGTTTTGCGTTCCCTTCGTGATCTTCCCGTAGCCTTGATCTTTGCCGTTGAGCTTGAAGTCGAACATACGATTGCCAGCTGCGAGACACCCGGCCCCATCCCCCGCCTCGCAAGCTTTCACGTCTGCGTTTTCGGATTCCTGCTCGATCGCCCAATCAGGAACGGGAGCCTTCGGGTGCCCACAGCTCGCGAGCAGCGGCAAGAGGAAGAAATGCTTGAGGCAACGCATCGCGCTAGCGTAAACTAGTGTGTTTTTCATGTTAACCCAAAAGTCAAAAGCGCTGCGCGGACCGCTACCCGCGGTTGCGTTGTTCGCATGCATAGCAGCTGTGTTTTCATCCGGATCAGCACGAGCCGACAGTCATGACTTGCCAAACAGCGCTGCTTTTTCCGGACCCGGCGCCGGAGTCCGCGGGCACGTTGCACAGAGCACGGACCGTTCGCGACTTCAGGAGCTCCTGGTCCAGGAACAAGAGCGGCGACGGCGGCGCGCTCGGGCGCGGAGCGATTCGGGGCGTGTGCGCTCGGATCGCCCTCGCGAAGCCGCTGACGGGGACTCGTCCGCCAGCAGTGCAGACGACGAGTATGCAGCCGGGCTTTGGCTATTTGCAGAACTAGGCTGGCGCAACTGGCTCAACCCGGCAACGCGCGTGCCCGAGCCAGTGTTCGGGCCCACGCAGGAAGACACTCGGTCCCCTTTCGAAAAACTCGCGCAAGTCTGGAGTGCACGGATAGGAGGTGCTTATCAGCACGTGTATACCGCTGCTGCCATGGAGACGTACTTCGGCGGCGTCCGCGACGACGCATCGCCTCGCGTGTTGCAATTCGAGCTCGGGTACTCCGGTGCAGGTCGCGAATGGAGCGAGGGTGGCACCGGGGTCGTTCGCCACACCAGTTACGAAGACCTCGACCAGTTCGGAAATCCCTGCCCGAAGATCGACAAGAACGATTCTGCAGAGGAAGCCCGCGAGAAAATGCGCGGCATCCGCTGCGACCGATTTCGCGCCACGACGTCCAGCACGCCGGTGTCCTACGGTTCTGCTTGGCTCGACATGCGCTACGCATTCTATGGCGGATGGCGACACATCAGTGACTTCCTCGGCGGGGAATCCCCTGACGGATCTCTGCCACTGGTCGACGGCGGAGGACCGTTGTTCGGGGCTGTCGGCGTGGTGAAGCGCGGCGCCCTAACGGCGTTGTTTTCCCATGAGTTCGCGTTCTACGTGCATGGCTGGGACGACCACGGCAAGTTGGGCTACTCCGGCAACTTGGCCGCGGGCGTGTATTTCTTTCTCGTGGATCTGCGCTGGCGTCTCGATCCCGGCATCGGTTCCGAGTTCTCCTACGGTCTCAAACTTCGATTCGATCTATGAATTCCACACTCGCTGCTCATGTTGGACTAATGGTCCTGTTTGCCGCGCAGTTCTTCGGATGCGGCGCGGGCTCGGGCCCCACCGCGGCCCCGCCAAGTGAACCTTCCGGCGAAGATCCCGCGGCACATGCCGCCCGACTCGACGCCTTGGTAGCCGAGGCAACTGACAACGCGATGAAGATCAACGAAAGCCAGCGCTGCCACTTTTTCGAGCGGCAGTCACGGGATCAGATCGCCGAAGGACTTCGAGAGGAAGTTGCCCAGGGCATCGAGGGCAACGACCTGGAGGTCAAGGAAAACGGACTGCGATGCCTGGCCAAAGCATCCTCCTGCGTCGCGCTGAAGGACTGCATGCAAGCGATGGACTGAGCACCAGCGCAGCCAAACCACTTGCGGCTGCCAAAACCATCTGGTCTGAAGATAGCCCAGGGGTGACGAGTCGGTCGAGCTGGGGCGACGGAAGCTGTACTCGGAGCATTCTGCCCCCGGGCCGCTCATAAGCCCGCAACCAGTGCGGCTGCCCGAACCGGTGACGGCTTGTTTGCCCTCGGGTCAGGCAGAGCGGCGGGCAGGACGAGTGCGCGGCTGATGAGTGGCTCGAAAGCACGCCAAAGCAGCGCAGCGTGTGAAAGCGCGGTGGCGGGACGTCTTGGTCATACTCCACCTCGTGCGATACTTTGGCGCCGCGCTGCGCGT
>CALMUT010000022.1 GCA_937872925.1 uncultured Myxococcales bacterium | reverse complement strand
TTGAGCGGTCTGAGCAATCGCGCGCGCCACACGACCCGCCCGCGACTGTTTGACAAGGGCGATCAGGCCTTGCTGCGCTTCTTCGCTAGCGACGCGGGCGCTTCGACGGCTTTTGCCACGCTTGGCCCAGCAGCCTCTGCCGTATGCACCGCCTGCGGAGGCGCTTGGGTGGCAAGAGCGTTAGCGACGTCAGCGCGTTCCGCCCCGGACAGATCGGGCTGCAACAGATCCACACGCGGCAACACGTCTGCCGTATCGAAGTAGTTCTGGGAACAGCCGACATGGAGAAACCCAATGGGATTCATGCGACCGTCTTCGAACATCGCAACCGCGAAGCGCCAGGTTTCCTTTTCGATCAATTCCCGACAGCTGCGACAACGGGCCCGCCCGGACGACGCGCGCTCCACCCGCATCAAGCGCGGCAGGCGACGGTATTCGATGCCGGCTTTCGCCAACGCCAAAAGCGCGTCGGAGCTGGGCACGCAACCTTCCGCTCCTTCAAGGGTCGAGAGCATCGGCTCGGGGCGCATCAGCGCAGCGCAAGTCAGGTGAAACCAATAGGTGGCTTCGCCGTCGCCAAAGGGATTGTCCACACGCTCGCCGAAACGCTGCGCTCCCTTTGCGATCTTGCCGCCGCAGCCGCGGCATCGACTGCGACCGCTACTGGCTTCTTCGATACAGTGGGGCACGCGAAATTGAACCGCGCCCGGCGAGTGGCGGGCAAATTCCAGGGCCTTCTGCTGGGGATCTGCCCACGGCGCGGGCCGGAAACCCTTCGGATCCGTGGCGGGCAGCGTGCTAACAACGCCCCATGAGCCAAGTCTTGGAGGAGCTGGTCGAGCTGCTGACCCTGGAACGCATCGAAGAGAACCTATTCCGCGGCCAGAGCCAGGATCTGGGCTGGGGCAACGTATTCGGCGGGCAAGTGCTCGGCCAGGCGCTCTCCGCCGCCCAGCAAACCGTCGGCGCGCCACGCACCGTGCATTCGTTCCATAGCTACTTCCTGCGCACAGGCGATGCCAAGAAGCCCATCGTTTACGACGTAGATTGCATTCGCGACGGCAAGAGCTTCACCACTCGCCGCGTAGTGGCGATCCAAAGCGGCCGACCCATCTTCAGCATGGCGGCGTCTTTTCAGATGCCCGAAGACGGATTTGAGCACCAGGCGGAAAAGCCAGCGGCGCCGAGTCCAGACGGCTTGAAGTCCGAAGCCGACTTGGCGCGCGCCGCCGCGGACAAGATCCCGGAGATCTTGCGGGAGCGCGCGTTGGCGGAAAAGCCTATCGAGATCCGACCGGTCAATCCTCAGAATCCCCTGAATCCCGATAAGCGCCCGCCCGAACGCCTGGTCTGGTACCGAGCCGCGGCACGACTGCCCGACGCCCCGGCCGTGCACCAGTATCTGCTGGCCTACGCGTCCGACTTCAACCTCGTCGGTACAGCCATGCAGCCCCACGGGGTGAGTTGGCTCACGCCCCGCATGCAGGTAGCCAGCTTGGATCACGCCATGTACTTCCACCGCCCTTTCCGCTTCGACGAATGGCTGCTGTACGCCTGCGACAGTCCCAGTGCTTCGAGCGGCCGCGGACTCGCACGCGGGCAGTTCTTCACCCAAGACGGCGTCTTGGTTGCCTCGACGATCCAAGAGGGTCTGATCCGACAGTGGCCGGAGTGAACGCGACCCGACCTCCCGCGGGACCTACGCGACGGATTTCGCCAGCGCCACTCCTAAGACCCTGAATCGCCGTCCAGAGCTGTCCGTTGCCGATCACGCCTGCACGCGCAGTACGACTTTGCCGCGGCAGCGCCCGGTTTCCACGCGGCGGTGCGCGTCGGCAGCTTCGCTGAGCGAAAGCACGCGTTCGATGACAGGGCGGATCTTGCCTGCGTCGACCAGCGACGCGATCTGCGTCAAATTCTCGCCGGAGGGAATGCGCGCCATGGGGATCACCCGTACGCCGTTCTGAACGCGAGCCAACACGATGATCTTGGCTAAGCGTGCGAACGCCGCCAGCGTTCCCCAAAAGGGGCCATGCGCGTCGGTCGCTTCGGGCAGTCCGGTCGCGAGCGCGATCACCCGGCCGCCGCGCCGCACCGTCTTGGTGGCGCGCACGACGTCGTCCGGGCCGAGAGCGTCGACGATCAAGTCCACGCCTTGCGCGACCTCGGAGTAATCCTCAGTGTGATAGTTGATGACACGATCGGCACCGAGACTGCGCACGAAGTCCGCGTTCTTCTCGCTGCAAGTCGTCAACACTTCGGCGCCAAGGTGCTTGGCGAGCTGGATGGCCACGTTGCCCACGCCGCCAGCTCCCGCTTGGATCAGCACGCGCTGTCCGGCCTTTAGATTGCCGCGCAGGACCAACGCGTCCCACGCTGTCAGGGCGACCAGGGGCAGTGAAGCGGCCTCTTCGTGGCTGATACTTGTGGGTTTGTGGGCAAGCTCGTCGGCGCAGACGCTTGCCAGCTCTGCGTAGGCGCCCATTCGGCGGTGAGACGGCGACGAAAACACGGCGTCGCCGACGGCGAACTCCGTAACGCGCGCGCCGACTTCTACTACCGTGCCGGAGAGGTCCATGCCCGGCGTCACCGGCAGTGCGGGGCGCACCAATAGGCGCTGGGCGCCGTGCCGGATCTTGCAATCCACGGGATTGACCGCTGCCGCGTGCACGCGCACCAACACGTCGCGGGCGCCCACGCTGGGCACCGGCACGTCCGCCGTTTGCAGCACGTCGGCGTCCCCGTAGCGGTGGAAAATTACAGCATTCATCGTTGCAGTGCTCATAGCAGCCACCCCACTCCAAAAGTGACCACGAAGGTGGGCACAAACAATCCAATCGCTGAGCCGATCACGTAGTCGCGGGTTCGCACACTTGTGAACGCCAACGCGTAATTTAGCGGCGGCGATAGGAACAGCACCGTGCGCAGAAGCACCATGCTCTGGATCGGTCGGTCTTCGACTCGGTCCAGGGCTCGGCGCAAAAAGGAAAATCGCGGCCGATACGCCGCCTGCGCCGTACCGCGCGCGTAACGCGCCAACAGGAACGGCACCGTGATCGCCGCCAAGGCGCCCAGGTAGGCCAACAGCACGCCCCAGCCTGGTCCGAAGGAGACCCGCGCAGCGCCCACGAACAGCGTACCTGGCACGTACAGGAGCTGTCCGATGATAAAGCTAAGTAGGAACGTGGGCGCAGACCAGCAGCCCAAGGACGCGACCCAAGCGCTGAGTTGCTCGGCGCCGAATCTTCCGGTTTGCACCAGCCAAATGCCGACGCCAGCGAGCGCCGTCATGGCAAGGGCCGCCAGAACGACGCGCAGCTTCTTGTGCAGGTTCCCGTGGCTATTCGTGGCTGCGACGCTGGCCGCTTCGACGCTCGGAAGCGCAGCGCGGTGTTGTTTGGGTGTGTTCATTGGTACTTGCGGGGGTTGAAATTGCGCGGGGCGATGGCGCGAGATGCGCGAGGTGCGCGAGGTGCGCGAGGTGCGCGAGGTGCGCGAGGTGCGTGAGATGCACGTCGGTTCATGAATCGGTTCGTGGTGCCAAGGTCAGCTCTGCAACGGCAACGAGATACGCTTCGAACGCGGCTTCTGCATCACCGACTTCCTCGCTGATCAGCGAGCATTCCTGATCCGAGGCCAATGCAAGCCGAGTGATCAACACGCCCAGCGCCACAACCGGTAGTCGCCGACCGAACCGCGGATCTTCGGCGACGAGCCCCGACGCAGCCTTCACGATCTCGCGCTGTGCATCGTAGGCGCGCTTGCGCACGGACTCGGACTCTTCGAACAAGAATGCTCGCAGCAAGAAGCGACTGCGATCCGGCTGGGCCCGGGCGGCACGAGCCGCAAAACGCACCGCAGCCGCGACGCGGTCGCCTTCGGGCAGGCCGGCGATGTGCCCGATCATGTCGGCCCCAATCGCAAACATGGCCTGGAAGCAGGCGTCGACGCAGGCGGCGTGGAGCGCTTCTTTGTTGCCGAAGTAATGGTGGACGCTGGCGTCCGTCACCCCTGCCGCCTGCGCCACCTCCCGGATCCGCGTGCCCGAAAGCCCGCGCATGGAAAAGGCGTGCAGCGCCGCATCCAGGATCGCCCGCTTGGTTTTGTCGGGATCTGCGTCGGGCGGCCGAGCCATGAACCCACTAATTAATCATTTAGTAAGTTCTGGCAAGGGGTAAAATAGCTCGAGACGCAGAAAAGGCTGCTCGCACCCCGGACCCGAGGCACGACACCCGTTGGGGGGTGCCGACCGAAAAAAATATAGTTTGCATACACATCATTTCTTCCCGAGCGCACCCCCGGACCGAGGAAAGACACCCGTTCAGAAGGAACCAGTTTGCATACACATCACTCGTTGGGGGGGGTGCCGACCGAAGAATTAGTTTGCATACATATCAATTCCGCCCGAGCGCACCCCGCGCACCCCGGGCCCGCAAGGGGGGCGCCGACAGATAAAAACGCTTTGCATACATACCGATTTTTCGCGAGCGTCCCTCCCGACCTGCTGGCACCAACCCGCGGAGCACGTCTCAGAACGACTCATGCGCCACCGCGCTTTTCGCCCCCCGGCCCCGCGCAAGCTATCCCGGACAGGGGGCCTGCTTGGTGGTCCACACACCGCCGAAGCATTCCGAATAGCTGATGGCGCCCCCGGCGGCACAGGCGTTGTACTCGCAGGGCGTGAAGGTTTGGCCGCACGCGTCGCAAGCGGCACCGGTCTGTGGCGCGACGCTGGGACACACGACGGCGGGCGGGTTGCATTCGATGGGTACGGCCACCCAGGATTCGTCCATGCACTGATAGGGCGATTCGCAACAAGTGCTGGGGTAGGAACAGATCTTGGACTCGGTCACGTTGCACCACTGCCCAGGAGTCGGTTCGCTGGGCGGACAGAAATCCGTAGGCGGTGGTGGCGGATTGCAGGACGTGCCGGACAACCCGTAGCTGATGTCCCAGCGCCTGTCCGGCGCGCACTCGGCGCTCACGTCGATCTCGGAGCCACACTCGTCGTGGTCCGTGTACCTGCAGACTTGACCGGTCGCGGTACACGCCGTGTTCTGACCCGGCAGCAGTGCGGGACACTTGAGATCCGGCGGCGGCAGGGGCGGGTTGGTGAAGCCCCCGACGCCGCCGCCACCGCCATCGGAGTCCACGGAGCCACCACACGCCACGGCGGTCGCCGCCACGGCGACGGTGATCACGAACGCAGCGCGCTTTTTGGGTCGTTGGTGCATTTGACAGGGAATATAGCAACGCCCGTTCCAGCGCTGCGGGGCCAGCAAGTGCTTGATATTCATCAAGTTTGCCTTTCGGACGCATGGCACAGGCTGTGTCAGTGCGCGGGATGCCGGGCTTGTTTGCCGCCCGGGCCCTCGCTACACGACCCCCATGAGTTACGACCTGAAGATCATCGGCGGCACCATCATCGACGGCACGGGCGCTGTGGGCTTTGCCGGCGACGTCGCGGTCAAAGCCGGGCGCATCGTGGCAGTGGGCGAGTGCCCCGATGACGCAAAGGAGACGCTGAGTGCCGAGGGCGCCATCGTCACGCCCGGTTTCGTCGACGTGCACACGCACTACGACGGGCAGATCTCCTGGGACTCGGACATGGCGCCGTCGTCGATCCACGGCGTGACCACCTGTCTGATGGGCAGCTGCGGCGTCGGTTTCGCCCCGGTGCGGCCTCAGGATCACGAGCGCTTGATCGAGCTGATGGAAGGCGTCGAAGACATCCCCGGTTCGGCGTTGGCCGAAGGCCTCACCTGGAACTGGGAGAGCTTCGAGCAGTACATGGATGCCATCGACGCCATCGAACACAGTATCGACTTTGCGGCGATGGTGCCGCACGACCCGCTGCGGGTATACGTGATGGGGGAGCGCGCGGTCGCCGACGGCGTGGCGAGCGACGACGACATCGCAGGCATGCAGCAACATCTGCGTAGTGCGCTTTCGGCAGGAGCGTTGGGCTTCTCGACGGGGCGCACGGATAACCACCGCACGGCCAAGGGCGCCGCGACTCCGGCGTCCGAAGCGCACATCCGGGAACTGACTGGCCTCGCGGGCGCGTTCAAGGGGCTGGGACACGGCGTGCTGCAAGCCGTCAGTGACTTCGATATGGCCGCCGGCGACGAGCACTTCGATGCGGAATTCGACGTGATCGAGAAGATGGCGGAGGCCGCGGACGGACACTCCCTCAGCATCTCTTTGATGCAGCGAGACGCCAGTCCGAAGCAGTGGGAACGCATCATCGAACGCGCCGAACGCGCCGACGCCCGCGGCCTCTCGATGCGGCTGCAGGTGGCGCCGCGGGCCATCGGCGTGATGCTGGGACTCGAAGCAACCTTCCATCCGTTCATGGGTTTCCCTTCGTATAAGAAGATCGCCCACCTGCCCCTGGCCGAGCGCGTCAAGGCGTTGCGTGACCCCGAACTGAAGCGACGCCTATTGGCGGAAAAGTCAGAGAAGGTCGCCGGCGACGGCAGCCCGATCCCTCCCCTGGCGGACCAACTGCTTGCGCAGATCGACATGGTCAGCCTGCGGCTCTTCGACCTGGGCGAGACGCCCAACTACGAACCCGTGGTTGACGATGCGCTGTACTTCCGCGCACAGCAGCAGAACGTGCCACCGCTGGAAGCCATTTACGATGCACTGCTCGAGCAAGACGGCCGGGCGCTACTGTACTTCCCCCTCTACAACTACACGGAAATGAGCTTGGACAACGTGCAGCGCATGCTGGCACACCCGCTGTCCCTCCCCGGGCTCTCGGACGGTGGCGCGCATGTGGGCACCGTCTGCGACGCGAGCTTTTCGACATTCGCGCTGATGCACTGGGCGCGGGATCGCAAAACGGGGCGTTTTAGCCTCGAGCACATGGTGCGGCGCCAGAGCTCCGACACGGCGAAGTATTTGGGGCTCACGGATCGCGGCGTGCTCGCGCCCGGGAAAAAGGCTGACATCAACGTAATCGACTTCGACAACCTGGGGCTGCTGCCGCCACGGATGGTGCGCGACTTGCCAGCGGGCGGTCAGCGCCTGTTGCAGAAGGCCCGGGGCTACCGCGCGACCTTCGTCAGCGGCCACAAGATCGTTGCGGACGACGAACTCACCGGCGCGCGTCCGGGACGCTTGGTGCGGGGCGGCCGCTGAGCCCTTCCGCGTTCGGGGGACTGCGCCGTGCTCGCTGGCAGCGGGCGTGCACGCGGGCGACAATCGTCACGCTGGGGTGGGTGCTCAGCGCCGCATGCGCCGCCGAGCCACCGCCGCAGAGTGCCGCGCCGCGTGCGCCGTTGCGCGCCGCGCCCCCTGCCCAGGCGGCGCAGCCAGAAACGAAACCGGCGGCTCCCCTGCCAAAAGCGGAGCCCCTGCCGATCCGTTTCCGCAACGACCGCCTCGCCAACCACTTCTGGTGGATCGACCAAGCCAGCCGCTTCGACCCGCGCCTGACGCGTCCGGAGCAGCGCGCGGCCTTGGAGAGCCAAGCTGCCCTGAGTAAAGCGGAGCTAACCGCGCTAGACGCCTACGCGACCCTGCGGCGGAAACGCGCCGGAGCCGAGAGCCCGGAAGGCGTGGCGCCGCAGCTGGACGCGTTGCCGCCGAAGCTTTCCGCTGCTGAGCGCTTTGCCGAGCCGTTTCTGGTGAGCGCGACTCTCGCCGAAGCGCTAACGGCCCTCGAGCTGACCCCCCAAGAGCGAGGAGTGATCGAGGCTGCTTTCCGCGCCTTCGTGCCACGGATCGACAAACACCATGCGGCGGCTGATACCTTGGTCACCGTCAAGGGACAGCTGATGGAGCTCGCGCGCTCCGGCGGCCTGGATCACTTTGCTGGCCTGGTCGCGGACTTCTACGGCGTGCGCTCGCGGCTTGCGCCTGAGCTCAGCGTGCAGCTCGTGTCCCAGCCTCCCGGGCATATGCGCGCAACTCAGGTGGGGCCGGTGCTGCTGATCCCGGTCGCCCCCGGCAGCGTACGCACGAGTGACGACAAGATCGAACTGCTTGGCATCATCGTGCACGAACTCTCGCATTACTTCGCGTCCCACGTGGACGACGCCACACGGCGCAATGTCACTCAGGCCATCGACGGCTATCTGGGCCTGCCCAATCGGCAGCATGGCAACATCTTCGACGAAGCGACGCAGACCGCCATCGGCAACATCGTGTTCGTGCAGCAGACGTTCCCGGACGCGTACCGCCCGGAAAACAGTGTCTACGCTTACGAGCCAGAGAACGACTACCCCTACGCCATCGACAGCTACGCGCGGGCTTTGGCGCCTCAGCTGCAACAACTGCTGCGCGTGCCAGGCGGATTTGGCGGCCCCTACCTGAAGGCCGCCGCTCGCGAACACGCAGCGCTCTTCCCGCCCATCGTGCGTCATCATACGCGCGCGCTGAGTCTGCTCGCCAGCAGCCCGGCCCTGAGCACTGCGTTTTCGGGCCTGTTCGTCGCCCATGACCGTCTGCGGCATGTGGGTGAAGACATTGCGAAGTTCGAGGCCGCAACCAAGACATCGAACGCGCCTCGCTTCGTCTTGGGGGAGACCGAGTGGGCGCTGCGAAACCGCAAAGAACTCGCCAACTTTGAGCCCCTACTGGGCAGTGTGCTCGGCGCCCTCGCTCCCAAAGCGGACAGCGCTTGCATCGCTGCGCGCTTCGACCGCGAGCGCGGCGCCTGGGAGTTTATGATTCTAGGTGAGCCCGCCGGCCTGCGCCGACTGTTGATCAGCATCCACCGTGGTTTGCCGGTGCCCATGAGTGCGCCGAGCTGCACGCGCTGAGCGCCAAAGCGTAGGCGTTCAGCGTGCCCCACCGGGGCGCGGCGTCGTCAGGTCGACACAAGCTTGCCGGCGCGACACTCGAAGCGTGTGAGCTCGGCACCGTCGGCGCTTGCCGCTCCGACGAACAGCGCCACACCGGTAAACACAGCGCGTGCGCCCGGAGGCACAAACTCGTCGGGCAAGAGTGCACTCAAGTCGCCGCTGATCTTGCCAAAAGGCGTGCGCTCCGCACCGACGACCAAGGCGGGGCCACCACGATCGCACTCCACATGCGCCCGGGACCAATCGACTTCCGTCTGCGCGCCCACCGCCGTCACGCTGCGCACCGCTCGACGACCCTCGGCACAATCGCCCAGGGTCAGTATCTTGTCGTCAATGACTGCCGAACCCCGGGGCATGCAGCCCCGCAGCACTTCGTTGGCCACGGCGTACTGCGGCGAGAACTGGACCCGGAAGATCGTGGTGACGGGCGCGCCGGATTTGCGAGAGCACACGCCGTAAAGCCACTGCCCCGGAGTCGCGGAAAAGGCAGCCACGCCGCGCTCACATACGGCTGGCACGGACAGTGGAATGCGCCGAGGCTCCGGTCCGTCTGTCATCAGCTCTTGGACCAGGAAGCTCGTGCACTGATCTTCAGCGTTGTCGCGACAGGGTTCCGCTGGGCCGCTGCGAAAGACCAACAGCTTGCCGTCTTCGGCCCGCGCAACCAAGTGGCCTCCTTTGCGCGCAGCCGCGGCAGCGACGTCGCCCAGATGGTGCACCTCGCCGAAGCCGGTGCCGCGCGTCCCCGCAATCACACTGTAGGCGGCGCCAACACGGACGCCCGGCTCGATCCAGGCCACACCCAGTCGATCACCAACCGCCGCGGCGGCAACGTCCGCGACGCGTGCCTCCCGGGCCAGGAGCGTCGGGCTCCCGATCTGCTTGCCGCCGGAGTCGTAGCGCCGAAGTTCGATCCCGCGCCCAGAGCCGGTCACGACGGCGATGCCAGCGTCCGTCGCGACCATTGCGATGGGCGCGCCGCGGGCTCCTAGCGCAGCTTTGGCTCCCGTGGCTGCGCCGGCCGGGGATGCGGAGCGCGCCGCCCCGGTCGCAGTCTTCGCTGCCCCCGCAGAGGTTGCCGGCGTCGGAGCTGGTTTGTGGTCGCAGCTCGCGCCGAGGATCGCGAGCGCGATCAGCAACGGAGACGCCAAATTCTGCGTCCGAAAACGCCACCGTCGCGTGATAGCCTGCCGGATCATGGAAATCGAATTCGTCGGAGCAGCGCAAACCGTCACAGGCTCGAAACACCTGATTCACACCAAGCATGCCACGGTCTTGCTCGACTGCGGACTGTTTCAAGGGCGACGGCGCGAGAGCATCGAAAAGAACCAGTCCCTGGGCCTCGACGCGAACAAGGTGGACGCCGTCGTGCTTTCCCACGCCCACATCGATCACTCCGGCGCGCTGCCGATCATGATCCGGCGCGGCTTCAAGGGGCCCATCTACGCCACGAGCGCCACGCGGGATCTGTGTGCGGCGATGCTGATGGACGCCGCGATGATTCAAGAATCCGACGCGCGCTACATTAATCGCATGATCGACCAGGGCAAGAGCGACATGGAGCGCGTCGAGCCCCTGTACGATGAAGAAGATGTGCTTGGCGTGCTAAACGCCTTTGTTTCGATCCCCTATCACCGACCGATCCCTATCGCGAAGGGCGTGCACGTCAGCTTCCTCGATGCAGGCCATGTACTTGGCAGCGCCATCACGGTTCTAGACGTGGAAGAGGACGGCAAGACGAAGCGCTTGGTGTTCACGGGAGATCTCGGGAGGCGGCGCATGCCGATCCTGCGGGACCCAGAAATCCCGGACAACACCCATGTGCTCATCACCGAGAGCACCTACGGGGACCGACTCCACAAACCCATCGAACAAATGGACGACGAGCTCGCGGCCATGGTCAACAAGGTGATCGGCCGTGGCGGGCGCATTGTGATCCCAAGCTTTGCCCTGGAGCGCGCTCAAGAAATCGTTTACGCGCTCAAAGCACTGAAGACCGCCGGGCGACTGCCCCCCGTCCGGGTCTATGTGGATTCTCCCCTCACCGTGAAGATCACGGACGTCTTCAAACTGCATCCAGAGTGCATGGACGAAGAAGCCCGGGAGATCCTGAACGCCCGGCAGTCGCCCTTCGAGTTCGAGGAACTGCGCTACATCTCATCCGTCGAAGACTCCAAAGCGCTGTCGTCGTCCGACGAGCCGGCCATCGTGATCAGCGCCAGCGGCATGTGCGAAGCCGGGCGCATCTTGCACCATTTGCGAGCGACGCTCACCAACCCCAAGAACGCCGTCGTGATCGTAGGCTATCAAGCTCCCCACACCCTGGGTCGGCGCTTGGTAGAAGGCCGCGACGCGGTGAAGATCTTTGGCGTCGAAGTCAAACGCCAAGCAGAGGTCGCGGTGCTCAACGGCTTCTCTGCCCATGCGGACCAGAGCGACTTGATCGAATACGGCGAGGCCGTGCGAGATCGCGGCAAGCTTGAACATATGATCTTGGTGCACGGCGATCCAAAACCGCAACAGATCTTGGGACAAATGCTGGGGGAGCGTGGCTTCGGCCGCGTGAGTGCTCCCGCGGCTGGCGATCGCGTTGAAGTCTGAGGCGCGAAACCCAGCACGGACGCTCGGCGTACCCTCGCCATGAGCGAGCCGAAGCCGTCTGAGCGTTCTCGGCTTCGTCTATGGCTGGCGCTTGGCGCAGTCGTGGCGGTGGTGGCGCTCTCCTTCGTTCTGCCGCTTTCTGAGTGGCTCTTGGCACTCGCAGCGTGGATCCGCGGCCGCGGAGTCCTGGGCATGTTGGCGTTTTCTGCGGTGTACGTCGCGGGCACGGTGCTGTTGGTGCCCGGCAGCGTGCTGACCCTGGCCGCGGGTTTTGCCTACGGCCCCGTGCTCGGCACCCTCGTCGTTTGGCTTTCCGCGACCGCGGGCGCCGCAGCAGCATTTTTTGTGGCCCGCAACTCCGGGGGCCCATGGGTCGAAGAGCGCGTGCGTTCCAGCCCGAAGTTTGCCGCCATTGACCGCGCCGTGGCCGATCAGGGCTTCAAAGTGGTGCTGCTCTTGCGGCTGTCTCCGATCTTTCCCTTCACCCTGCTGAACTACGCCCTGGGCCTGACGCGCATTCGCTTCCTGTCTTACGTGCTGGCATCCAGCATCGGCATGCTGCCGGGCACCGCCATGTACGTGTACCTCGGATCCCTAGTGCAGAGTGCAACGGCGCTGTCGAGCGGCGCGCCCGCTGGCGGCGACGCGCAAAGGGCGCTGTATTGGGGCGGTCTGCTCGCAACGATTGTCGCAACGCTGTTCATCACCCGCATCGCCCGCCAGGCACTCCAAGGCGCGCTTTCCGCGCAGCCCGCCAACGATGGCTGAAGCAGCGGCGCTGTCGGTGATCTTGCCGGTGCTCAACGAGCGACGGCGCATTGGGCTACGCCTCGACGAGCTGGCCCGCATGCCGGGCGTCGACGAGGTGTTCGTGGTCGACGGAGGAAGCGACGACGGCAGCGCCGAGTTTGCCCAGCGCCACCCCTTGGTGGTGAACGGTCGCGGGCGCCTGCTCCGCTGCGAGGCTGGACGTGCACGCCAGATGAACCTCGGCGCGCGGGCGGCATCGGGGCAAGTGCTGCTATTTTTGCATGCGGACACGGAATTGCCCGCGAACGCAGCCAGCTGGGTCCAAACCGCCTTCGCAGACCCGGAGGTCGTGTTTGGCGCCTTTCGCACCTGGACCATCGATGACCAGTCCCAGCGACGCGCCATCTGGCTGCGGCTCGCGGATCTGCGCTCGCGCTACGCGCGGGTGCCCTACGGCGACCAAGCGTTGTTCGTGCGGCGCGAGGCGTTCTTTGCGGTCGGCGGCTATCCGGACCAGCCGCTGATGGAAGACACGGAGCTGTGCTTGCGCCTGCACAAGCTCGGCAAACTATGCCGACTGCCTTGCCAGGTCCGCGTGAGTGGCCGCCGCTTTTTGGCGCATCCCCTTCGCGACACGGTCCTGGTGAACGTGTTTCCGCTCCTGTATCGACTGGGCGTGAGCCCAGCGCGCCTGAAACAGATCTACCACGACGTGCGCTGACCCCAGCGCGCCTGAAACAGATCTACCACGACGTGCGCTGACCCCAGCGCGGGGCTGGTGCCGCCCGAGCACCCACGAGACCGCACTAGAGCGCGGAAAACTCCAGCCCAAAGGTACTCGCAACGGCTCGGTTCGTGACGCGCCCGTCGTGGGTGTTCACAGCGCTCACAATACGCGGATCCTGATTGCACGCAGCCAAAAGGCCACCATCCGCTAGCTTCAGCGCGTAGGGCAGCGTGACGTTGCACAGCGCGTAGGTACTGGTTCGACCGACTGCGCCGGGCATGTTGGCGACACAATAGTGCACCACGTCGTGCACGATATATGTGGGCGCGTCGTGAGTCGTGGGGCGCGTAGTTTCGACGCAGCCACCCTGATCCACTGCAACGTCCACGATCACCGACCCCGGCTTCATGCTCTTCAGATCTTCCTTTTCGATCAGCCGCGGCGCGCGCGCGCCCTCGATCAAGATGGCACCGACCACCAGGTCTGCTTTCATGATTTGCTCGCGAATGGTGTGTCGATCCGAGAACAGCGTCGTCACGTTCTTGGGCATGATGTCGTCGAGGTAGCGCAAGCGATCCATGTTGATGTCCAGGATGGTGACACTGGCGCCAAACCCAGCTGCCACCTTGGCAGCGTTGGTGCCGACGACTCCGCCGCCCAAGATGCAGATGTGCGCGGGCTCCACTCCGGGCACCCCGCCCAGTAGGATCCCGCGGCCCTCCTGGGGACGTTCCAGATACTTGGCGCCTTCTTGGATGCTCATACGGCCCGCCACTTCGCTCATGGGCGTCAGCAGCGGCAGGCGTCCCTGTTCATCGTGCAACGTCTCATAGGCCACGCAGCTTGCTCCGGATGCGAGACAGCCCCGGGTGAGGGCTTCGCTTGCCGCGAAGTGGAAGTAGGTGAAGGCGATCTGGCCAGCGCGCATCAATGGGATCTCGTCGGGCTGGGGCTCCTTGACCTTGATGATCATGTCGGCCCGCTTCCAGATCTCCTCGCGGCTGGTCAGGATTTCCGCTCCCTCGGCAGCGTAGTCTTCGTCCATAAGACCGCTGCCCGCTCCCGCGCCGGCCTGCACCAACACCGAATGTCCGCGTCGCCTCAGTTCTTCCACGCCGACGGGCAAGAGTGCGATGCGGTACTCGTGTGCTTTGACCTCTGTGGGAACTCCGACAATCATGGCTGCACGCTGCTCCTTCCGCGGCCCCGCCGCTGCCGTCCAATTACCACGACCTTTGTCCGGGACGACCTGTCACAAATCAGGTCCACCGGCACGCTAGCGAGAACCGCGCGTGCTACGCTGCTTGCGAAATGACGCGCAAATCCTTCGCGGCCGTAGCCGTGCTTTGCTGGGGGTGCAGCGGCGACGAGGCCGTGACGAATCAACCTCCAACGGGCAGTCTACTCGATGGCAGCTTCGATGCGATCGCGTCCGACGCGGGTGCCGATGGCGCGGCGGACAGCGGCACACCCGACGTCAAGGCGCCGGACGCCGCTCCCTTCGACGGGCCGGAAAAGCTCAGTCAGACCGGCCTCTACTTGGACATCACCAGCAAATCCTTGGGGGCCGGCGTGATGCCCTACGACGTGCGCTACGCGCTTTGGTCCGATGGCGCAGACAAGACGCGCTATCTGCAGCTGCCCAGCGGCACCCAGATCGACACGCAAAGTATGGACTTGTGGGTCTTTCCCATCGGGACCAAGGCTTGGAAGGAATTCCGCAAAGACGGCAAGCTGATCGAAACGCGCTACCTCGAAAAGCGCGCCACGGGTGCCACAGGCTGGCTAGAAGTGGCCTACGTCTGGAACGACGAAGCCACCGAGGCCTACGCGGCGCCGGCGGGAGTGCAGAACGCCAAAGGCACGAACCATGACGTGCCCAGCCAGGACGATTGCCGGCAGTGCCACGACGGCGAGAGCGACGTGCTGATCGGCGTCGGCGCCATCCAACTCTCCAAGGAAACCGGCGGGGGGTTTCTGTCCACCCTCAAAGCTGGAGGCTGGCTCTCCCACCCGCCAGCGGCAGAGTTCCCCGTGCCCGGGGACGGCGTGGTGGAAGACGCCCTTGGCTACCTGCACGCCAACTGCGGCCACTGCCACAACAACACGCACTTCCTGGCTACCAAGCGCGCGCTGCGCCTCAAGCTCTTGAGCACCGACACCACGCCCGAGTCGACTCCCACCTACGTCACGACCATCAACGCGAAGATGAACCACATCCTGGAAGGCACGTCCCTGGCGGTGGTGCCCGGGGACGCAAGCAAGAGCCAGCTCTACCTGCGCATGAACAAGCGCGACGTGGAGTCCATGCCCCCCCTGGGCACTGAAGAGGTCGACAGCATCGCCATGACCACGATTTTCTCCTGGATCGCCGGGCTGTGAGCTTCCCCTGCTCAAACCGGTCGCGCTAGGCTCGGCCCATGGTGCACACCTGGAGCGCCGCGTGGATCGCGGCAGGCGCGCTTTGCTTGACGAACGTCGCGTGCAGTACGTCAGACGGCGGCGGCACGGGCGGCGTAAGCAGCGGCGGCGTCAGTTCGGGCGGCGCGGGCCTGTCCACGGGCAGCGGCGGCTTTGCGACCGGGGGCACTGGCGGCGGTGCGACGGCCGGCCCCGGTTGCGTCGCGACCGGGGGCACCGGCGGTGCGACGGGCGGCACAAGCGGCGGGCCAAGCTCGGCTTCCTACC
>CALMUT010000021.1 GCA_937872925.1 uncultured Myxococcales bacterium | reverse complement strand
ACCGAAGTCCGGCGGCAAAAAGCGTGTTGCGGTGCTGGCATTCACGGGGACAAAGTCCGGCACCGTGCGCAGCTACGCCGTCGGCTCCTTGAAGAAGGCCAAAGGCATCAGCGTGGTGCCCGACAAGTCCCTGCGCGACGTAGAGATGCCCGACGATCCCAAGGCCGACGACATCACTGCGGCAGCGGCAGTGCTCGACGCCGCGCTGTTGATCAGCGGTTCCGTAGACTCCAAGAAGGGCAAGTACACGCTGGATGTGATCGCGCGCAACGGCGCCGACGGTCAGGTCATGGCGGAATTCTCCCTCAACGGCCGGGGGCTGCTCGGCCTTCGCGGCAGCGTGGTCAAAGACCTTCCCAAGAAACTCGCGGGCCCCTTCGAGCGCTCCGCCGTTCCGGAACCCCCCGAAGAGCAAATCGAAGAAGCCGCCGGTGCCAGCGAAAGCGGCGGGGCTGGGGACGCTGGGGAAGAGGAAGAAGAAGAGGAGGAAGAGGCCGCTTCGCCGGGCGACGACAAACGTCCCTCGCCCCTTGAGATCATCGGGGGCGTGCGGGCGTTCTCCCGTAACTTCCGCTACACCGACGACTTGTTTGATGCCCTGCGCTCCTACAAGCTCGGCGCCGCACCCGCTTTCTTGATCCAGGGGCGTTGGTACCCCGCAGCGCACTTCAGCGGCGGGATCCCATCGCACATCGGCCTGGTCGGCGGATACGAGCAGGGCGTGTTTTTGAAGAGCCAAGTCGCTGACGGCGAAGAGCTCACCACCAAGATGAGCGAGTGGTATGCCGGATTGCGCTACCGCATCCCCATCGAGAAGCACGAACTCGGCGTGCAAGGCACCTATGGCAAACACAGCTTCAAGGTCGAAGACGACCCGGCTGCACCGTTGGTTCCGGACGTGGACTATACCTACCTGCGCTTCGGACTCGACGGCCGAGTCCGGGTGGACCAGATCCTCCTGGGCGCGCATTTCGGCTACCGCATGTTGCTGGATACCGGCGAGCTCCAGTCGGACGCTTGGTTCCCCAACACGGGTGGCGGCGGGGTGGATGCCGGCCTATTCGCGGGCTACGAATTCATCACCGGCGTGGCGTTGGTCGCGGGTTTCGACTTTCGCCGCTACTTCTTCAGCTTCGACCCATCTCCGGGGGATCCTCTCATCGCGGGCGGCGCCGTGGATGAGTACCTTTCGGGTTGGGGCGGCCTCTCCGTCCGGCTGCCCGGCGACGAATAGCCGCCCTCGGCCCGTGGCTCGGGACACATGAGCACTGCCGCGGCGTCAGTTACGCGAGCGCGGCTGGCGGTGCTCGGGGCGGCGGTGCTGTTTTCGACGGGTGGCGCCGCAATCAAGGCGTGTTCGCTCTCCGGTCTCGCGGTCGCGAGCCTGCGCTCCGGCATCGCCGCTATCGCCATTGCGCTACTATTGCCCAGCGCGCGCCGCGGCTGGACGCGCCGGACCATCGTCGTCGGGCTCGCCTACGCAGGCACGATGATCTTGTTTGTCACCGCGAACAAACTGACAACCGCCGCCAACACAATCTTCCTACAGTCCACGGCGCCGCTTTACGTGCTGCTAGCATCACCCTGGCTCCTGGGTGAGCGCGCCAAGAAAAGCGACGCGCTGTACATGGCCGTTCTGGCGGCCGGCCTCGCCATGTTCTTTGTGGGCGGCCGCACTCCCGACCGTTTGGCGCCGAACCCCACCCTGGGCAACGTGCTTGCGGTCCTGGCCGGCGTCACCTGGGGTGGCACCGTGCTCGGTCTGCGTTGGCTCTCTCAGCCCGACCAACGCGGTCGCACTCCGAGCAACCTCACCGGCGTGCTGGCTGGCAACGTGTTCGCCTTTCTATTCTGTCTGCCCCTCGCCTACCCCTTCGGCGCGGTCTCCGCCCCAGACGCGTTGTCGCTGGTATATCTCGGCGTGATTCAAATCGCGCTCTCGTACGTACTGCTCAGCGGCGGGCTCTCGAAGATACCAGCCTTGGAGGGATCCCTGCTGTTGACCGTAGAACCCGTGCTCAACCCAATTTGGGCTTTCTGGATGCACGGCGAATTCCCTGGCCCGTGGGCTGCGGCTGGCGGAGGGTTGATTCTCGGTGCCACGGTATTGCGCACCGCAAGCGGATACCGGAGCAGTCCGCACGGACGCCCGTCCTAGGCATTTTGCGAACGGAACTGGACAGATCCGCGCTATCGACACCGGACCGATGCGCCCCGTAGACTGCAGGGAGTGCTGACTGACGCCTTAGCCGAGATGTTTCAAAGCGCTGCCGACGAGCGGAGCGTGCGAGCGTACTCGGCGTCGCTGCTGGGTATCGGCGAGTCCGCGGCTGATGCCGAACGCGCCGCAGAAGTCGAGGCCATGCTGGAAGGCATGTACCTGATGGCCGCCTCCGACGGCGAAGTGGCCAGTGACGAGTTGCTGCAGTTGAGCGCCAGCCTTCGCGCAATGCTCGAAGCGTTCCAGGATGGCAGCGCGGCCGAAACTGCCCTGCCGCTATTTCGACTCAATGAAACTTTGGCCAAGTTCGAGCAATCGTTGGCAAGAGACGGTGTGAGCGCGCGACTCGAGGCCATTGCAGCAAAGCTGCGCACTCCCGAAGCTGCCTGTTTGGCATTTTCCCTGGCCGCAGCCATCGCCTTCGTCGACGACTTTGTCGCAACCGGCGAAGCGGACGCCATCGATCAATTTGCGCAAGCGCTAGGCTTCGAACCCGACGAGTCCCAACACCTCTTGCGCGAGGTGCACGCGCGCTTGGACGACTAGCGCCTGAACCCCCGTTCCAACCATGACATTTTGCAGTTAGGATACAGCGCATGGGACTCGACGATCTTGCAAAGCGCCTTGCCGATCCCGGCCACATTGGTTTGGACTCGGAGCTCGCCAAACGCATTGGCCTCGTCTCGCCAGAAGCGATGCGCGGACGGCTGATGGCGGAAACCGAGGACGGTCGCAATCATCTGGGCGTGTACCTGCTTGCTTCCTACGTCGTGGACGACACGGACTTCTGGGGAGATGGCGAAATATACTGGTGGTCCATTCCGGCCATGCTGAGTACGGACGGAAAGATCTCTAAGAAGCCGCTTCACGGCTTGCCGAACGGTGCGCCACCCCACAAGGTCGGTTCCCTAGAGTGGATGACCAATATCTCCCTCGCGGATCCGCCACTTTTGGCGTTGATCCCCCCAAGTCCGGAGATCGTAAGCTGCGTGCTGCGCCTGGCGTTCTACGATGACGACGGCGCCGCCGCCGACGTGCCCAAGGCGATGGCCGCCGGACTTGAAGCATGGGCCGAGGTCGCCGCGGAAGCCGAAGGCGGCGCCGAACAACTCATCACGCCCGTCCGCGAGGCAATTTGGAAGTCCCTCCGCGCCGAACAAGACGACATCCTGGTCGATCAGGACGTCACGCTGCGCGCGGGAGAGGTGGTCGGCTTCGGCACGGGCATGATCGGATCCCTCGTCAACTCCATGGTGCGCGTCTACTACTTCGTACGCGACGAAGAGAAGACCGAGCAATTCGGCCCCATCACGCTACACAAGGGGCAGTCGGAGACGATCAAGTTCAAGCAGCCTCTGCGCGGCGGTGGGCGCCTGGCGCTTTTCGCACGAGGAGCGGACGTCACGTGCTCCGCGTTCGGGGATCTCAACACGGACCTCCCCTTCCAAAACCGCGTGATCTACGAGCGCAACGAAGATGGTCTCGCCCAAGGATTCTCCGTCATCGGTACGGGGCCCGCCAAGCTCATCGCCTTCTACACGCCCGCGTAGCCGCTGCGTACAGCCCACGCGCGCCTTGCCGCAGTCGAGGCCCACTGCCGCTACAAATTGTCGATGCAAACGCAGGTGTAGCTGTCGATATAAAAGGTGGTGTTCTGGACTTGCTTGGTTTCCTTCGGGATCCCCGCGCAGCCCGAATAGCCGTAGGTCGTGCTGCCCGCCGCACTGCGGTAGGTCACCTTGGCTCCGGCCTTCAAATCGCCGTTCACCGTGCTCCAGGGATACTCGTCGTCGCAACCGAGACCGTCCGCCGCGCAGATCTCGTTGCAGGTCTGTGTGGCCGGTGCATCGGCGCCCTTCTTTATGTGAGGCGAGTCGCAGCAGCAGGAGACTGAGTCCAGGCCGACCCCGTTTTCGCTTGCTGTCGGCACGGTGTTGCAGTCGGTGAGTTCTACCTGTGTCGCTGAAGTACCCGTGCCGTACTTGGCATAGCCAAGATACGACTTGTCCGTGCACATGCCGCCACAGCTAAGCGATAGCTTCTCCCACTCCCCACAGACCTCGCTGCACGACTTGGCGTCGTAGCTGGTCTGCGATGCCTTCCCCATCCTTTTGGCTGGCGCCGCGTCCACCCCTGCGTCACCCCAAGACGCGCCGGCCCCGGACGCTCCACCGCTGCCTGCACCGCCGAACGCACCAAACCCGCCGAAAGCGCCATTGCCACCAGCTGCGGCTGCGGCACCCGCCCCTGCATTGCCGCCCCCGTCGCTGGGACTGCTGCTACAGCCGAAAACCGCGCAAGAAAGGGCTGAGCCCAAGACAAGATGAGTGAAGATCTCAAGATGCTGCATAGTTGATGTCCTTCCAACGCCAAGACAACGCAGAGCCAAGCAAAGTGGCGCAAAGTTTCTGCTAACTTGCGAGAACTACAGCTATTTTTCGAGCAACCGGGGCAACGACAAATCCAGTTGGCTTTGCACCAAAGAGAGCAGTCCCCGAAGGTCCTCTGCGGGCAGGGACAGCTGCCGAGTAAGGGTTTGCATGGTGTGATCAAATACCGCAGTCCGCGCGCGGCTCAACCAGCGCACGACCGTGCTCCGATCCGCCCGGTACGTTTTGGCCAGCTGCGCCAAGGTCACGCCCTCGACAATGTGAAGACGGAGCAAGTTGCGCTCACGAACACTTAGCTGCGCCAGACTGACTTCGAACGCTTCCTTGAATTCGCTTCGGTAGCGAGCCTTGAGAACCGAGAGCTCCGGGCTGTCCGACAAGTCCACCGCTTGGCTAAGCGACTCCGAGTCCAGGTCCTGGCGTTTCTGATCCCGCAACGTGGTAATCGCCATCCGGCAGGCAGAGACTCGGATCAAGCCCCGCAATGAGCCTCCACCCACATAACGATGAAGCAGGGCATCTCTCTGGTCTTTCACCAACAGTTTGGCTCGGAGCGACTGCTGAATGTCTCGGACGGTCGCTTCCGGCAGCCCGAAGCGCGCCAGCGCAAGTGGTACCTCTTCGAAGTAAGTCATGTCCACCGCACGCACTGCTTCCGGCATGTCCGCGTGGCAGGCCGCGAGCAGGTACAGCTCCGCGCCCTCTTCCTGGGAGAGAGCCATCAGCTGCTCCAGCTTCACGCGCGCGCCCAAGTAGCTTCCGAATTGCTCACGACTGAGAGCAAGACGCGGCCAGCGCTCCGCGCCCGACTCGTAAGCGACCTCCAAAGCGACGTCGACCTTGGCGTCAACAGGCACGGATATCCCGGCCGCTTTTGCGGACGCTCGGTAGGCTAAGCCAAGCACACTCTTCGCCATGGTCGACTGGTCTCGGGCTGAGCCTAGTGCCCGTGCAGCGGCGGATACCAACAAAACCAACGCCTTTGTCAGAAGCAGCCGCTAGGCTTTCCCCAGCGGTGAAGTGTCTGAACGATGCCCAGGTGCGTGCCTTCGTCGAGGGATTGCTCGATGTGCAGGAGTTGACCGATGTGGATGACCACCTCGACGCTTGCGCTGCCTGCCGCAAATGGGTCGCCTCGGCCGGACGGGTGGCGGACTCGACTTCGACAGAGCTTGCCCCAGGCTCCCGCGTCGGCCGCTACACCGTGCTGCAGCGAGTGGGCGCCGGCAGCATGGGCGTCGTTTACAGCGCCTACGACGCTTCCCTCGATCGCCGCGTGGCTCTGAAGTCGCTCCAGCCCGCATCCGCCGAACACGGCGGAGGGCAAATCCAAGCCGAAGCGCAAGCTTTGGCAAAGTTGTCACACCCCAACGTCGTGCATGTCTACGAAGTGTTTCGTCATGGCGATCGCACCTTCCTGAGCATGGAGTACGTGCAAGGGTCGACCTTGTCCGAATGGATGGGACAGCGCGAGCGCAGCCGAGAAGCGATCCTTCGGGTCTTGCTGGAGGCGGGCGCTGGGCTGTTCGCTGCGCACCAAAGTGGGCTTGTTCACCGAGACTTTAAGCCCGACAACGTTCTGATTGGCGCAGACGAGCGGCCACGGGTGAGTGACTTTGGATTGGCGCGCTTTGCTGGATCGATCGCCGAAGACCCAGCGGCAGCGGATCTGCACCGGACCCAGACCCTGCGCACGCAAAGCGGCCTGTGCGCAGGCACACCCGCCTATATGGCGCCGGAGCAACTGAACGGCGGCCCGGCGACGGACAAGTCCGACCAATTCAGCTTTGCGATCGTGGCCTACGAGGCGCTAACCAAGACGCGACCGTATCCAGCGTCCACACTGAAACAACTTCGTGAGCGGTTGACTCGACAGCCCGAGCGTCCGCCCAGCATGGCGGGGTTTTCCCGCCACGAAAAAGCAGTGCTCGCGGCACTGCGACGCAGTCTCGACGCGGACCCGACTCGCCGGTTCGCCTCGCTCGGCGAGTTGCTGAAGGCGCTCGCAGCTCCTAAAACAACGGCTTCTCGGTTCGGGACCGCTGCGGTGGCTTTTGGTTTGCTGGCCCTCGCAGGCGCAGTGTGGGCTCGAAGCGATGGCGAAACCAGCTGCACCGGCGCAACGGAGTTGGCTCGCGCCAGCTGGAGCGAAGTGCAGAAGCAGACTGTCCGGTCACGTTTCGAGCAGATGCGGCCCAGCTTCGGCGCGGCAGCCGCTGATACTGTCGGACGCATCCTGGACCAATACGCCAAGGCGTGGGAGGAGTCGCGTACAGAAGCGTGCCTCGAGACCGAGGTCCGCAAAGAGCAGTCTGCGACGCTACTGGACCGGCGTATGCAGTGCCACGACGATCTGCTCGCCGAGTTCAGTGCGTTGGTCGGAGTGTTCGAAAGCGCAGACAAGGATCTTGTGGCCCGAGCCGTGACTGCGGCCAGCGGACTCCGCCCCGTCAGTCGGTGCTCGCGCGCTGCTCTGCTGACCGAGGGCGCGCTGCCCAGTGCGCCGGATGAGCGGGCTGCCACCATCGTGCTTCGAAAACGGCTGGTGAGCATTCGAACAGACAAGCTCGCCGGGCGCTATGAAAAGGCCGAGAGGGAGCTGCGCGCGGCGCTTTCCGGTAGCGACGCTGGGTTGCGCCACAAAGCGACGCAGGCGGAAGCACTGGCGCTGCTTGGCGACGTAGAAAAGAAGCTCGGCCGGCGCACCGAAGCCGAGCAAGATCTTGAACGGGCAGTATTTGCCGGAGAGCACGGCGGCAACCCGACCGCTGCGGCAATCGCTGCGGTGAATCTGGTGGGAGTGCTTCGCGAAGACGCAACCCGTCACAAAGAAGCCGAACACTGGGCGCGGCACGCAGAGCGATCCCTAGAAGCGGCTGGCTCGCCCCCCGGACTGCAAGCGGATTTCCACCTAGGGCTGGGCAACTTTGCGCTGTCAAAGGGCAAGGATCCGACAAAACATTACGAAACCGCCCTGTCGGTGATCCGCCAAGAGGGAAAGCCCGCGGGCCCCCAAGAAGCCCTCGCGCTGCACAACTTGGCGATTGCTCACTCAATCCAGGGGCGCTTGCCAAAAGCCCTAAAGGCGCACCGCCAGGCGCTTTCACTGCGGCGACAACTGCTCGGCGCGGACCATCCGGAAGTCGCGGAATCCATCCACAGCATCGCCAATGTGCTCAACCGTCAAGGCAGATTCGCGGAGGCCGTCACCGAGTACCGACACGCCCTAAGCATCGCTCGCCAGAGCCTGGGGCCGTCGCATCCTGCGGTCGGCGATTTCCTAGGCAACCTCGCGACGGCGCTGCTGGAACTCGGGCGATACGCAGAAGCGCGGAAGGTCTTGGGTGAGGCGCGGGACATCTTGGTCCGGGCCTTCGGGAAGGAAAGCTCTGATCTGGGTTACATCTACGTCTCCCTCGGCGACGTGGCGGTGCGGGAAGCGCACGCCCGTGAAGCCAGCGAGCACTACGGGCAAGCCCTCGCCATCTGGAACAGCAAGCTTGCTTCAGATCACCCCGAACTGGCAGCGCCTCTTGCCGGCATGGCGGAAGCCAAGCTCCTCATGGGTGAGCGCGGCGCAGCCATCGAGTTCGGCCAGCGTGCCCTCGGCCTAGTGGAGAAGGAAAGCGGCCGGAATCGGATCCGCGCGCAAGTGCGCTTCGTCCTCGCACGCGCGCTGTATCCGAAAGACCCAGCCGAAGCGCGAGCATTGGCGCGGCGCAGCGCCGCGGACTTTCAGCCCGGCTCCCCAGGGCGCCGCGACGCAGAAGCTTGGCTACAGCAGCACCGAAAGTGAACGCACCCAGTCGGGGCCGGGGCCGCCTATAGATCTTGACTCCCGCCAAACTTTGGAGCCACAGACCAGCCATGAAGGTCGTGTTCATTCATGGGGGCCCGGGGCTCAACGGGAACCCAGAGCGGGAGCTGTTGGTTGCGCCCTATGGGAGCGCAGGGTTGGAGCTGCTCGCCTGGGACGAACCGTCTAGCCTACGACCCGAAGGCGCGCCGTTCCAAGCCGAACGCGCGTGGCCTGCATGGCTGGAGAGCGCGCTCGCGTTTGTGGAGCAACACGCCCAAGCGGGTCCAGTCACGCTCATGACTCACTCCTTCGGCGCTTGGGTGGGCTGGGAAATCGCCCGTGAGCGACCGCAACTCGTGGAGCGCGTCGTGTACGTTGCACCGGCCCTGTCAACCGCACAGGACCACAAGAACACGCTCAGCCACGCGCGAGACGCATTCGGCGCGGCGGGGGATGAAGCGCGCAGCGCGCAGATGAGCGGCATCTTGGACGCGTACAGCGGCAGCTTCGATGACAACACCCGCGCCGGCTGGCTGCTGGCCCTGGAGTGCGCAGGGATCTTCGACGCCTACTGGTGTGACAAAGAGCGCATGGCCGCCTATCTGGCGCACTACGCCGGTGCCTACGGGCTCGACGTGCCGTCTTTTCTAGGGGTGAGCGCGGGCCGACCCGCGGAACCGGCTCCAGGAACCTCCGAAGTACCGGCCAGCGTCATCTGGGGCGCGCAAGAACGCATCGTAGACCGAGCGCTTTCCGCTGCACATCTGCGTGCGCGGCACGCGAGCCTGTCCGAGCACACGCTTCAGGACGCGGCGCACTACCCACACATCGAACGCGCCGACGAAGTGCTCCGAATTTGTCTCGGATCGGCGGACATGCAACGACAGTGACCTCCCCCGAACGGCGATGGACGTGATGCGCCTGGGCCGCGCGGAGCGCCTGCGGCGGCTTCACCTTGCGCGCCCGCCCGGGTCGCGGCGCAACTCCTACACGCACCTACCTGTCGCAGGATACATGATCCTGCAAAGTGCAATCTCATTGACAGAGAACCGGGCTTCCAGGAATCTCGGCAGGATTGCGCGCATTAGAACGCATCTACGGCAAACGCCTGGAGACGCTGCCTTGGTCCCGCCCCGAAGCGGCACGCGCTGCGTTGGATGACGACGCGCTGAACCGACTGCAAATCGCGAAGTCCACGCTGGAGTCAGCGTGGTTGTCCGAAGCCCCCTGGGCGGCGCTGCCCATCGCACTCGCGACGCTTTTCCCGAAATGCAGGTGCGTTTCCTACGGACCACCCGCGCCGCAACTGCCCTCCTGGTTCATCACCAACGCTCACGGCAAGTCTCAGTGCGACAGCGTGGGCATACGCCACCTCGATAGGCTTCCCAAAATCCGCAAGTACCACACGCAAAAACGAGATCCCCACGCCAATCGCCCCGTGAACGTCCCAACGCTGTACGGAAAAGAAGCCGAATTCGAGGCGACCTTCGAGGGCATTCTCAAACCCAACGGACTCGATCACCAGCTGCGCACCGTCTTCTACGAGGGCGACCGCATGCTCGGCTATATGGGCGTCTACCGTGAACGCATCGACCTGGAACGCGTGCACGAGGATCACGCGCTCTTCTTCGCTGCGAGTGAACTGCTGCGCGATTGGCTTGCCAACCTGGAAGCGTTGGGCATGGTTCCCGTGGGTGACGGGCGCATCGCGAACGTGCTCGACGGATTCGATGATGTGGCATTCTTGGTGCGCGACGATGCAATCGTGCACGCAAATCATGCTGCCCGGCGGGCCTGGGTGAAGACACCGGATTGGCTCGGCGACCTCGATGGCGCGGCAGAACGCGGGCTGATTCGGCTGACTCCTTTGATCCTCGGTGGCCGCGCATTCACGATGGTGGTGGATCGCACGCCCCAGCGTTCCCTTTTCAATCATTTGCCCGCTACGTTGCAGCCCATCGCATGGGCCCTCGCGGAGGGCGAAGCTGACAAGGACATCGCGCTGCGTACGGGCTACGCTTTGTCGACGGTGCGCACCTACGTCCAGCGCGTGTTGGCGCGCCTGGGTGTGCAGTCGCGTCGGGACGTCATGCGTCTCGCGCACGGGCGCATGCCTCCGAAGTAGTGCGGGGCGGTTCCTACGCCCGACGACGCCGACCACGCTGCGCCGCTTTGCGCCAATATGACTGACGTCAAGTGAGCCACTGAAAGCGCCAGCCAGCTTCAGGTTTTCCGGATCCAGTCGTTCCACTGGTTCTGGGGAGCCGAACGGCGTGCCACATCGAGTACTAGTCGTAGACGACGAAGAAACGTCGCGAAATATGACGCGAATGGTCCTGGAGGCCGCCGGTTTCGAAGTACGTAGCTTGGAAAGCGCGCTGGGGCTCGCAGCGGTGCTCGCCCAGGAAGAGCCGCACATCGCCCTGGTGGACGTCGTGATGCCCGCCCTGCCCGGGCCCCGCGCGGTGGAAATCGTCCGCCGCTACTTTGGTACCGCCACGGCTGGGGCTTCGAGGCGTTGCCCAATCATCCTGTACTCCGCGCTAGACGAGGCAGAACTCCGCAGGGTTGCCCTCGAAAGCGGAGCTGACGGCTTCATCTCGAAATCCACCCCCCTTCACCAGTTGCCGGCGGAGGTCCGTCGGCATCTCCACGTGATGTCTGCCGCTGCGCCCGTATGAGCGCAGAAGGAATACCGTCGCATGCAAACCAGCGAGACATTTCCACGACCCGTAGCGTCCACGGACACCCTCAAGCTCCGGCGCGGGGCTTCGACAAAGACCGACCCGCGCGCTGCGGCACTGGAACTCTTCCAAGCGCTTGACCAACCAGGCATCCGCTTCGCGATGTTCTATTGCTCGTCCGAATACGAGCTTCCTATACTCGGCGCAGAACTGCGCGCGCTGTTCGGCGACACCCCGATCATAGGCTGCACGACGGCGGGGGAAATCACTCCGCTGGGCTACCTGAACGGCGCGCTCACAGGCGTCAGCATCGCTTCCACCGACATGGAGGTGGTCATGCGCAGAATCGATCGCCTGCACGAGTTCGAATTCTCCGTGGGCGACGCGGTTGCCCATGATCTCATGGCCGAGTTCGAAAAGCGGGGCCGCCCTGTCAATGGCAGCAACGCCTTTGCGTTCATGCTCATCGACGGTCTCGCGACCAAAGAGGAGGCCGTGGTGAGCGCCGTGCATCCCAGTCTCGGAGGCATTCAGCTCTTTGGTGGATCCGCGGGAGACGGAACGCGCTTCAACGCAACTCACGTCTTTCACGACGGGGAGTTTCGACAAGACGTCGCCGTTGTCGCGCTGTTTCGCACGGCGCACCCATTCGTCGTCTTTAAGACGCAGCATTTCGTCAGCTCGGACGAGAAGATGGTGGTCACCGAAGCCGACCCAGGTCGACGAATCGTGACGGAGATCAATGGAGAGCCCGCGGGGCGCGAGTACGCGCGCGCTGTGGGCCTCGACGTGGAGGAACTCAGCCCGCTGATTTTCGCCACCTACCCCGTGGTCGTGACCGTTGGCGGGCAGCCCTATGTGCGGTCGATTCAGAAGGTGAACGCCGACGAAAGCCTCACGTTCTTCTGCGCCATCGACGAAGGCATCGTGCTGACCGTCGCGCGCGGGGTCGATCTCGTAGACAACCTCCAGGAGACGTTTGCTGAACTCCGCAACCGGATCGGAGAGCCCGAACTCATCATTGGCTGCGACTGTATCTTGCGCAATCTCGAACTGGACCAGCGCGGCATCAAAGATCAGGTCGGCACGATCCTGGCACGCAACAACGTCGTGGGATTCGCCACCTACGGTGAGCAGTTCAACTCCATGCACGTCAACCAGACGCTAACGGGCGTTGCCATCGGGAGTGTCGTCCGGTAGTCCATGACCAGCAAGACCGAACGGATTGAGTCCCTAGAGCGAAAGATCGTAAAGCTCGAGAAGATCAACAAGGTCCTGATGGACCGCGTTGAGCGGGGCATGGACCTGAGCGGCGGCGCATTCTCGCTATTCCAAGCGGCCACGGTCCTTGAGAAGAAGATCCAGGAGCGCACAGCAGCGCTACAATCCGCGTTGGTTGCACTAGAGCGATCAAATTTGGACTTGCAAGCTGCGACTGCCAGCGCAAACGCGGCTAATCGCGCCAAGAGCCAATTCTTGGCAAATATGAGCCATGAGATCCGCACGCCCATGAATGGCGTTGTCGGCCTGACCGCGTTGCTCTTGTCGACGCCGTTGGACGAAGAACAACTGGATCTCGTGACGACTCTGCAGAAGTCCGCGTCCGCGCTCCTCGGAATCATCAACGACATTCTGGACTACTCCAAGATCGAGGCGGGTTTTCTCGAACTCGAGCAGATTGAGTTCGACTTCGCCGCTGTGCTCGAGGATGCACTCCGCTTGGTGGCCGAAGCGGCGCAGGCCAAGCGGCTTGAGCTGAGAACCCAGATCCCAGACGCGCTGCGTACTACCTGCTTGGGAGATCCGGGCCGCCTGCGCCAGGTGTTGGTGAATCTGCTCGGCAACGCCGTGAAGTTCACGAACCAGGGGCGTATCGAGCTTTCCGCGGAACTCGTCGAGGGTAGCGAAGTCTGTGTCCGCGTCGTTGATACGGGCGTTGGCATTCCCGATGCGGCCCTGGACCACATCTTCGAGTCCTTCGCCCAGGCGGACGGAACGACTACGCGGCGCTTCGGAGGGACGGGTCTGGGCCTGGCGATCGCCAGACAACTCGTGGGCAAGATGGGCGGCAGCATCGGGGCACGCTCCAAGGGGGGGGCGGGCTCGGAATTCTGGTTCACTGCGCGTCTTCCAGGCTTGGAAGCGCCTGGCGAGATCCCGGGGCAGTCGGACCCGGTCCGAACGCCGCCTCCGCCAGTGCACGAACGCTTCCAAAGGCCGCACGCTCCGGCGAGCGTGTTTTCGCAGACTCTGCGTGCCCGAGTGCTCCTGGCCGAGGACCAGCCCATCAACCTGAAAGTCGCCCGCCGAATGCTGGAGCTGTGGGGGTGCGATGTGGACGTTGCTGAAGACGGCATCGAGGCGCTCAAGGCACTCGAGTCCGGGAGCTACGACGTGGTCTTGATGGACTGCCAGATGCCGGAGCTGGACGGCTACGAGGCGGCGAGGGAGCAGCGTAAGCGTGAGCTCCTCAAGGGCGCGCCTCGCGTCCCCATCATTGCCCTCACTGCCAACGCAACGACCGACGACCGCAGCGCCTGTCTCGAAGCGGGGATGGACGATTTCGTCAGCAAGCCCTTCCGACCGGAACAACTCTTCGAGGTCTTGAGTCGCTGGGCGCGCAGCATGAGTCTGAGACCGGCGTCGAACGCCGACGCCGAACCGGTGGTGGATCGCGAGGCCATCGAGCTTTTGAAGCAGCTGGATGCGCCGGGCGCACCGTCGGTGGTCGCCTCGCTGGTGCAGGCCTACGTAACTGGCTCTGCCAATCTGCTGAATGAGCTTCAGCGCGCGGTGGAGCAAGGGGACGCTGCTGGCGCTCGCGCAGCCGCTCACAACCTCAAGAGTACGAGCGGCAACCTGGGAGCCCGCCGCGCCCAAGCACTGGCAGAGAAGGTGGAACTCATCGCGCGCGCCGGGGACTTGTCCGAAACAGCGCTATACGTTTCACTCCTTGACGAAGCCCGCACCGAGGCGGTCACGGAGTTGCAGCGACTGACCGGCGGCCCCCCGCGCGTACCAACGCCGCCGCCAGGCCACCTCCTACAGGGAAGCAGCCCGCGCTGCGGCTGCGGCTTGGACAAGTAACGACGTTCCCAGGGCAGAGCCGGGCCCAGCTAGTGCCCGGAGGCGCCGCAGAACTGCCCGACCCAGGGCGAGCAGCCGTTCGTCACCAGGGCTTTGCAAAGCGGCTCTTGATCACGTTGCCCCAGGCCGTGGGCTCCAGCTTCATGCCCTGGCCACAGCCACCGCCAGAGTTTTCAACGAGCAGGTTCGGCGGACAGCGCATGTGAAAGGTCCAAGCGAGGTGGGGGATGTCGTTTTGGGTCGCGAGATCCATCAACTGCGTTGCGTCCTGTTCGCCGAATTCGCCAATCACGACTGGTAAGGTCTTGGCCGGATCCACGAACATGTTCTGGAATTCGCTAGCCGGGTCGTAGACATGCACTTCGTAGGCGATGTTGGTTCCTCCGCCCGCGGTGATGGGGTGCGTGACGTAGTAGTCGAGGCGCCGCGCCCAAGCGCCCGTGCCTTGCACGGTGATCACGTGAGGGTATGAGCCCAAGCTGGTCTCTTCGTCCCGGATCACCTGAACCGTGTCATTCATCGCCTTCCACGCGTTTGCGTCCTCGGCTCCGTTGAAGTTGGACTCGGGTTCGTTGCATAGCCCGAACATCACGTGCCCACTTCCAGCCAGACTCTTCACCAGGGTCTTCCACAGGGGATGGGTTGCGGTGGTGGGCCAGCCGAGGCCACTGAACGTCGGATCGACCCAGAGGCTGACCAGAACGTAGGTGTCGGGCTTGGTTCCGATGTGTTTGACGATTTCTACGACGTCGGCGAGATACGCGGCATCATCGTTGACGCCTTTCCAATGCACGCGGCCATCCGCGGAGGCGTAGCTCTCAAGGTTGAGGCGGATGAAGTTCGCGCCCCAATCGTCGACGAGTGCGTCGATACGGCGCTTGACCTCTGCAACGTCCGGTGCGCCCCAGGTGCAGGCGTTGCAGCTGCGAGTGTCGTGGATGTTCGCGCCGCGACCGCGAAATACGCCCTTGCCCGCGACCGTAATGCGTTTGTTCTGCACCGTGAGCCAACCCGCGGGAGCGCCGCCCGCGGCCGAGTCGCCAGCGCCGCCGTCGGAACTGCTGCCCCCGGTTGCGGCGCCGCCGCTGGCGCCAGTGCCGGCTCCTCCCCCTGCGCCGGTTCCGCCGCTGGCCGCTTGGCCTCCAGCGCCGCCCCCCCCGCTGGCGGCCCGGCCGCCAGAGCCAGTGCCGCCGGAACCAGGAGCACTGCTTTCGTCGCTCGAGCATGCGACCCCGGCGCAGGCCACAAGCGACAACACCGCCGCAGTCCTCAGGCTTCTCAAGTTTTTCACCACGCCGCGAGTGTACCTCAGATCCAGCAGGTTCACCTGGGGAGGCATGCTGCTATGGTTGCAGCGCGATGCGCGGGATCCGGACACTGGCGACGGCAGCAGCGATGGTGCTTGCGGGTTGCTCCGTCGGGCGGGATCTCGACCAGTATAACGCGGGAGCGGATGCCGGCAGCGTCACTGGGGACGCAGCGACCTCGGGGGGAAATGCGGGCGCAGGCGGAGCGAGCGCGGGCTCTGGAGGCGCGAGCGGCGGAACGGGCGGTGGCGCCGGTGGTGCGAGCGGTGGCAGCGGCGGCGTAAGCGGGGGAAGTGGTTTCAAGTGCGGTGGCGAGTCTTGCGGCGACCGGACTTGCTGCGCTGAAGGCGACAAGCTGAGCTGCGTGGTCGGCGGCTGCTCGGGGTTCTTCGTCGAGTGTCTTTCGCCGGTGGATTGCCCAGGGTCGGCGCCGGTTTGCTGCATGAAAGACAGCCTGGTCAGCTGCACGGCTTCAACGTCTGGATGTGATGAGGTTCTGTGTTCCCATCCATCCCACTGCCAGCCAAATGATGACTGCCTCCCCTTTTCAGGTCTTGGCCCAAACGCGAGCACGTGTTTCTGATCGTCTCTCGACCTGTGCACAAACTCCGAGCGCTTCGCCGCGCCCGCACCTAACTTCGCCAGCCGGAGGAATTTGGTTCCAGTGAGAACGTACAAGTCCCCATGCGAACATCACTGCTTTGGCTGCTGATTCCTTCCGCCCTCGCCCTCGGTTGCGGAGGAAGCTCCTCCGGAGGCGGTTCTGGAGGCAGCGGGGCCGTTAGCGGCAGCGGCGGCCAGGGTGCACAGGGTGGTGGTGGAACGGGCGGCGGTGGAACGGGTGGCGGGTTCACCGGGGGCGTCGAGAAGATCGACCTGTTGCTCATGGTCGACAACTCCATTTCAATGGCGGACAAGCAGTCCCTGCTCGCGGCCAGCGTGCCCCGGCTGATTTTAAACCTCATCACCCCGCGCTGCATGAGCGGGGGCACGCCAACTGGGCAGAATTTCCCGTGCGACGCAGGGTCCACACCAGAGTTCGCTCCTGTCGCCGATCTGCACGTCGGGGTGGTGACCTCGAGTCTGGGCGCACACGGAGGCGAATCTTGTTCGGAGACGAGTCCTAACTTCAAGCCGGAGCAAAATGACGGTGGCCGCCTGGTGGGATCGACGCGACCTGGGCTGCCGAGTCAAGACGGGCTCGGCTTTCTGGCTTGGGCTCCGGGTGCGATCCAAGACCCGACGGAGCTCGTGAATGCGCTGAGACAGCACGTCAATGCCGCGGGGGAAACCGGCTGCGGCTACGAGGCGCAGCTGGAGAGTTGGTACCGCTTCCTGATCGACCCGCAGCCGCCAGACACCGTAAAACGCGAGGGCAATTTCACCGTGGTGCAGACTTGCACCGCTGCAGGTGCAGACTGTGGCAAGAACGGAACCTGCGTCGACGGCTTCTGCGCGGACAAGACCGTGCTCGCGCAACGCGCGGCATTCTTGCGCGGCGACTCCGCGGTGGCCATCGTGATGCTGACGGACGAAAACGACTGTTCGATTCGCGATGATGGTCAGGGGTGGCTGACGAGTATCGCGACGCCCGGATTGCCGCGCGCCACGAGCGCCTGCAACGCCAACCCGGACGACCCCTGTTGCACCAGTTGCGGCGCGCCCGCACCAGCCGGTTGCGCTTCCCATAACCAAGACGCGGAATGCCAGAAGAATGGCGGCACCTACACAAGTCCAGAAGATCACGTGAACCTGCGCTGCTGGGAGCAGAAGCGCCGTTATGGCGTGGACTGGCTGTATCCGGTCTCGCGCTACGTGTCTGGACTACAAAAGCCCGTCATCGAAGACCGAGCCGGCAACAACACACCGAACCCGCTGTTTTCGACGGGCGCCGGATTCGCTCGGGATCCCAGCGTGATCGTGCTGGCTGGGATCGTCGGCGTGCCCTGGCAACTCATTTCCACGCCCGATTCCCAAGCGCCGGGCGCCAATCTCACGCTGCTGACGCCCGAGGAGCTGACCGCTCAGGGCGTCTGGTCGAAGATCTCCAAAAACGGCCATCAGCCCGCCTCCGACCCTCACATGGTCGAGAGCAACGCGCCGCGCGCTGGACTCCCAACCGCGAGCACACCACACGCCGATCCAATCAGCGGACACGATTGGGACATTGCGGGCGCTTTCGGCGCGCAGGGGCCCGGCGAACTGCAGTACGCGTGCATCTTCCCGTTGGCCACGCCGCGGGACTGCGCTAGCGCGACGGGTGGCTGCGATTGCCACGCTACGGCGGTCAACGGCAAGAACGCCTTGTGTTGGAACGGTACGCAATTCACCAGCACACAGACCCACGCGAAAGCCTATCCCGGCCTGCGCCAACTCGAAGTGCTGCGCGAAACTGGCGGCGTCGTGGGCAGCATCTGCGCCAAGTCTGTCGCGGGCGATGCCAACGCTACGGCGTACGGATACAACGCCGCCGTGGACGCATTGGTGACGCGGCTGGCGCCGGTGCTGAAGAAATAGGGCCCGACCCTTCCTCTCCGCAGCGCCGCAGCCAAGCGTGGCTTCGATCCCGCAAGCGGACTGTAAACGGCCGGTGTCGCCGCGATCCGGCAGGCAGATCTGTTGTGTCTGCTTTCCAACCGCGGGCGGCTGGGGTTCCTTGTGCCATTCCGCGCGAGCCAGGTGATTCCCAATGACCCGTCCGATCCGACCCAGCGCGCTTCGTCCTGTCACCGCGGCGGTTCTGGCCACACAACCGCTCGCCTGCCACCCTGCGGAGCGGAGCGCTGGAGGCGAGCACGCGCCGGACGCGATGCGCTACCCTTGGCCGGAACTCAAGGCTTGCCCGGGGAATTTAGGGAGGGCCGCAGAATCCCATGGTGCCGCCACCACTGGGCAGTGGTTTGCAATTGTCGGCAATAGCGCAATCCGACTTCACGCAACACGGTTTGGAGCAACGTACCGGAGTGGGCCCCTGATCGCAGATCAGCCCGGACTGGCAATGGTTTCCGGGGATCGTGCACTCCTTGCCGGGGCCAGGCGCCTGGAGCATTTCCGCGACGCAGAGGAACTTGGTTCCGTTGAAACCGCACTGCATGCCGGTTGGGCAGCCAGTATTCGTGACTGGATTGCAGTCGGCCGGCCCAGGCCAGCATTGGGCCGGGATCAGCGGAGCGCCTGCATCCGATGTCGGTGCGCCCGACGCGCCGCCGCCCGCGCCGCCAGTAGTTCCGCTGTCGCTGCCGCCCGCCCCCGCAGGGCCGCCAGATGCGCCTGCGGTTCCGGCGCTTCCACCGGAGCCGCCCTTATTCCCCGTGGAACTCGAGCCGCAAGCCGCCAACGCCAAAGCACCCAATAGCCAGACCATTTTCGAACGCATCCTTCAGATGATACCACGCCGCCGCCTTTGCGCGTTACTCTTGCGCCCGCTGCCGGCCGCTCTTTGCGTCATCGATGGCGTGGCAGTGCGTGCACGCGATACCAAGCGTGTTGGCAGCGTTTCTCGCAGCATGCGGTCCATCCGAAGCCGCGCGCGACGCCACGAAGCCCAAGCCCTGAACGGCGCCGCGACCCGGTGTGGGGCCGATGGCTCAGGACGCGTCACCCCTCCGCGGCGGTGATGTTCGCCTCTTGCGCAACGTACGCCGCGTAGCGAAAATCTCGAATTTCCACGACCCGGTCCTGCTCCCAGCTGAGCAAGATGAAATAGTCCGGCCGTTCATCCGCGGTCGTGGCGGCAAGCCCCCAGTGACCCTCAACGTTTGCCACACAAAGCCGCACCGCGGGCGCCTGCGCATAGTGAGAGTAGTACTCATGCGTCTGCTTTCCACGGGCGCGGTGGCGGCCAACCAAATCAAGACGGCACTCTTCGCTGAGAATGCTGCGTAGCCCGTCCCATTCACGCGCGTTAAACAGCGCGACGTAGCGTTCGAGTCTCTTGCGCTCTTCGGCGTCCGGGCGGAGCGCAACGGCTTCCGCGTCCTGCTCTGCGCTGCGCTGCAGTGCTGCTCGCCCACGCAGCAGAGTGGACTTGGCCGCCGCGAGGCTGCAGCCCATCGTCTTGGAGAGTTCCTCCAAGCTGTGGCCCAGGACGTCTTTGAGGATCACCGCGCTGCGCTGCTGAATGGGCAGAGCGCTAAATGCCGAGAGCGCCATGCGATTCGCAATCGGATCGATCTCGTCGACGGCGGCGGTGGTCTCGAAATCCCCCCGTGGTTCGACGTGACGACGCTCGTAGCGGCGCAAGGAATCCACGGCCGTATTGTGCGCGACTCGAAACAGCCAAGGACGCAGCGGGGGCAGTTCTCGCTCAGTGCTCAGGGCGTAGAACGCCTTGGCCAGCGTGTCCTGCAACACATCTTCGCCCTCGATCGCCGAACCGACGAGTCGCGCGCAGTAGCGATGCAGCTCGGGCCGCAACGCCACCACCAGCTCCAAGAAGCGCTCCCGGGCAACGGCCAACTCTGGCGGAACCGCGTCGGTCACTGACGCATCATAGCGGCTCGAGGCCTTTGCCTCCCACGCCAATCGCCGTCACATCCGTCGCGGCGCCCGCGATGATTTGCAGCACCGCGTCTTTGACGCCATTGGCATCCAGCGGTTTTTCCCAGCGTGAAAAGAACGTTTCGGTACTGAGCCCAGCGGCGGCTGCGTACGCCTTGCCCGCAGCGCCCCCAATGTCCGTGCCCACGAGCAGTTGTTTGGGCAAAAGCGCCAGGAAGCGAATGTTGAGCCCCTTTTGCTTCGATACTGCCGCGGCATAGCCGGCCAAGAACCACTGCATGCGCTTCGCGCCGGCGTAACCGCCGGAAAGGGGGGAACCGCCGATGGCCGCTCCGCTGGAGAAAGTGACGACGATGCTTCCGGGACGGAGCGGCCGTGAAAGCGCCAGCTGCGACAGATGAAAAGCGTGCTTCACGTCCGTATTCCAGGCCGCCGAGAAGCTGTCCCAATCCTGCTCCTCGATTGTACCCAGCTTTGGACTCACCCCAAGGGTGCTCACGACGATGTCCGGATCCGCGTCGGTGAAAGCTTTCGCTAGGAATTCCCGATCTGAGGCGTCCCCCGCCAGAGCGAGCAACTCGCCGGCCGCCTCTTTCGCGAGTTGGTCCAGGTTTTCCCGGCTTCGGGCCACTGCGCAGACTCGCGCTCCGTCCGCGACGAGGGCGAGGGCAACCGCTCGCCCCACGCCGCGACTCGCCCCAATCACCAGCGCGCGCTTTCCCTTTGAACTCATCAATCACCTCCACCTCACACGACGATCGTGAGCTCGAAAAGGATTCAGGGCGGGAGGATTTAGTCTCGAGCCTGCCACTTTGAGGTGCCCCGGCTTGGCAAAGTAGCACCTTGACGGAAGTCAGGGCACATCGGCTAAGACAACGTTGACGACCACGTGCTTCGCGCTGTCGTTAGAGAGCCGGCAGTTCGGCGGAAGCCGCACGCCGACCTTGAGGGATTGAGAGCTCTTGATCATACTCAGATCGATCGGTTCGCTCTTGATCTCGCGGATGCGCTGAGCATCTCGTTTTCGCACCCACAACGCTACGGTCTTGGGTTCGACGCTGAGCGCGGCCAGTCGCTTGCCCGCGGGAAGTTTGCCTTGCGTTGCTGGCTTGACGCTAACGGACTGCAGTTGGGTCTCGTACGCAGTCAAAACGATGCTCGACGGCTCAAGCTGATTGACCACCAGATCGCTCGGGTGCGAGAAGTCGTCCTCGTTGATGTAAATCTTCTGGCGACCTGCGCGCAGCTGTCCGACGTCTAGCGAGACTACCAACGTCTTGGGATCGAGCATCCGAAACGCACGCGTCGTTCCTGAAAGCGTGACACGCGCTTCCAAGGGGTCAGGTTCGTCCACTTGCCACCCCTCGGGCACATCTCGGTACTCGATGGGCACGCCGAAGGTGCGCGCCAAGGTCTCGCCCTGAAAACCGAAGACCAGCACCCAACTCACCAGTGCCAGAAAAACCGCGGCCAACTTGGTCGGCAGGTTTGAAAACACCAGCCGCCGCCATGCGCTCTGTGACTGCGTCTCACCCTGTCGCAAGTTCGCGCGGATGGCGTCCGCCAGCTCCGACGTGGACTGCGTCTGTTTTAGCTCCCCGTTCTGCGCCAGGCTAACCACGCCGCGTTCTTCGGACACCACGATGACCAGCGCGTCGCATTGTTCCGATAGGCCCAGGGCAGCGGTGTGCCGGGTGCCAAAGCGTTCGCCGCCCTTGATTGCGGTGGAGAGGGGCAGGTGCACTCCGAACGAGCGCAGGCGTTCGTTCTCGATGACCACAGCGCCGTCGTGCCCCGGCGTGTTGTGGTCGAAGATGCTGAGCAGAAGTGCTTCGCTGATCAGCCCGGCGAGCCGCGTGCCCCCCGTGAGGTGTCGCTCAATCGGGTCTCGCCCAGGTAGCACGATCAACGCGCCACTGCGTTCCTTCGCTAACGTTTCCGCTGTGCGTGCCAGCACGTCCGTCAGTGTCTCGTCCGCGACCGTGCTGGTACCCATGCGCGAGGTCGCCAGTTTTTCAAAGGCGCGACGGATATCGTCCTGGAAGATGATCACCAAAGCAACCAACGCAACCGTCAGCCCGATGTTGAAGATCCAGAGTGTGAGATAGAGCTCGAGTAGCTGTGCCAAGCCGTAGACCGCGGTGAGCGCGGCCACGCCAAGCGCAACGGAACGCGTTCGCGCGGAGCGAAACCAACTGATCAGCGAGTAGATGAATACCGAGACCACGAGAATGTCGACCACCTCGCTGGCTCCAAACGACTGCCACAGTTCAGCAACACGCCCGCGCAATCCCTGCATCTCGGCTCCCACCGTAGCGTCGCCCTGGGATCGCCCTAACCCGAACTACAAAAAGCGCCATTTTCGCCGTCTCTCGCTGGGAAGTCGCCTTCGCCCAGCGCCCGCCGCTCGGCCCCGCGCTCGATTTCACGGCCGCCCACGACCGGGCAACTCGCACGTTCCGTTAGCCCACACGCGCGCAACAACCCAAATTCAGTGTGCGCAATTCCGCTTGCCCTGGTTTGGGGCCGCCGACCATACGGCGGCCATGAACGCTCTCCGCTGCCTGGCTCGAATCGAACTGCGCGACCGCGAAGCCTTCCTCTCGGCCATGCTAGCTGGGCAAGATCACGACGAACCGTATGTGGAGGCAATGCCCGTACAGCAGGCGCTCGACGGACTGCAGGAAGAGCCGGGTTGGAGCATTCGTTGGCTTGATGGCAAAAGCCTCGAGCTCGTTTGCACTCAAGACGAGGAGCAAGGCGACGAGGGCGCTGCGCTGATCCAGGTACAGGCTATGGTGAACCTCGCCAACGAGGAGCTCGCTGGGGCAGCCTACGCACACTTCATGCACTGCATGATCGGTCTCGACGAAATCGACTACGAGCACGCTCGGGCTGACGGCGAGGACGACGAGGAGCCCGCCGACCCGACAGAAATCTGGGAGCGCTACGAATCGAACGGCGGAAGCTGGCCGGTTGCGGAAGACAGCTAGCCAATCGCGCTCGATCGCGAAGTGCGCCTGCGTCCCAATGCGCCTCAACGCGGCGAATACTTGGGAGTTCGTGCGTCAAAGGCCGAATTGCGGACGAGATCGTCGCCGCTCGTGTGTGCAGGGCGTTTTCATGGCTTCGGCGCGGTGGGGGTCTCCATCACGCAGCGGCAGCGTTTTTCGTCCACGCGGACTTCGCATGTCGCCCGGGTGTCCTTGGGGCATTGCAGCGGCGCGCAATGAGCGTCCGCTTCGCACCTGAGCTTTTGGAGGCCGTCTGCGTCAGGCTGCCACTTGGCGCGACAGCTCGAAATAGTGGCGGTGCCGACGCAAACCATGCCCCTGGGGCAGTCAGCGGGGCTGTTGCACGCGAAATGCAGTGCGCGGTGCGGCGCCGTTCCCTGGGACTTCGCGCACTCCTCTGGGGAAGTGCATCGTGTGGGGCCCGAGCAGCACACCTGGCCCGCTTCGCATCTGTGTCCGTCGCACTCGAGGCTAACGCCCGGCTTCGCGCAAAGACCCAGCACACAGACCGAGCCAGGCGTGGAGCACCGCGTTCCGTGCACGCAGTGTTCGTCTTCTGGGCAGGCGGGCGTGGCTTGGCACAAGGAAACGTTGACCCCGGCGTCTTCGTCCCAGTGTTGACAGCACAGGCTGCCGGTCGCGCATTGCCGACTGCTCGTGCAGAGGGAAACGGCTTCCAGAGGATCTTTGCGCGCGGTCTTGCAAGCGGCACCGCGGGTCTTGACGATGGCGCTGACGCGCTGCGCGAGGCTGCCCGAGCTTTCGTCGCCCTCGGCGCTCTTGGCCACGCAAGCCGTCTCACCCACGCTGTATTCGCAACAGGCTTGCGAAGCTCCGCAGAATTGGGCGCCGCATGCGATGTCTCCGGCGACCGGCGGGACATCCGGCGCGGGGGCCGGCGGCGCCGGCGTCTCAGCGATTGGCGGCGGCGCAGAGCCTTCAGGCGCCTGCACCGGCGACGCCGGCGTGCAGCTGTTTACTCCTATCGCCAGCAGGAACGCGAGATTCGTGTGCAGGACCGCGTGGCGCGCTCGCATGGTGGCCCCAGTCTACCGTAGGCGCGCGTGACACGCTGGCCCGTTGCTGCAGCGGGGTCACGACCGGCGCTTCCATGCGCCGAGCGCGAGCAGAATGAGTAGTGCGCCGCTCGGTAGGCCGGCAGGCGCGGGCGCTGGCATGCGGCAGCTGCAGCCGCCGGAGTCGTCCGGGGCGTTGTTCGTTCCGGCGTCGAGTGCCTGGCACTCCTGGGCCAGCGGTTTCAAGGCACACCAGCGTTCGAGATACGACGGATCGGGAGGTGACGAACACAGTTTGAGGTGGGCGTCGAGGCGGCTCCCTCCGGTCAGTGCCAGCTCCGTTCGCGGTACGCAGAGCTGCTTCGTGCGTTCGACGTCGTTGCGCAGGTCGCGCTGCACGAGCTCGACGCAGTACTCGGGGAGCACCTCCGCGAACCACACGGAGAAGTCTCTGTACCCATGCCAGGGGGCGGCCATGACTGCGCGGTTGCGCTGGCTTGGCGTGTCGTAGGTCTCGACGAAGGTGCCTTTGCCTGGAACTTCGCGAAGCGAGAGCGCTTGGAAGGTATTGGGTTCCTTGGGCTCCGAGACGGCGAAGCTCATGCCGTACGGTTCGATCTCCGTCGTGGCAAAGCTCGGAGGCTCTGGGCAGACGTCCAGGTTGGAGCAGTGGACCCGCTCTCCTGTCAGTGCGTGGGTGCGCTGCAAGGTTGGAGACGTGATTTCCAGGTCGGCCAGTACGGACACCGCACTCGAGGTGACGAAGGTCGCCGTGCCGTCCAGTTCGCCTGACTGCTCCCCATGCCAGGTCAGGGTGTATGTGGCCTCCGCCTGAAGCGGCGCGGACGGACGCCAAATCGCGTACCAGCTGGCCGGCCAATGTCGGCCACCGGGCTCCAGCCACAACTTGCCGGCAACGGGCTCCGCAAACGAATCCGTCACGCTGACGCTCACCCCTAACGGCTTGGTGTCGCTCGTTCCCAATGAGTGGCGCATGCCGTGAAGCACCACGACTCCATCCGGCGGCAGAGTAATGCCGTCCGGAAATGCCAGACTCTCCCAGCTTCCGATGGGGTAGTCGTACGGGTACGATGGCATGCCCGAGCACCCGTCCGCCGTCGACACCATCGGAGGCGAAGCCAGCACGAAGCCAATGGCCAGGGCGCTGCCGGCAGCGAGCATCAGACGGGACCGGAGCGGGCTCATGTTGTTGTAGGAGGCATAAACCGTGCCCATCCCGGGCATCGCGATCTTCCGCAAGATCACGAGTTGGGAACGCAGGTCACGATCGCGTGGGGACCACGTGGTGGCACACTTTGGGCGCATTGCCTGGCCCGCGAACGCGGGAAGCCAAGCCAACCACGACGCGGACCGTCGTCACGCGCGTGCTCGAACCATGATCGCCTGCACAGACGGCCCACGAAACGCCGATCAGGGCGATTGGCAGCTCGTACACTTCGCCAAGGCGCAATCTACCGCGGCCTGTGCCTTGGCTGCAGCATTCGGGAACTGCGTCACGCACGCATCACATTCTGCGGACCCGATGCATGTGGCCTTGCACTGGTCATAACCGGCCGTCTCGGCGTCGCCATAGTAGGCCTGGCGCTCCGAACAGCACTCGGTCTTCGTGCACGCTTTGCATGGGTTGTCGTTCGGCTGGACGGTGCACGCGGTGCAGACCTGGTACGCTTGCACCTGGGGCCCGCAGGCCGCCAGGGTTGTTTGGTAGTCTTCGTCAATGCCGTAGGCGTCGCACTGATTCGGTAGTGCCTGTGCCTGGCAGGCTATCCAGGCATCGGTTTCGCTGGCGCAGCTCGCTCGGTCCGCGCTGTACTTCGCGCCGCAGTCGCTCGAGCACTCGTTCCGGCTCGGTTCTCCCGGGCAGTTCTTCGACTCGCGAACCTGACAGTAACTGTTGCAAGCGGCAAGATCACCCGCTGCAGCTCCACCGCCGCCGCCGCTGCACGAGGCAACGGTAAGCATGCCAATCACGAACACGACCCAGCGTTGCATGTTGGAAATTTACCCGACGGGCCTGCGACTGTCCAACGCGAGCTGCGGAGCGACAACTACGTCGCGAACTACGAAGAGCGTATCCGCGTCCGTTCGGGCAACAACGCGGGCTCCGAAAGCAAGACCCATTAGCCCCGTCCCCTCCACACCATCCCCAAATCCAACTCAATGGCGTCAAAGGGTTCGGCGCGAGCCATTGCGTCGCCGGTCAGAGGACGAATCCCCAAGCACATGAACTGGTTTCTCTCAAAGAGAGAAACACACGGAGCCAGCTTGGGGATTTGAACCGCTCCGACCCAGAGCCCGCGCCAGCTTGCTCCAACTCCGCCCAACGAGTTGTAGGTTCGCTCAGAGGACGAATCCCCAAGCACATGAACTGGTTTCTCTCAAAGAGAGAAACACA
>CALMUT010000020.1 GCA_937872925.1 uncultured Myxococcales bacterium | reverse complement strand
CCGGGTGCACGCAGTCGCGCCCAAGAGCACCGCGGCCCTGACGGGCACGTCGCCGGGGGGCGGCACGCCCACGCATCCCGCGATGCAGGCCGCTGCGCAAGCCGTCACCTCGTACGCCTCGCAGCACCTCGATCGCAAAGTGATCATCGTGCTGGCCACGGACGGGAATCCAAACGACTGCAACAGCAGCATCGCGTCGGTGGCCAACGTGGCCTCGGCAGCCGCAGCCGGCAATCCCGCGGTCTCCACCTTTGTGATCGGCATCAACAATAGCGGCGTCAACATCAGCGGCTTGGACCAAATCGCTGCCGCTGGTGGCACGACCAAGGCGCTCGTGGTCGACCCAGCAAACGCCAGCAAGGAGTTCCTGGACGCGATCAAAGCGATCCAGGGGCAGGCCTTGGGCTGCACCTTCAAGGTGCCCGCAGCGCCTCCCGGGGAGACGCTCAACCCGAATCAAGTGAACGTGTTTTACACCCCCGCCTCGGGCAGCCCACAGCTGATCTACAAGGTCGGCAGCCCAGCGCAGTGCGATCCAACCCTGGGTGGCTGGTACTACAACAACCCGCAGAGCCCGACGGAGATCGTGCTCTGCCCGGCCAACTGCAGCGAGATCGAGGGCGCCAAAGGCGAGATCCGCATCGAGCTCGGCTGCGCTTCGGTGGAGCCGCCCAAGTAGCCGCGCCTCGAGGAGCCGTCAGTCGCTGACGGTGGCCAGCTTCTTTTTCAAGAGTCGCTTCTCCACGTCGTTGTCGCACAGTGCCAGCGCTCGCTCGAAGGCCTCCCGTGCCGGCGCATGCTGCCCTGCGCGCCGCAGCAGCTCCCCGCGGGTGGCATGCAGCAGGTGGTAGCCAGCTAGTTCGTCTTCTATCTCGACGATCAGCGACAGCCCTGCCTTCGGCCCGTGCGCCATGGCGACGGCCACGGCGCGGTTGAGCGCGACGACCGGCGACGGTTCGACTTGAAGCAAATGGTCGTACAGACCGACGATCTGCCTCCAGTCGGTTTGCTCCGCGCGCGTTGCGGCTGCATGCACGGCCGCGATTGCCGCTTGGATGGCGTAGGGTGCACGGGGACTGAGTCGGAGCGCGGCCTCGGTCAGCGCGCTGCCCTCGGCAATGCGCGCCTGATCCCACAGCTGGCGCTGCTGCTCCTCGAGCAAGATCAAGTCGCCGGCGCCATCGACGCGCGCGGCACGCCGAGAGTCCTGCAGCAGCATCAGCGCCAACAGGCCGATGCTGTTGCCGTCCTCGGGCAGGAGGCCAGTGACCTCCCGGGCAAGGCTGATCGCATGCTCGCAGAGCTCGGCGCGGATCAGATCGCTGCCGTGGCTGCTGGAGTAACCTTCGTTGAAAATGAGATACAGCACTCGCAAGAGCCCGTGCGTGCGTGGCGCCAGCTCCGTGCGTTCGGGCACCACGTAGGGGATCTTTGCTGCGACGATCTTGCGCTTCGCGCGCACCAAACGCTGCGCCATGGTCGGCACAGGCACCAAAAACGCCCGCGCGATTTCCTCGACGCGGAGCCCGGCGACGGCGTTGAGCGTGAGGGCAACCTGCGCGGACGGTTCCAGCGCGGGGTGGCAGCAGGTGAACATCAGTCGCAGCATGTCGTCGCCTATGGCGAACGCGTCCTCGGGGGTCGTGGCAGCCTGGTCGGTCTGCTCACGCAGGATTTGCTCGTGCTTTTCGCCGCGCAGGACGCGCTTGCGTACTTCGTCGACGGCCTTGTGGCGTGCGGTGGTCAGCAGCCAGGCCCGAGGCGAGTCCGGGATGGCGCCATCGGACCACTGCAAGTACGCCGCGGTCAGCGCTTCCTGCAGCGCGTCTTCCGCCAGGTGCAAGTCGCCGAATGACCGCACCAAGCGCGCCAGCACTGCTCCGTAGTGCTGGCGGACGACTCGCTGGATCTGAGCATGGTGGACGCCCACCAGCTCCAACTACTACGGAGCGTGGTGGGCCTCCAGCGCCAGTCTACTCCCAGACCATGACCGGTCGCACTTCAATGCTGCCGGTCTCCGCAGTTGGGATCCGGGCGGCGATCTTCAAGGCCTCGTCGAGGTCTTTGGCTTCGATCAGGTAGTAGCCGCCGAGTTGTTCCTTGGTCTCCGCAAACGGGCCATCCGTGGTCAGCGTCTTGCCGTCGCGTACGCGTACGGTGGTGGCGGTCGCCACGGGTTCGAGGGCGTCTCCGCCGCGCAGATGCCCGGACGTCTTGATCGCCTCGGTGAATTCCATGTAGCCGCCAAAGACCTTCTTGTTCTCGGCGTCGCTGCGCTGCTTGCCCAGGCCTTCGTTTTCGTAGATCAACAACAGATATTGCATTTCGATTCTTCTCCTCAGCGACCTCAGCGGGCGTCGCTTCAACCAGTAGTCGAATCAGCCGCCGGGATTTCGACAGCGTGGGTCTAATTATTTTTCTTTAATAATCACAAGCGGTTACGTGTGAGAGGTCCGGCGCGGCGGCTTTTGTTTTCGGCCGGTGTCGATCTGGGCGTCGGCGAAACGACCTCAGCCTGAAACCGAAAACCGGGCGCAGCTGCGCCCCAGCAAGGTTCGGGCGCTGCGGCGTCGGTTCCGAAAAAGGAATGAGCAAATGGCATACGATCATGGACGTTTCGTTTGGTTCGAGTTGGTCACCAAGGATCACGCAAAGGCGAAAGCCTTCTATCCGGAGTTATTCGGATGGAAGCTGGAGCCGATGCAAATGGCGGACGGCAGCAGCTACCCGATGCTCAAGGCCGGGGGCGCACCCGTTGGCGGCTTCATGACGCCTCCCAAGGACGGCATCCCGCCACACTGGGTCAGCTACGTATCCGTCGCGGACGTGAACGCCAGTGCCAAGAAGGTGGTAGCGGCGGGCGGCAAAACCTTGATGGACGCCATGGACGTCCCGGGCGTTGGTCGCATCCAACCGGTGACCGATCCACAAGGTGGTGCGTTCATGCTCTTCCGCGGCGAAACCGAAGACCACGACGCGGTCAAAGGGCCCGGCAGCTTTCATTGGAACGAGCTGTGGGCGAAGGACACCGCTGCGGCACTGAAGTTCTATTCGGATGTTTTGGGCTACAGCCACGACGTCATGGACATGCCGAACGGCAAGTACTACGTGCTGAAGAACGGTGACAGTCCGCGGGGCGGCTTGATGCAGAGCCCCGACCCGAAGGTGCCGCAGATGTGGTTGCAGTACGTGGAAGTGGCCGACACGGATGACGCCGTGAAGCGTGCGGTCGCCCGGGGCGCCAAGCAACACGGCGAGACCATGCAGGTCGAAGGGGTCGGTCGCTTCGCTATCCTGCAGGACAGCCTCGGCGCGGTCATTGGTGTGATCAAGCCGGCAAACCCCTGAACGCGGACCCGGTGGCGCCGCGCGTGCATGGCCGCGCGGCGCCCGAGGGCACGGCACGCCGAGGGCATGGCGTGTCCAGCTTGGATGACGCCTTTTTGCTCAGTGTCGGCGCTCACCGCCAGCCAGCCGCGCGCAACGGACCTCGTCTCAGCCGCCGGGCCCAACCAATGGCGTTGGGCTGAGTTTTCCGGTTGTGCTAGCTTCGCCCCGCGAATCGGGCCCCTCAGGTGGGCCGGTGGACAAAGGGGTGTTGAGATGAAATCCGCATCGGGTCGAGGACGCTTTCGGCTGGCAGTGTTGGTCTCTGGGTTGGCCCTTGGTGGCGTGAGCGCCGTGGGTTGTTCCGACGAATCCTTTTCGCCTAGCTCAGCGGGCGGTAGCGCCGGCGCCGAGGCCGGACTTGGAGGGCAAGCGGGGGGTAGCGGCGCGGGCGGCACAGCTGCTGCAGCGGGAAGTAGCGGCTCTGGCGGAACAGCCGGCGGCACCGCGGGCGCGGACTCTGGCGCGGGCGGCACCGCCGGCACTTCGGGGTCCGGTGGAGTCGCGGGCGCGGCCGGCGACGCGGGGGTTGGCACGTTGCCGAATGGCGCCAGCTGCACCAGCGGCGGGAACTGCCTGAGCGGCAAGTGCGTCGATGACGTTTGCTGCAACACCGCCTGCGACGGCGTGTGCGAGGGCTGCGCGGTTGCCGGCAAGCTCGGCAGCTGCACCGCGTATCCGGACAAGGATCCGGACAAGGACTGCGTCGGCGGCGCGGCGGCGGACAGCGCCTGCGCCGGCGCGTGCAACGGCAGTGGCGCGTGTCAGTACCCAGCACCGGCGAGTTGTGGCGCGTCGACCTGTGCCGGCGCAACCCAGAGCACGCCCACGTGTGACGGCGCGGGTGCGTGCAAAGCGGTGACAAAACCGTGTGCGCCCTATGTCTGCGGCGCGACCGCATGCAAGACCGTGTGTGCCGCGGACCCGGACTGCGTCACGGGCTATTTCTGCAACACGACCAGCAAGAAATGCGAAGCCAAGCGCGACAACGGCAACAGCTGCAGCGCGCCAAGTTGGTGCAAAAGTAACTTCTGCGCGGGCGGTACCTGCTGCAACACCGCGTGCACCGGCGCGAACTTCAGCTGCTCCACAGGCACCTGCAACTGCAACGGCAAGGTGTGTGGCGGTAGCGAGGCGTGCGTGGATTGGTACCGCGATTCGGACACCGACAGCTACGGGGACCCGGGCAACAAGACCCTCGGTTGCTCGACCAGCGGGCCCGCCGCCAGCGGCTACGTCAGCAATAGCCAAGATTGCTACGATCAAAACTCAGCGGCGAAACCTGGCCAGACCCAGTACTTCACCGTGGGCCGCGAGGGCAGCCCCACGGGCAACTACGACTACAACTGCGACAACGCGCAGAGCACCCAATACCCGAACCTCGGCAGCGCCAGTTGCGCTATGTGTGGCACGGCGTTCCCAAAACCCGGGTACAACCTTGGCTGCTCGCCTTCGCCATGCAGCCCGCTGTGCGTGACCAGTGGATTCCGTGGCGCGGTTTTCTGCGGTCAAGCTGCAACGCTTTACCAGTGCACTACCCTGACAGAAACGACCACGCTGGGTACCCAAGGCTGCCGCTAAAGCGCGGTCCAGGGCCATACCTTCGACTTGAGCCCGTATGCGTCAGGACCCCGCGTACTTGACTCAGGTTCTGCGGCCTGTTGCAAATGGAGCTTGCTGGATGGCAGGTGGGCCGCCGAAGCACGTCGTGTTGCGGACGATGATGGCTGGACTACACTCATGGCTGTAGACATGCCCGTCCCCATCGCGGTTGGCCAGCTACTCGGAGGCAAGTTTCGAATCGAGCGGCTGCTCGGTGAAGGTGGCATGGGCGTTGTGGTCGCTGCACACCACGTCGACTTGGAGATTCCGGTCGCATTGAAGTTTTTGCGGCGTGAGGCTTGTTCGGACGGGGCGGCTGTGGCGAGATTTCTGAAAGAGGGTCGAGCCCTTGCGCGGCTCAAGAGCCAGAACATCGTCCGAGTGCATGACGTGGGCACACTGAACTCCGGCGAACCCTATCTGGTGATGGAGTACCTCGAAGGTCGGGACCTAGCCACCGAGCTGGCCGTGCGAGGCCGGTTGCCCGCGGAGGAAGCCGTGGAGTACGTGCTGCAAGCTGCGGAGGCGATCTGCGAGGCTCACTCCGTGGGCATCGTTCACCGTGACTTGAAGCCACAGAACTTGTTCTTGGCAGCCCGCGGTGAGGGCAAGAGATTGGTCAAGGTGTTGGACTTCGGCATCGCGAAAATGAGCCTGAGCACCAAGGATGACATTACGCGTACAGCCGCGGTGATGGGCTCACCCCACTACATGTCGCCCGAGCAGTTGCGTTCCACACGGGACTCAGATCACCGGACGGACATTTGGTCGCTCGGCGTGGTTTTGTATCAGTTGTGCACCGGGCGCTTGCCCTTCGACGCGGACACACTTCCCGGGATCTGTCTCAGTATAGTCAACGACGCGCCTCAGCCTCCGAGTGTGGATGCTCTTCTGCCCGCAGCGACGGAAGCCGTGATCCTTCGCTGTTTACAGAAGCGGAGCGAAGATCGCTTTCAGAGCGTAGGCGAGTTGGTCACGGCGTTGCGTGGGACGGCAGAGCCACAGACTGTTCAAGCTACCCGGGCCAACGCGGTGACTCCCCCCATGGGCCACACGCCCACACCCATGTCCGGAACGGTGGCGCGTCGGGATCGCTCGCCCTCAAGCGGGCACGTCGACAGAGAGAGCGCGTCCCCTCCGACGCCAACCGAACTGGAGCAGACCCAAGACGCATGGGGGGCGACGCGAAGTGGCGGTCCAAGTCCTGTCGTGCATGTGCTGGTTGCGCTCGCCGGCGTGGCGGCAGTTTCCCTCGTGGCGACGCTGTCGGTGCGCTGGGCGCTTTCCGTTTCCGCGCCGTCCGTCGCCGAAACGGCCGGGGCGGGCACGCCGGTCCCGAGCGAGGCGCCTACCTCGCCCAAGCGTACGCTGGTCTCCGAACGCACCGATGAGCCTGTCGACGGCGGCGCGAGCGCGCAACCGGAGCCATCCGCGACCACACCGCATGAGCCTGTGGTAAGACGGCCGGCATCTAGGGCACATGCCCCGCGGAACTCCGTTCCGCCGAAACCCACTGGGCAGACAAAGGGCACGGGTTCCAAATCCGCCGCTCCGCCTCCCGAGACGGTGGCACCGGCGGCGCTCCCTGCGTCGAAACCCGTGCCAAAGCCACCACCAGCATCCGCCGCAGTGGCGCTGCCCGGAGACCGGACGTGAAGCGCCGCTCGCTCGCTGTCGCCACGTGCTTGGCGCTGATCGGGTGGTACGGCCTGGCTCGCGCCGAAGAACCCGCGGCGGCGCAAGCCGCGTTCGACGACGGCAAACGCCTGGTGGAGGAAGGACGCTTGGAACGGGCCTGCGCGAAGTTCGCAGAGAGCCAGCGCTTGGATCCGGCGGGAGGTACGCTGCTGCACTTGGCAGACTGCTACGACCGTGCAGAAAAGACCGCGAGTGCATTCCATACCTACGGTGCCGCATTGGCACAGGCCAGGAAGGATGGACGCGGCGACCGTGAGCAGGCCGCGAAGGATCGACTAGAGCGCCTCGGCCCGCGAATGAGCCTGATACGCATCGACGTCCCGAGCACGTCGCGAGTGCCCGGGTTGGAGGTACGACGCAACAACACGTTGCTGTCGGACCGCAACTACGCTGTTGCGACACCGGTTGATCCGGGCAGATATTCAATCCGCGCCGAGGCACCCGGGCACCACTCGTGGGAGAAGGTGCTCACCATACGCGCGCCGGGCACGGTAAGCGTCGCGGTTCCGCTTCTCAAGTCGATGGTGCAGCGCCGCACGAATCGCGCGGAGTCGCTACCGCAGCGCGTAGCTCGGCCGCCAGACGTCGTGCCGACTCGTCACCATGACCCGTTTGGTACCCAGCGCACCCTTGCCGTGGGCGCCGCGGCCGTCGGAGTTGTGGCGCTGGGCGTGGGAACGTACTTCGGCCTGCAGTCGATGGGGAAGAAGTCCGAGGCGGACTCGGAGTGCGACGGCTCGCGCTGCCGAAGCCAGGACGGCGTCGACGCGCGCGAGGCAGCAATTGGCGCTGGCAACTGGTCGACGCTCGGATTCGCCGCGGGCGGCGTCGGTGTCGCCGTGGCCGCCACGTTGTGGTTCACGGCGCCCGAGGCCTCTGCCCTGAGCACTGCCGCGCAACTTTCCGGCAGCGGCGCGCGCGTCCGCCTGGAAGGGAGGTTCTAGTGCGTGCGCCTTGGATCACATTCGTAATGCTCAGCCTGGGGTGCAATCAGGTCCTCGGAAACGAACCAGGCGAGCTACTGGCTTCGGATGACGCTGGCAAAGTCGACGCCGCTGAGGACACCGACACGGGCACGATCCCGGTGTGTGTGGGGCGGCTATCAAGCGTCGGAGCAGATCCTAGGGCCGGCCTTGGATTGTTGGTGCAGAAGACTGGCCTGTACATGCCAGATCCGAAGATCACCGGGCTTGCACTCAACAAATACAACACAGTGGCGATACTGGAGGGTGTTCCGGACAGCAGTCTCCTCGTGGTCGGCTCTTCCGAAGCTGTCACGCTACCGAGGCCCGGTGGAGCATTGGCGGGCGCGGGGCCTCGCTTCGTCTATGCCGTGAACGCGCTCCCAGGCGACACAATCTCCGGCCAATCGCCTGGACCACTGCCCGCTCTCGCGCTTTGGAGTTTCTCGGACGATCAAGTCAAGACCACGCTTTCCCTGGAAGCGAACGTACAGGATTTCGAATTGGCATCTCGCGGCGACGACGTCGCGATCGCTTTCTGGCCGCCGCGAAAGAATGGGGACAGCCTGCTCACCATCGACTCCGACCTTGTGGAAGTTGCGTCGACGCCGATCGCAACGCAGGGCCTTACATCCATCAGCGCCATGGCGGCGGCGCCGAACGGTGAGGTGTACGTGGTGCTAAATGCCGACGGCGAGCTGGTCTTTCCCGGCGCGAAGTCGGAGCTGCTGGCGGGCCCCACGAACGTGCTTGTGGCCTACACCAAGTCTCTATCCTACCGCTGGCACATTCTGCTTGGCGGCGTATCCCCGAAGTGGCCTGCTTCTCTGGCTGCCTCGAACGCCATGGTGTTCGTTGGTTTCGAGACCGAAGGCGCCGCACTTTCGTTCGGTGCAGTTGGTCGGCCGTTGTGCACCGCCGAGACGCAGAACGCCTTGGCCGCGTTCGCACCCGACGGGATGCTAAGCTTCGTGTACACCTTTGGCGACGAGCGCTTTGGCCTCACTGCGGACGCTAGCGGAGCCTACCTAAGCGCGAAGCAATTCGCCTTCAGCGACGGTAAGGCGGGTACAATTGGGGGCAACGGGCAGTTCCTAGCCAAGTTGGGAAATGACGGGAAGATGAAGTGGTTTCAAGTGCTTGAGTCTTGGAACAACGGTACCGTATCAGTCGACGCAATGATCAGGGACGAGGGGGGCGGCATCCGGCTAGCAGGCAGAACGACAGGGATGATCGACCTTGGACCGCCCCTCGTTCAGCATGAAGGCGCTTTCCTGCTCAGCTTCCCCTAGTGTTCCTGTCACAGTCGTCCAGGTCGGATCGCGTCAGCTTCCTCAAGGTGGCCGCCAAAAGCGCGACCGCGGACTGCCGCTCGCTCAGGGTTTCTTCGTCGCGACGGTGAGATCGTCGACCCAATACGACTGGGCGACGGGGGAGCCGTCGCCGATGTAGGGCAACATCGCGAACTGCTTGAACTTCAGGGTTGGGTTGGCTCCCGTGCGCATCAAGATCTTGTCGTACTTGATGAGCGTGACGCCATCTTGCACCCAACGCAGCTTGCCGTCGGCCACGCCTTTTCCGGCGACGATCGAGTTCATCTCGAAATAGACTTCGACGAAGTGCCAATCGGCTTTGTAGTTCGGCCCGGCTGCGTTCACGAAGGCGTTGTCCTTGGTCCAGCTTCGGGCGCTGTACCAACTGCTGGCGCCGGTGGAGAAACAGTCGCGGCCATCCAGATCACCCAGCAGTCCGTTGCAGGCGCACACGGAGCGGTTTTCGGTGAACACGTAGGTATTGAAGTTGCCGTTGCAGCCAACGAAGGTGTCGTTGTTGCGCAGGATGCAGCTGGTATCGACGTTCTTGCTGTCTTGCAGCCCTAAGAACGCCTTGCCATTGACGACCTCCATGTAGGTGGTCAGGAAGGAAGACGCGGGGCCGACGTAGTCGCTGTCCTTGTCGTTGATGAAGTGGAACATATGGGGGTGATACGCCTTGCCGGATCCGACCCAGTTTGGGCTGAACTTGAGCCAGAAGCTGGCATACACGGACTCACTGGGCGTGAACTTGTGGCGCGCTGGTTTGCCGTTGGTGCATGTCGTCGCGCCCGAGGCGAAGGCGCACTGATACGAGCTGCTGCTGCCAGGCGCCTTTTCCGTGGTGCTGATGGTGCCCTGGGAGCCGTCGTACCAGCCGCGCGCCGTGAAGTTCGCGTCGTCGAATTTTTCCTGGAACAAGATCGTCCCGCCGCTGGGAATGTCAACGTTGCCCCCAGAGCCGCCCGTTGCTGCGCCTCCGGTTCCCGCGCCCCCGGTTCCCGCGCCTCCGGTTCCCGCGCCGCCCGTTCCAGCACCGCCGGTTCCCGCACCGCCCGTTCCGGCGCCGCCCGTTCCGCTGCCACTGCTTCCCGCGCTGCCGCCGGCGCCGCTGCCGGCAGTCAGCCCGGAGCCAGCCGCACCCGCGTTGCCGCCGCTACTCGAGCCACCAGAACTGGCACCTCCCGCGCCAGCCGCACCTGCGTTGCCGCCGGTCCCCGCGCCGCTGTCGTCGTCGCCGCCGCATGCCGCAGCGGCGATCGACAGGGCGCAAACACCCAACCAAGAAACTCGCGCCATCCCCATGGCGCGAGTCTATCAGAGGGTTCAGCCCGCGGCAGCCGCGAAGCCGCTGCGGCTCGCGCGCTCAGTCTTGTCGCCGAAGGGCAGCAGTCGGGCCATGCCGAGCTTCGCGCGCGCGGCCAGCGCCGCGCCCGTGTCCGGGCCCTTTTCCTTGGCGATTTCCACAAGCTCCTTGGCTGCGCCGTAGACCGCACGGCTGGTCGCGGGGGCGGCCTTGGCGGCTGATAGGCTGAGCTGTGCCGTACGCGTCAGCATCTTGCTGGCCGCGTTTGCCGCTCGCACGTGCCCGGGGATCGTCAAGCGCTCGCCAACGGTGTGGATCAAGTCGGCGCTAGTGCAGCCCGCGTAGTGCTCGGGTTTGTAGAGCGCGCTGGCCATGCGCGGGTGCTTGGCGACGTACGCTTGCACGTCTTCGATGCTGATGTCGTACTTGGAAAGGGCGTCGTCCACTTCCTTCTGCGCCACTTGCTTGGCTTTGAATAGGTACATCTGCACGCGGGAGTAAAAGTTCACGGCGCCATCGCCATTTGTTTCAACTGCGCAGTAGATCGTGCCGGGGTACTTCTCGGTGATCAAAGACTGCACGCCGTCACTGACGCCGCTCGAAGGCATACAGCCAAAGGGCTTCACGCTCAGCGTCATGTTGCACTTGTTCTTGATGACGTTGAGGATGAGTTTGCCCACCTCCATATGCCCTTCGCCGCCGCGCAGGTCGTTGTTGTAGTGGGGCTCGGCCACCGCGGCGACTTCGTGCATGTCCGCCAGGTGGTAGCCTTTGAGTCCACCGGCATAGGCGAAGGTTTGGAATACGCCGCGGAGCAGCTTGTCTGCTGCCCATAGTCCGACGCGGCGCGTGAAGACGCCCATTTCGTCCAGGTCCTTGAGGCCGTACTTGCCGCCGTCCGCGCCGCGCAGCGCGGCGCGGTTTTCCGTGTCCCAGTGGACCTCCCAGATGTTGTAGAGGATCCATGCCGTGACGATCTGGATGTCGGGCTCAGCGTTTTCGCTCTCCAGGAAGCGCTGCAACGCATAGTTGCCGTCGCCTTCGGTGGTCATGGCCCAAAACTCGCCGATGATGGCGGTGCGGGGGCGGATCTTGGTGCGATCGACCTTTACTTTCGCTAGCTCCTTCTTGGACAGGTGCAGCGCGTACAGCACGTTGCGGCCGTCTTTTAGGGCATCGTAGATGATGCGCTTGCAGCGCGTCAGGGCTTCGTCCGTGGAGCCGGGGATGACCTCGTAGGGGCGGATGCGGTAGCTCAGGGCGTTTAGCACGTCACCGCTGACGACGGCGCGCACCAGGGCCAGGAAGAAGGGGGGCCCCAGCTCGAGGCCGCTGCCTTCACCGGTGGCTTGGGACAGGCCTCCCTGTTGCTGGAACAGCATCACGCGGAAACCGTCGAAGCCCGCGTCGCGCAGCGCCTTGCGGTACTCTGTAGTGTACATGCCGAAGCGGCACGGGCCGCAAGCACCCGCCGTGAGGAACACGAACTTGTCGATGATGTCCGCGGTGGACATGCCCTTCACGTCGCGCAGGTGGATCAGGTATTTTACCAGGTTGCCCACCGTGAAGTAGGTCGGGTTGCACTGAGCGCGGTTGCCAAATTCCTTGCCGACGCGCAGCGCGTCGTTGTCGGGGCACTCCATCGCCACCACGTTGTATCCGAGGTTTTGCAGCGCTCCTTCGACGAAGTAGTCGTGGGCCATGGTCAAGCCACCGACGAGCAGGGTGACCTTGGCTTTCTCACTCTTCGTGAAGCCTAGGTCCGCCATGTCCTCGATCCAGTGCTCGGTGTCTTCGAGGCCGAGGCGACGCTTCTCCTCGGCTTCGAAGGCGTCCAACTCTGCCTGCAAGTGCAGATCGGCATTGGCAACGGGCAGGCGTTTCTTGGTCTCGAGCTCGACGTGCTGAGTCATGGCTTGGGTCCTCCTCGGGGGCGCCGGTCTCTGACTGACGCGCGTGTCAGTGTACGCAGCGCTTGACCGATCTCAAGGGCTGGCCGGAGGTATTCGTTATATCCAGATTACAACAGTAATATCCAGTGGTTATGGGCGAGGCGAGCGCGCAGCAATTTGGCGTGCTGGTCCCGACGCGCGCTGACTGACGCTGGTGTCGTTCTCTGCCGCCGTGCCGAGCTCCGGCCCGAGCAGCCCAAGAGGCCCCGGCCGGCCCGCCCGTGCATTGCTCTTTACTGGCAGCAGCTGTTCGGAGCGCGACGCTCACGATGCGTTTGGACGTGCCCACAACCAATGCAAGAGTTGCGGCAGTGAAACAAACTTCCCCGAGCGCCATGCGCAACCGTGAGCCGATCCTCGCGGTGCTGCGCAACGTCCTGCCAGAGCGCGGGACCGTGCTCGAGATCGCCAGCGGGACAGGAGAGCATGTGCTGCATTTCGCCGCGGCGCTGCCCTCTCTCGTATTCCAGCCATCCGACGCCAGCGCCGCCGCGCTCGAAAGTGTCGCGGCTCATCTGCGGGAAACGCCGCTTGGGAATGTGCGGGCGCCGGTTCGCGTCGACGTCACGGAACAGGACTGGAGCGTACAGCACGCGGATGCGGTGCTGTGCTGCAACATGATCCACATCGCGCCGTGGCAGGCATGTGAAGGATTGATGCGCGGCGCCGGCCGAGTGCTTGGGCTGGGCGCGCCGCTGGTCACCTACGGGCCCTATCGGTTTCATGGGGAATTCACCGCGCCCAGCAACGCGGACTTCGATGCCTCTCTCAGGCAGCGCGACCCATCTTGGGGCGTGCGCGACGTCGACGACATCTTCGCATGCGCCGAAGCCAGCGGGCTCTCCCATGAGCGCACGGTAGTCATGCCTGCGAACAATCACATGCTGGTCTTTCGGAGGCAGCAGTGAACGCAGCAGTCCGAGTGTCTTTGAACTGCAGTGTAGCCTTGGCTGTCGGCTGCAACCTTGGGCTGGCCCGCTGCGGCGCTCCGCCGCCGGCCCAGCACCGCCATCACGCACCAGCGCCGCCCCCCAGCGCAGCGCAGATCCCACCGCAACAGGCCCCCGCGCCGCCACCCGCCGCGCACCCGCCGCACCCGCCGCCCTTGGCCGCTCCTCCGCCTCCTCCAGATCCGGGCAAGGCCAATCTCGATCCTGCGGACGACGATGTGGTCGGACCCCCAACGCCGATTGCGGACTGTGAGAAGCGCTTGGCTGCCGCGGGCGTGAGCTTTAAGGCGGCCAAGTTGCCGGTTCGCACCCAGGCATCTGGAGCGCAGTGCGGCGCAGAGCAGGTGGTGGTGTACGAAAAGGGACCCACGGGGATCGCATGGAATGCGCGGCCCACGGTCACATGTCAGATGGCGCTTGGCCTCGCCCGTTTCGAGAAGATCTTGCAGGAGGAGGCCCAGGCGCAGTTGGGCACGAGCGTCAAACGCATCCAGCAGGGCGGCACGTACTCCTGTCGCAAGATGGCGCGCTTCGCCATGCGAAGCGAGCATAGCTACGCCAACGCCATGGACGTCTACGGGTTCAGCTTCGAAAACGGGACCAGCATTAACATCAAGCTTCACTTCGGCAAACTGAGTGAAGAGCCCGACGTGCCGACGAGCAAGTTTCTGCGCCGCGTGGCGCGACGCGCGTTCGCAGAAGATGTCTTCTCTGTGGTGCTCACCCCGTTCTGGGACAAGTTGCACGCCGACCATTTGCATCTGGACCAGGCGCGCTATCGCGTGAACGCTACAAGTGCGCGCGAGTGACGCGGCCTAGGCCTTGATCACTCGCAGATGAACGTCGCCGCGGCGATGAAGTCGGGCTGAACCCGGACGCGAGCGGCGTTCTTTTTTGACCCGGGCCAGCCAAGTAGGTCGATGCCGCAGTTCTTGGTCGGGTGGTTCACCGTCACTTCGTATTCGCCCGGGGGCAAGTTGCCGAAGAGGCTAAAGCCTTGGGTCGAGGTTTCGGTCGCGCCTTGGTCCGGGGTGCCACCTGCGCTCAGGTAGACTGGCCCTTTACCGCTGGCGGGGGTGACGCTGAACGTCGCGCCGTCCAAGCCCTCGTTTTTCGTGCCCGCGTCTGCCCCGCCGGCGCCTGCCCCGCCGGCGTCGGCTGAGCCGCCGTCGCTCGCGCTTGCGTCCCCCGCTCCTGCGTCCGCCGGGCCGGCCTTGGGCACCTTGTGAAAGACGCCAGCCAGGAGGCTGCCCTCGTTGTTCAGGGGCCATGAGAAGCCCGAACCTGCGTAGACGATCTGCGCCAGGGAGTTGTTGATCATGAAGCCATCGACGACTTGATCCACATCGCCCGAGACCGCGAGCACCAGGTTGCCCTGAAAGCCTGCCTTGGTCGCGGTGATGGCGAGCTCTGCGTTGGCCGGCACGCCATCCAGCAGATACTTGCCGTCTGCGCCGGTCTTCACGCAGGGGATCTCCGGATGCTCCAGCACGCAGAATTCGGCATCGGCCAGAGGTGCGCCGGTGCCGATCAGTGCGAACTCGGTGAATGTGCCGGAGTAACTGATCGTCGGGCCACCGCCGCCCGCGCCGCCGCTTCCGCCACCCGTGCCGCCCGCTCCGGCATTGCCGCCACCTGTGCCGCCCGCGCCACCGCTGGCGGCCGCCGCGTCGTCGGAGCTACAGCCCGCGCAGAAGACGAGAACGGAAACTAGCGCTACGGCTGCAAATGGATTCGGCACGTGCATTCCCCTCGGTGGATCCCAGCGACCAGCCTAGCTGGAGCCCCGCGCCTCGTCCACTGAGGCGCGGCGAAGCCGGGAGTAACCAGTCGAACGCAGCCGCGTATGCTGCGTTGTGCGCCTGCTGTCCAGCCTTTGCCTAATGGTCCTGGCGAGTTGCTCTCGCAAAGAGGATCAGCGTCCCGTGCGCGCCTCGCCGGAGCCAGCGGTTGTGTCGTCGCCCGCGACCAACGCCGCCGAGCGTACGCCGGTTGCCCTCGTAGAGCTGTACACGAGCGAAGGCTGCTCAAGTTGTCCTCCCGCCGACGAGAATCTGACGCGCATTGCGTACGCAGCGCGAAGCGCCGGCAAGCGGGTCATCGCATTGAGTTTTCACGTGGACTACTGGAACTACATCGGGTGGAAAGATCCGTTCAGCGACCCTCGATATTCTGAGAGACAACGGACGCACGCAGGGCGCCTGGGCAGTGGGGTCTACACGCCGCAAATGGTCGTGGCTGGGCGTGAGCAATTGCTCGGATCTCGAAATGAGCAGGCGGACGCAGCGATCCGCCGCGCGCTGTCGCGCCCGGCGAGCCACGTCATCCGCATCCAAGTACGGGAAGCGCCGGCGACGATCGCTTTCGACGTTGTGGGGCCTGCTCGAGAAGCGGTTGTGTTCGTGGCGGTGGCTCTAGGCGCCAGGGAGGTCAGTGTGAAGACCGGCGAGAACGCGGGCCGGACGTTGAGCCATGTGAACGTCGTGCGCAGCCTTGCAAGCGATCGCCTGCGGGTGCCTGCTCGGGGAACGCTTGCGTTGGAGATCCCCAAGGGCGTCGACCCCGGGGCCGCCATGGTCGTCGGTTGGGTGGAAGACGCACAAAGCGGTCATGTTCTCGGTGCGGTTGCCAAGAGCGGGCTTCTCGCCTCGCGCAGTCCGTGATGTCATCGCCGCGTGCAGGCGCGGTCGCTCATCTGGATCCTCCTGGCGGCTGTGACTGCATGCCGGCGTGAACCGAGCCCGCCCGCGCCTGCGCCCAGCGTGAGTGCTCCGGATCCGCACCGGGCGCGGGCGATGGCCCAGCCCGTCGCGACGGCGACGCCGGACGCAGCCGCGCCGACAACGAGCCCAGAGCCGTGTCCGGCAGACATGGTCTTGGTTGCCGGCCGAACCTGCGTGGATCGTTTCGAGATGTCCCTGGTCGATGCGACCACGGGCGCCGCGCTCTCTCCCCACTACCCGATCCGCGGCGAGTACGACGGCTTCACTCGCCAGCGACAGCGCGAAGCCAAGAAACTTGCGGAGTCCTTTGACGCTGGCGCAGTGGCACAGACAGCCTTTCCCGAACTGTCTGACCTGCAGCGCTCGGGCAAGTTTGTGGCGAAGGCACAGTCGAAGGTGGATGTCCTCCCGAACGGATTTCTATCCCGAGACACCGCGCGCGCGGCGTGTGAGGTTGCGAAGAAGCGCTTGTGCACGCGCACGGAGTGGCGCACGGCTTGTCGCGGCAGCTTGGGGCAGAAGTACCCCTACGGTAATAGGTACGAGCGGGTGCAATGCAACCTCGGCCGAGGCAAGCATCCGGCGCGGATCTTGTTCGGGAAGCCGTCGGCCAGCGTGATCGACCCGCGCTTGAATTTGATGCAGCTCGACGACGCCCCCTTGCTACGCAAGACCGGCGCCACGCCGACCTGCGTCAGCCGCTGGGGCGACGACGCCATTTTCGACATGGTGGGCAACTTAGACGAGTGGGTGGACGACGACCGCGGCGTGTTTGTGGGTGCCGCTTACACCCGCTACACCAAGGCCGGTTGCGACGCGGCCATTGACGCGCATCCCGCCGGATACTGGGACTACTCCACTGGCGCGCGCTGCTGCCGGGATGCCGAGGGTGTGGCCGCAGGGACCGCGACCAGCTCCGCATCCCGGGAGCTCGAGCAGCGTGTGCAAAAGCTGATTCGCGACGAGCAGCCAGCCGAGGCTCGACGGCTAGTGCGGGACGCGCTGCGAAGTGCGCCCCGGGACGCGACCCTAAACCAGCTTTACGAGAAGACCTTGGATCGCGATCCGGATTTCGTCACGCGGCCTCGGGAGATCGGCCTGGCTTCCGGTGTCGACGCGATCAAGTACTTAGGGGGAGGTTCCACCATCACGCTGCGGTTCTTGCTTGATGGCAAGATCGTGGGTGCTTTCAAGCCTGAGCAGACTCGAGGCGCGAGTGACTACCAAGCGGAGGTGGCCGCATACCGCTTATGCGAGATCTTGCGCTGTGACTTCCACGTGCCCAAGAACGAACCCGTGTGGCTTGAGAAGAGCGTTTTCGACACCCTATACGGGCGCGTGTCCGGCGAGAAGCAGGACACCTACGCGAGTCGCCACTTCTCCGACTTGGTGTGGAGAGCGGAGGGCGAAAGCCAGGTGCTGCATGGCGCCCTTGAGGACTGGGTCGTGCACCTGGTCGAGTTGCCTGTGGAACACACCCAGGTGTGGCAGCCCTGGCTCTCTCAGCCCGAAAGCGGCGGCGCGGCGCTGTCGCAAATGCGAGGCGCCGCCATTGATGCATTCACCGTCAAAGAAGCCCGCAATTCCGCCATTCACTTGCGCCACATGAAGCAACAGTTTCGGGGCATGACCGAGCGTGAGTTGGCGCGACAGCTGAGCCAGCTGTTTGTCTTCGACTATTTGATCGGCAATTGGGATCGCATGAGCATCAAGCCCGCGTTCTACGGATCTAACTGTCACGTTGCGGACGGGCGCGTGGTGAGCATCGACAACGCCGCGGCATTCCGCGACGGAGTCCACCCGAAGCTGGAGGAACGCTTCAAGCCAGTGCAACGCTTCAGTGAGTCGTTCATCACGCGGGTGCGCGGCTTGGACCACGATCGCACCCTTTCTCGGCTCTTTCCCGAGGCGACACCTTCAGAGCGCACGCGCTTTTCTGTCTTCTGGAAACAGCGCAAGCTCCTGCTTGAGCATGTGGCGCGCTTGGAGCAGAAGTATGGTTCCATGGCGGTCTTGATATTCGAGTGAGGAGAGCACCATGTTGCGTCAAAGCGTTCCGGTCGCGTTCTTGGTCTTGGCTGTTGGGGGTTGCGGCTCGGATGGCGACGGATCCGGCGGTACGGCAGGATCCGCCGGCGGCAGTTCGGGTGGCAGTGCCGGCAGTGGTTCCGCGGCGGGTGCCTCGGGGTCCGGCAACAACGGAGGCGTCGGCGGCGCTTCAGGCAGCGGCGGGATAGGCGGCGGCGCCGGCAGCGGGGGCGCAAGTGGCGCCGGGACCGGAGGCGCAGGCACTGGGGGTGCGCCTCCTACATGCACTCTGAAGGCATCGGGGCCCATCCAAGTCAGCGCGGACGGCCAGATCGTGGAGCATTTGCGTATCACGTCGAGCAGCGGCGCGGGGGTCCAAGTGAACGGTCACAAGAACGTCGTGATCCGAAATCTGGAGATCTTGCACGCGGGCGGGGTGGGCATAGACATCTCGAACGCAGACGACATCGTGATCGAAAATGTTTCCATTCAGCACACTGGAGCGCCTGCCACAGGCAAAAATCCCAGTGAGAACCTGAACAACATCTCCTGCTACCAGTCGGCGCGACCCCGTGTAACGGGCGCCCGGCTCAGTCGTGGCTCAAGCGGTGTTTACTTGGTGCAGTGCCCAGACAGCACGCTGCAGAAGCTCGAAGGGCACGACTTTCGCGGCCCGTTCCCCCGCGGTCAGCTGGTGCAGTGGAACAACTCCGACAATGGGGTGCTGGAGGACTTTTCAGTGATCAATCCGGCGAGCTCGTGGCCTGAAGACAACGTAAACGTCTTCCAAAGCAAGAACGTGACTGTACGTCGCGGCATGATCGACGGCAACAACTCGCCCTCGGGAGTCGGCGTGATCTTCGATGGGGGGCCGAGCACGGGTCTCGTCGAGGATGTGGACGCCATTCGCATGGGCAACGGTTGTTTTTCCGATTACGACGGCGGCCCAGGCGTTGTATTCCGGCGCACACGTTGCCGCGAGAACATCTGTGGCGATCAAGGTCGGGGCACGCCCCTTTCTAACGCGCTGATGTGGGCCGGGCACACCAGCCACACCGATCTGAAGCTGGAGCAGGGCGAGTACTTCAAAGCCTGCAACCCTAGCAATTTGGTCTGGCCCCAAAGCTCGTTTTCCGTCGTCGACCTAAAAGAAAACGACTTCACCATGCGCCCCCCCATCCAATCCAAGTTTTGTTGGGAGTAAGCCGCAAAAATCCGCGCAGGGGAGTTTGGGATCCCGAGCCCCGCGTCGCGCCACGCGAGAGCCAAGAAGATCCTCGCGCAGGGGAGCTTGGGGATCCCCAGCCCCCGCGCCACCCGCTATGAATCACAGCCCGCGGGCGGCTAGGTCAAAGGCGAGGTTGCGGTAGAAGCGGATGTAGTCGAAGCCGGTGTGTTTGTTGGGGCGTTCGTCGTTGATCTGACCCACCTGATCGAGGTGGTCCGCGGGGATGCATCCGCGGAAGTCGCCCCATTTGGCGCTTTCCACGGTGGATACCCCGTCGTTGGGGCGAAGCTCCGTGCCATGGGCAACGAACACGGCACCACCCACGAGCAGTGGATCCATGCGGTCTCGGCGTTCTTCGTGCCACAGCGTCTTCACTTCGCCGGCCTCGTTGCGGCAGGCATCCGTGACCTTGCTCGGCTTCGGATGGGGCAAGCCGCCCACGAAGCTGACGCCGGCCCAGGAGGCGTACTGCACGCTTGGATGATCCGTGATGGTTTGATTGAAGGTGGCTGAGTTCTTCTCGCTCATGGCTTCGAACGCCGCGACGATGTGGCTGTCGTCGGCGACTTCGCTGAAGGTCTTGCCATAGAGGGTGGCGAGGAAGTCGACGGCTTTGGATTTGTCGGACCCTGGCAGTGCCTTGCTGGCGACGTCCGCCACGTAGGAGCCACGGTGTGGGCTCGAGATCGTGGTGATGGATGCAATTTGATCGCCGCGGTTGAGCCCTCCCGGGCTTGCCAAATAGCGACAGTCCGGGCCACCTGCGGAGAAGCAGATCAAGTTGACCTTGCTGGCGCCGGTCTGCGCGAGCAACTCGTCCATTTGTTTTTCGAGGAAGCCGGCGCGCACCTCTGGTGTGTCGAAGGGAGGCACGCTTCCAAGAATCACATTGCCGAGCGTGCTTGGCCCCTGAGCGCCATGGCCGTCGGCGGCCAGCGCCAGATCGACGTCGTTGAACCGCCAGAAGTTCGTGGTGCTGGTGTTGAAGCCGTGGGCCAAGATGATCGGGTACTGCGTCGGGCTGCCCTCGGGCTCAGGCCCGAGGACCTCGGCCGGTGACTCGCACCAGCCGAGGGGATCCCATTTCATGAACTTGCAGAAGGCGGAGTCGGCTTTGCCGGCGGGCGGACCGCCGCAGCCTGCGACGGCGAGTTCGTCCAGCATCTGCTCCGCGTTGGCCTGCGCGGCGGGATCGCAGGACGTGTGCGGCGACTCCGGCACGACGCCGAGGCAGACTTCGACTTGGGTCGCTGCCTGCTCGCACAAGGACGGCCCTGCCGAGTCCGATGCAGCGGGATCTTCACCACTGCACCCAAGGGCAAGGGTAGCCAATAAGACAGAGCCTAGTTTCGGTGCTCGGAACATGTGGCCACAGTGTGTGTCATCGGAGGTCGGCCGTCACCCATTCGAGCCCGTGCACTTTCGCACAACCCGTGAGCACGGTTGCACGTATCCTGTGGAGCGACGGAAAGCTGGACGTCGGCCGCGGCGCCCAGCCAAAACCCATGCAAATCTGGCCCAAGAAACGTATTCGAGCCGTTGCCGCGGGCGCGGCGGCGATCGGCCTGATGCTGGCAGCGGCAGCGGCGGTGATCTCCGGACCTGTGGCTGCTCTTGCGGGGCCCGCGGCGATGGTCGTGTTGTATGCCTGGGGAACACGGCGCTACCGCAAGCGGCGTCGGCTGTTGTCAACTCCATTTCCGGAGGGGTGGCGCGCTTGCCTGCAGCGGCGTGTGCCGTTCTACCGCCGCTTGGCTCCCGACGCGCGGCAACGCTTCGAGGATGATGTGCGCATCTTCTTGGCCGAGCAGCGTATCTTTGCGGACCGCGGTGCGGTGCTTGACGATGAAACGCTTCTCTTGATTGCGTCTTCAGCCGCGGTGCTCGCCCACGGTCTGCCGGAATGGGAATGGCCGACCTTGCGTGACATCGTGGTGTACCCGCGGGCCTTCGACGAGAAATACAACCAGAGCCACGATGCAAATACGGCTGGCATGGTGCACGCGCAGGGGCCGATCTTGTTTTCCCAGCGCGAACTTCGACTCGGCTTCTCGAAGTTGGATGGGCACAATGTGGGCCTGCACGAACTCGCCCATGTGATGGACTTTGAAGACGGATACGCGGACGGCGTGCCGGGCGATTTGGAGTGGGTGGCGACGGCGCCTTGGGTCAAGACCGTGGCGAGTCGGCTCGCTAGGCAGCGCAAGCGCAGCGGCGCATTGCGCGCGTACGCCGGCAAGAACGAGGCAGAGCTGTTCGCCGTCGCCGTGGAGGTCTTCTTCGAAAAGCCGCGTGAGCTACGCAAACGCGACCGTGAGCTATACGAGATGCTGGCGCAGTATTTTAAGCAAGATCCTGCGGCGGAGTCGGACTGAGCCAGGGCGCGATTCGCAGCGTTGGCGCGCTCAGGCGGTGGCGCCCAGGGGGCCAATGATGTTTTCGAAACGGGCCCTCAGCGCGGCGCCTGCAGCAAGGCTGTGTTTTCCAGCGCCTGGCGGACCTGGGTCACTTCTTCCGTGCTCTCAAAAAATACCAGCTGCCGGTTCAGGCTCTGCCGCGCCTTTCTGGTGGCCACGTTGAGCGCGCCGGTATTGGCGAGCGCTGCAGCGCCCCGCGCGTCGGCATTCTTTGCCAGCTCTGCCAGCTCTTCGGCGGTTGCCACGACGCGGCGTGTCTGCTCGGAATAGTGCACGGCCTGGTCTAAAGTCGCGTGCAGCGCTGTCGCGCCGGGCACGAATCCCAGGGCAAGCCGCAAGAAGCCCAAGTAGTCGCCATCACCGCGCCACAACCGCAAGATCTGTTGATAGACCGCCGAGGTCGGCAGTCCGGTCACGCGGTCGATCATCGTCAGGAACTGCCCGATCACGTCCTCGCGATCGCGCTCCGCCTGCAGCCAAGCGGAATACTCCGGACTCGCCGTGATCTTCTGACGCACCGCCCTTGCCGCGGTCAGGAGCCGCGCTCGCTCTGTGTCCGTCGGATAGGTGGTCGCGGCGTCTTGTACCCGCGCAGCGTCTTGCTCGACGGAGAGCAGTACCTTTTCCAGATTCTGCGACAGGCTCAAGGACCCGGAGTCTGCCGCCCGTGCGGTCAAGCCCGTCGCAACCAGGGACGCTTCCAATCGCCGAAGCCGCGCCGCGTCGGATTCGAGCCGTTCCAGCAGCAGCAGCAGCACCGAGCCGTAGTTGGCGCGGCTGACTTGATACGGGAGGTCGAAGGAAAGGGGCTCGCCGCCGTCGATGGAGCTGAGCTGTCGGCAGAGCCGGAACTGTTCCAGGCGACCGGCGTCCAGGGCGTGGCGCACGTCGCTGACGGATCCGAGCAAGCCCCCCAGGGCGGCGTCGAGGCGGCGCACGTCTTCGTAGTCCTTTTGGATATGGTCCCGCGCCTGCGACCAAACGCGCGTGGCTTCGTCCCGTGCCGCTTGGCTCATATTCGCGGTGAAGGTGAGGCGTTCCGGAACGTCGCGCTCGACCCGGAAGCTGGCGGCGTCCGGGGAGACACGCACCCAGAACGGAACTTCTCGGACTTGCAGGGCGGCCAGGGCGCTGACGCCGCGCTGCGCCAAGATCTGCCGTGCTTCAGTGCCCTGGGCCTGGGCGCGCCCCTCGACGCGTTGGTGCGCCTGAGCGTAGTGGGTGTAAGCGCCTTCGACCCATCCGCGTCCATATAGATGCGCCAGCGGCGTGTCGGGCTTCTTCTGAACGCAGCTACCGATCACAACAGCAATCCCGCCCACGGCGAAGCTGCGACGCGTGACGGTGCTCATGGTTCGAGCATGCTGACACCGGGCAATCCCGAAAAATGGGCGGAGACATCTTCGGCGCGTACGCTTCCCGAACCCGGTGGACCGTTGCTGCCGGCCGAACCGACCTGGCCCGCGGTTCCTGCGCTGCCGTCGGCGCCGCGAGCGCCGGAGCCGAATCCGCTGCCACCACTGCCGGCGCGCCCGCCTTCGCCCGCTTCACCGCGCAGTCCGCCGCGTCCCCCGGAAACATCGACTTCGAAGCGCTTGGCGAGATCCGCGAAGCGCGCGTCCACGACCAGTTCGACGGTTCCGCCCGGGCCGCCGTTGCCTCCCGCAGCGCCGTTGCCCCCCGCAGCGCCGTTGCCGCCGTTGCCCCCCGGGTTGCCGCTGCCCCCGCGTCCGCCATCGCCGCCGCGTCCGCCGCGTCCGCCCGGACCACCGTCTCCACCCCGGGCGAAGAGGGTCACGGTTGCGTCCGGATGCAGCAGCACGAAGTCTCGCTCGGGTCCCTGCATGACCACGGCGATCAATCGGTCGTAGAACGCCGTCTTCACGTAGGTCGCGTAGGCGACAACCTTCGGCCCCGCGCCTCCACTTGAGCCCGTCGCACCACTGCCCCCGGAACGCCCATCGCTGCCAGGACTGCCTGGGCCATCGCTTGAGCCGCTGCTTCCGTCTTGACCGGGGGTTCCGTCGTTGCCGTTTGCCCCCGCTTCGCCGCGCGCGCCACTGGCGCCTGTTCCAGTAATGCAGCGGTAGTCTGGTTTGTAGCTGGTCTTGAAGGTGAACTTATCGGGTTGTCGACGGTAGGCTGTCGTGATCTCGAACTGTCGAGCGGCGCTCGCCAGTAGATCCGTGTTTGGAGAAAACCAGCCGTCAGCGTCAAACTTACCGAGCTCGCTGTGGAAAGCGAACTCGTCGAACTCAAGTTTGTCGTTGCGGTTGGCGCCGCTGTCGCCCTGCCAGGTTTCGAGCTTTTTGGGCCCGGCTTCGCCCTGGAAGATCGCGTCGGCGTAGATGGCCATTTGCACGCGTTCCCGTGGACAGATGGTCTTTTCGTTCTTTCGAATGTCGACGCTCATGGCCGTGACTTGCGCGCCTTCCAGGCTTACGGTGTTGCGCCCTGCCAGTGCGCGCAGGGCGCTACAGCCGCCGAGCGCCGCGGTCAGAGTCGGTACCAGCGCCAGTCGTGTCAGTGGGTGCATTGTCCGGCATCAAGTAGAAAGCGGACCGGCTGCGGACGCAAGCTGATGGATCTCCGTGCGGGGCTCCGGCCTGGTCGTCGTCCTGGTCTTTCGGGGCGCGCGCTTGTGCTCTAGTCTGGGCGCGTGCGCCGGCTAGTTGTGGCTCTGATCCTCCTCGCCAGTCCGCTGCGCGCCCAAGAGTCCCAACAGCCGACGCGCTTCGCTGTGGCGTTGTCCGTGCCGGCGGGTTGCCCCAGCGCGGCGGAATTCAGCGCAGGAGTCATCGGTCGCACCGACTTGGCCACGCCCGCGCGCGCGCCGGACCAGACGGACCTCGCGCTTTCCGTAGTTGTCACGCGTCGCGGCGCCGCTCTGTTTGGGCAGCTCACGCTGCGTTGGGCCAACGAATCCGGGATTGCGCGGCGGGAAGTCGAAGCCGCGTCGTGCGCGGAAGTGCTGGATGCGCTCGCGTTTGTCGCGGCGCTGGCCATCGATCCCCGGGCACAGGCGACCGCCGCGAAAGTCGAACCCGTCGCGCCCATTGGCAACAGCGCGCCGCTGGATCTGTCGCCCCCTGCAGCGGTGTTGCCACCCGCTGCAGCGCCGGATCTCGAACCCGCGGGTGCCGCGCCTGCCACTGTTGCACCGGGCCAGGAGCCCGGTCACAGCGACTGGTACGCTAGCGTTGGACTTGGCGTGGAAGTGGGCACTGCAAGCTCGGGCCCCGGACCGTTGCTCGGCCTGCGGTTCGGTGGGGGCGTTGGCCTGCGCCTCGATCCCCGGCTGGCCGCTGAGCTGCAACTCGAGGGCGTGCGTCGTGCGGCCTCAGCGGATCCGCCCAGCGGGCAAGCGCGGTTCACGCTGCTGGCCCTGCGCCTGAGCCCCTGCGCCCGCGCAGCTCTCGGCTCTCGGCTCTCGGCGCACGGCTGCGTCGGAGCGGAGATGGGAACGCTCGCGGCGGAAGCGTCCGGGGTGACTCGGGCCAGATCGGCCTCGTCGCTCTGGGCGGCCGCCAGCGCAGCCGCGGGACTCGAGGGCCGCGTCGTCGGTAGCCTCGGCGTTGGGGTCGAGCTGGGGGCTCTGGTTCCAACCAAACGAGATTACTTCGTTTTTGTAGATCGCAGCAGTAACCAGGACGCCGAGGTCTTTGCCGTCCCGTCGGCTGCGGCATCCGGGACCCTGTACGTGCGGGCGCGACTTCCCTGAGCCACAGGCGCCGCGCGGCGAAAAGTTTCTGTGATCGATCGCGGATTTAGCGGCCATGATGCAGGCGAAGATGGAGGACGGCGCGGCAGCCCGTAGGGATTCGAACCGAGATTCCGGCGTGGAACTCCTGGGCGAAGGCTCCCCGGAGGATCGCATCACGACGCTGGTGCACGGGCATTTCGACTTCGTTTGGCGCAGCTTGCGCCGGTTCGGCGTGCCAGCCGCAGACACGGACGATGCAGCCCAAGACGTGTTCATGGTGGCGTCGCGCCGTATCGAGGACATTGAACAAGGCAAAGAGCGTGCGTTCCTCGTCAGCACCGCGCTGCGCGTCGCGTCGACGCGTCGCCGTAGTCGCGCGCGTCGGCCCGAGACGCCCGACGCGGACATCGATTTGCGCGTGCATGCGGGGGCCAGCCCCGAGGCGCTCACCGCGGAGTATCGCGCGCGCCAAGTGCTGGACGCGATCTTAGACGACATGCCCGACGAACTACGCACCGTATTTGTTCTCTTCGAACTTGAAGAGCTCACCGCGCCGCAAGTTGCAGAGCTATTGGACATCCCGGTAGGAACCGTTGCCTCTCGCGTGCGCCGCGCGCGGGAGCTCTTTCACGTCGCCGCCCAGCGCATGCGACAAGCAGCCCACGAGGTCGCAACATGACCAAGCTTATCCCGCTGGCGCATGATGGCGCCGATGACTTCGAACTCGAATTGATCCGTTCGGCCCAGCAAGACGTGCCCAGTGCCGGTGCCAAGCTGAAGGTGCTCTCGATGGTGGCGACGGGAGTCGCCGTGGCCGGTGCGGCACATGCGGCGGCGGTGACGGTCAGTTCGAAGGCGGTCGCGACCGGAAGCGCAGGCGCCGCAGCGACGACTGGAGGGCAAAGCATCGTCACAAGCAGCGTGGGCAAAGCCGCCACGCTGTCTCTTTTGAAGTGGCTGGGCGCCGGTGCCATCGCTGGCACGGTGTTGTCGGCGGGTGCGACCGCCGTCATGCCGGACCGAAGTGCGGCGATTGCGCCGCGAGTGGCTCAAGCCGTGGCCACGGCGCCAGGGATCGGCCAGCCGGCTAGGAAGCTCGCAGGCGCACCCAACGAAGTGCCCGCACCGGAAACTGACTCCGACGAAGCCCCCAGCGATGTCGCGCCGCCGCCATCTGCGGGCGCGCCCAAGCCCGGCGTCGTCGACGAGCTGAAGCTGCTGGACGATGCGCGCAAGGCGGTCGCAGTCGGAGACGCGCGCGCGGCCTTGGCGGCTCTCGACGCCCGCCAGAAACGCCACGGCGCTGGAACTCTGGGGCCCGAAGCCGAAGTGCTGCGCGTCGAAGCGCTGGCTGCAGCCGGACAGCGACAGGCGGCAGTGGTCCGCGCGCAGGGTTTCCTGGCGCAGAATCCGAGCAGTCCCCACGCGGGGCGTGTGCGCAGCTTGCTGGCGCGGCTGCGTGCAGAAGCCCGCGCGGCCCAGGGAGTTGCGGCGCCCAGCAGCGTGGAACCCGCGGTCCCAGAAACGAAGCCAGAGACGCCCGTGCCCACGGGGCCGAGCAAAGCGTCTTTCGGTGCGGCCCCAGCGCAAACCGCAGGCAGCACTCCGCCAAGCAAAGCAAGTTTTCCTGCGCCGTGAGTTTGGGTGATCGGTTCGGGCACCGCCGGCCATCACAGCGCTGAGGTGACGAAATGAGAGCAGGGATCACGGCGCTAGCGACCGCGCTTTTGTTCGGGTGCAGCGGCGACAAAGTGGAACTCGGGGAAACCGGCGGCGCCGGTGGGCTTGGCGGTAGCGGAGCGTCGAGCGGTAGCGGGGGCGGCGGCAACACGGGCGGCTCTGGCGCAGCGACGGGACAGAAGAGTGCGGACCTCGACCTGCTCTTCGTCGTCGACAACTCCATCTCCATGGGTGACAAGCAAACGATCCTGGGCGACAGCATGAACGAACTGCTGTCGCGCTTGGTCAATCCGCGCTGCGTGGACGCATCCGGCAAAGCCGTGGCGCAACCTGACAGCCCGACGCTCGCGTGTCCTTCGGGAAGCAAGCGTGAGTTTCGCCCCGTCGTGAGCCTGCACGTGGGCGTGCTCAGCTCCAGCTTGGGCGCCCATGGCGGCGAGACCTGCAGCGAAGCCTCTCCGAACTTCAAGCCGGACCAAAACGATCATGGTCAGCTGTTGGCGCCGCGACGCGGCATCGCAACCCACGAGGATCGCGGTTTTGCGAGTTGGGGCGCTGGCACCGGGCCGGGTGCAGCCGGCTCCGTGAGCGAACTGATCACGCAGACCGGCGCGATGATCGTCGCGGCGGGCGAGACTGGCTGCGGCTACGAAGCGCCCCTGGAGTCCATGTACCGCTTTCTGGTCGACCCTAGTCCGCCAGAGCGCGTGGAACGACAGGGAAACTTCTCCGTGCCCGTGGGCACGGACGCCAAGGTGCTTGAGCAGCGCAGCCAGTTCCTGCGCCCGGGTTCCACCCTGGCCGTCGTGCTGCTGACGGACGAAAACGATTGCTCGATCCTGGACGAGGACCAAGGCTGGCTGATGACCATTGCGACTCCCGGTTTGCCGCGGGCGACGGCCGTCTGCAATACGAACCCTGACGACAAATGCTGCACCTCCTGCGGCGCGCCCCCACCCGCGGGCTGTGCGCCCCACGCGCAAGACGCGGAGTGCAGCAAGAACGGCGGCACCTACACGAGCCCCGAAGACCACGTCAATCTGCGCTGCTTCGATCACAAGCGCCGATATGGAATCGACTTCTTGCACCCGGTGGAGCGCTACGTGCGCGGCTTCTCGCAGACCAGCGTCGAAGACCGCAACGGCAAGACGGTGCCGAATCCCCTGTTCGCGCCGGTCGCAGGCAAATCCCGTGACCCGTCTCAAGTCGTGTTGGCAACGGTTACCGGCGTGCCTTGGCAGCTGTTGGCCACGCCGGCCAGTATTCCAGGCGCCGAACCTCTGGTGCTGATGACCCCAGACGAGCTGGTCCAGTCCGGCACCTGGGACAAGCTGGTGCCGAACGGAAACACTCCGCCCGCAGATCCGCATATGCGTGCGTCTATCGCGCCGCGGCCTGGTCTGCCCGGGCCGAACGCGGGCCTCCTTGCCGATCCGTTTCACGGCCACGAGTGGGACGTCGCTGCCGCATATGGTCTGCAAGGACCGGGCGATCTGCAATACGCCTGCATCTTCGAGCTGCCAGAAGCGCGGGACTGCAGCGTCGTGCCGGGCGGCTGTGATTGCAGCGCTGCTTTGGGCGTCAATGGTAAGAGCCCGTTGTGCCAAACCAGCACTGGCAGTTACTCGGCCGTGCAACACTATGCCAAGGCATACCCGGGTCTGCGACAGTTGCAGGTCGCGCGGGGTCTGGCGGACCGTGGCATCGTGGGTTCGATCTGCCCCAAGACGCTGACGGGCAGCGTGCGCGACCCGGGCTTTGGCTACAACCCGGTCTTCACGCCGCTATTCGCGCGGCTCCAAGGCTCCCTGCAGTAGGCGAGCGGTACGTCGCCCAAAAAAACGACCGGGCAGTCGCCTGCGCGGGCGCACAGCGTCTGGGCCCGCTTTCAGCTGTCAGTTGTAGGTCGGCAAATAGGAGTAGTCTTTGGCGTACTCCAGCATCTGCGTTGCAAAGTCGTCGGGGTATTCTAGCTTGACGCCCGTGATCTGACCGTCCTTTTCCGTCGCCACCAGCTTGGGCTGGATGAAGCCGGAGAACGGCTTTGCCGGCAATTTGCCGTAGCGCTCAAGTACCTCGGCGTGCAGCTTCTCATCGACCTTCACGCCGAAGTCTTCGATCAGCTTCTTGCCGGCGGGAAGGTCGCCCTTGCTCTTGATGCGCTGCACTTCCTTGAGCAATTCGCCCCACAGCGCGCGCAGTGCTTCGTAGTCGCGGATCACGAAGTAGGTCTTGCCGTCTTTTTCGACCTTCTCGATGACGTTCTTTTCCTTACCCTTTTCGTAGGCCCACCAGCAGATCATGGCGCGATTGCGCATATGGGACTGCTCGATGCTCGCGCCCTTCTTGATACGCGCCAGCTGTACCAAGAGGCCGTTGCGCACGTAGCTGTCGTAGGCTGCCTTGCCCACGTCCATGGACTTCATCACGCCCAGATCCATCAGCTTCTTGTCCATGACGTAGTAGAGACCGACTAGATCCGCGCGTGCCTCTTCCAAGGCCGAGCCGTAGTTCTTCAGCGCTTCACCGGAGACGCCCTCCTCCAGCTGCCCCGAGGCGTGCCCGATCACCTCGTGCATGTCCACCTTGAGGTTCTGCCCTTCGGTGCCGTGCTCTTTTGCAAGCTTGATCTCCTCCGGGGAGAACGCGAACTCATTGAGCACGCCGCTGTCTTTGGAAGCCTCGTCGTAGGCGTCCACGATGTTACCTAGGAACACCGACTTGGAGCCGGCTTCTTTGCGGATCCAGTCGGCGTTCGGCAGGTTGATGCCGATGGGTGTGGTGGGCGCAGCGTCGCCGCTTTCCACGATCACCGTGATCACCTTGGCGGAGATACCGACGACCTTCTTCTTCTTGTGCTCCGGCGCGATCGGCGAATTGTCTTCGAACCACTGGGCGGCGTCGCCGATGGTCGCGATGCGTTTGGAGCGCACCATGTCCTTCAAGCTCACCACGGACTCGTAGGTGGCGCGGTAGCCCAGTGGATCGCCGTAGGTCTCAATGAAGCCGTTGACCACGTCGATGCGTGACTCCGTGTCTTTGACCCAGGCCACGCTGTAGTCGTCGAAGTCCTTGAGGTCGCCGCTCTTGTAATATTTGACTAGGAGTTCCAGCGCCGCTCTCTGTCGGTCGTTTTCCGCAACACCGACGGCCTTCTCCAGCCAGTGCACCATCTTCTCGATGGCGGGCGAGTACATGCCGCCGACCTTCCACACTTTCTCGACCAGCTTGCCGTCTTCTTTCACCAGCTTGGAGTTGAGTCCGTGGCTGATCGGCCGCGTGTCTTTCGGGTCCTTCAGCTTCTTGTAGAAGCCTTCCACTTCCTTTTGGCTGACCTCGCCATAGAAGTTGTTGGCGGACGCCTTGACCACATCGGCGCCTGCCTTGCGGCTGACCCGCGTGGCGTACTGCTTTTCGTCAAATAGGATCGTGGTGAGCTTCTCGGTCAAGGTCTCGGGCGTGAGCTTGTCTTCGCTGCCAGGCCACGGGTCCAGCGGTAGTAGCTTCGCGTCGGCGCCTTGGATCAGTTTGGCAAGTGCGTCCTTGTCGAAGCCGGGCTCGATCTTCGCGCTGGAGTAATCGTGGTGGATCCCGTTGTTGAGCCAGACTTGTTTGGTGTACACGAGCGCCGCTTTGTACTCGTCTGAGTCCTTGGCCGCGTAGCTTTGCAGAACCGCTTCCATGCTGCGGCGCACCAACAGATTGAAGGCGAAGTTCTGATCGTAGGTTATGTCCCGACCCGAGATCGCCGCCTTGTACAGGTAATAGGCGAGCTCTTTCTGCTTCGGAGCCAAGGTGTCGAAGCCCGGCACCTTGTAGCGCAGCACCTGGTGATCGCCGACGGTCTCGGCCACCGCCTTGAAAGATACCTCTGGGGCCTCGTCTGGCACGGGTGGCAGGCCGGCTGTTGAAGCCGAGGGCGCGGCTGAATTTGCCGTGGCGCCACCGGCGGCCGGCTTGTCTTCGCAGGACAGGGTGGTGAGGATCAGGCTGCCGAAAAGTATCGTGGTTCGCAGTTTCACGGGCACTGGGGTGCCACGGTCATGGGCCGATTGCAACGCTTGCTCAGAGGCGCGCCGCGGATCAGCGAATCCAGCGGCCCTGCCCCTCAGGGTTGTAAAAGGGCTGTGACCCAAGCACGCCCCAGAGGCACTGCAAAGAGCGTCAGGTCTCGAGGCCCCAAGACCTTTTTTCGCGGAACGACAACGCGACTCGAAGAAACGTTGTAAGCAGCGGGGGATCCCAGCTCGCGAATGCCATGACTCAGGACGCGCTCATCGTTTTTGCCACCCTAGCCGGCACCATCGCGCTGTTTGTCAGCGATCGCCTGCGCCTCGACGTCGTGGCCCTGATGTCGCTGCTCGTGCTGTTGCTCACCGGCGTGCTCACGCCCAAAGAGGGCGTGCAGGGCTTTTCCAATCCCATCGTGCTGATGATCGCCGGACTGTTTGTGGTCGGCGGCGCCCTCAGCGCGACCGGCGTTGCGGACTGGCTCGGCGGCAAATTGGGCGCCCTGGCAGGTACGAACGAAACGCGTCTCATCGTGGTCATCATGCTGGCGACGGCGCTGCTCTCGGCGTTCATGAGTTCCACGGGTACGGTCGCAGTGCTGCTGCCCGTAGTGGGTACTCTTGCGCATCGCGCGCGTATCTCTCCCGCGCGGCTGCTCATGCCCATGGCGTTCGCGTCGCTGCTCGGCGGTCTACTGACGCTCATTGGCACGCCGCCCAATATCGTGGTTTCCGACCAGCTGCGCAGCCAAGGGCTCGAGCCCTTTCGCTTCTTCACCTTCACACCACCGGGCGTGATCTTGCTTGGCGTTGGCGTCGCGTTCATGGCGCTGATCGGCAAACGCATGCTGCCCGGAGGCGCGGCACAACAGACGACCCGCGACTCGCTGCCGCCCAGCGCCGTGATGCGCGACATTGTCCGCGAATACGGGCTTGGTGGTCAGCTGCATCGATTGCAGGTCCCGCGCGACGCGGCCGTCGTCGGCAAGACATTGGCGCAGCTCGATCTGCGCGCGCAGTTCGAGCTCACGGTGGTGGGCATCGCGCGCGAGTGCGAGCACGATACGCTCGCGATCCCGACGCTGCCCACGGCCAGCTTGCATGCCGGGGACGTCCTGCTGGTCCAAGGCCATGCAGATGCTGCCGCCCGCGCCGCCAATGAACTTGCACTTAGCCAGATCCCCGGGCGCGTGGACCTCGCGCTGCCCGGGGACGAATCCATCGCGGAAGTTGTCATTCCCCGGCGCTCCCACTTGGTCGGGCGCAGCTTGCGACAGATCCGCTTTCGCGACCGCTATCGGGCGACGGTACTGGCCGTGCGTGGGGCCGGCAGCCAAGTCGCGAGTCCCAGCGACTTTTTCGCCACCCGGGATTTACGCCTTTCGAGTGGCGACACGCTGCTAATCAAGGGACGCATCAAGAACCTCAAGAACCTGGTGCAAGAGCGTCGTGACTTCGTGATGGTGACCGAGCCCCGGCAGCCCGATGACGTCAAGATCCAAGGCGTACAGGCCATCGCTGCCATTCTCATCACGCTGGGCATGCTCGTGCTGATGGCCTTCGGTATCGTCTCGAACGTTGTCGCGGTGCTGTTGGCGGCCGTATGCATGGTGCTCTGTCGCTGCTTGGATGCCAATGCTGCGTACCGCGGTATCAACTGGGAGAGCGTGGTGCTGATCGCCGCCATTCTGCCCATGGCCACGGCCCTCGAGAAAACCGGTGGCATGCGCCTGGTCGTCGACGCATTCGTCGGCGGTCTCGGTGGCCACGGGCCGTACGTGCTCCTCACCGCGTTGTTCCTGCTCACCTCGGCCTTCAGCCAAGTCATATCCAACACCGCGACGACGGTCTTGGTGGCACCGATCGCGTACAAGATCGCCGTCGACCTCGGGCTCTCCCCGCATGCGTTCCTGATGACGGTTGCCATCGCCGCCTCCACAGCTTTTGCCACGCCTATCGCGTCGCCCGTGAACACCCTCGTGCTCAACCCCGGCGGCTACAAGTTCTTCGACTACGTGCGGGTGGGTCTGTCGCTGCAGCTCGTTTTGCTTGTTGTCACCCTCGCGATCGTGCCGTGGATGTTCCCGCTGTAGCGGGGGCAAGTTGATTGCAATCAAGTGGGTGCCGTGAACGGTTGGCGACTTTCTGTCACTGCGACTCCGCGCCTCAGCGCGCCGCGTTGACAAACCGCGGATCGCCTCCGGGAAATGCAGCTGGTCCAAGGAAAAGCGAAGGGGTAGTCACCGCGCCATACTTGGAAGTGCACGCGTCACCGACGCGTTAGATCTCGGTCGTTTGGGCGCGGCACGGGCCCACCCTGGACCGATCTGGGCCTCGCACAGCGCGCGAACGACTAGGACTAGTCCGAAACGTCGCCTGTTACTTGGAAACTTGCTGCCACTAGTTTTCGCGCACCCCAACCCTTGCATCAAGGCACCGTGGCCGCGAGAACATCGGCGGAGTGCCGAGGCGAGCCAGCTACTCTGCCGGGACCGCGTCGATGGAGCGCTCGGCGGGTGGCGGCGTCGTTTGCGTGGGCGCGTCGGGCTTGCCCCTCGTGGGCACGATGCGGCCGTCGGAGCTCTTCTTGCCCAGGCGCACGACGCCTTTGGGCAGTTCGATCTCCGCGGCGCGGGCCTCATAGGCAGAAATGCGTTCGCGGGTTTGCGCCAGCTGCGCGGCGAGTTCCGGATTCATCTGCCCGCGCTCCTCTTTCATGGCCAGAAGTTCCGCGCGCTTCTTGTCAATGGCATACGCCAGCTGTCGCTTCTTGTCCGACAAGTCCTCCAGGCGCTCTTGCTGCAGGCGCAGGGTGTGGGCGTAGGTCTTGACGCGGATCTTGATGGAACCTGAGGGTTTGTTGGCGTCCAGATCGTGTAGCGCTGCTACCGGCGTCTTGGCGGTCTGCAGGATGGTGTCAATGAGTCCGTAGGTGGGCGCGTCATGCCCGCATTTGAAGCTGGAGAGATCCAACACGGCGACGTTCGGGTGGTGCGCGGCGAAGTTGGCTGCCCAGACCTTCTGCGCGCTGTTGGCCGAGTAGTTCTCCGGCCAAACATGATTGAGCTGCAGCGGGTCGGTGATGATGCCTGCTTCCAGGTCCTGCTTGAAATAGCGATCGAGGTACTCCCGGGTACGCGGAATGCTGCGCGCGCTCAGGATGGGAAAGCCCAAGACCTGAAACTCCTCCGGGATGCCGTGGTTTAGTCCGGGATCCGAGTGGTAGGGCCGGTTGATCACCAGGATGGCCATGCGATCTTCATTCTCGACAGTCTCGAGAATGGCGCGGCCCTTGTCTTGGAGGTCGTTCTCGAAAGCCAGCAGCGCGCGTTGCGCTTCACGACAGGCGTGATCATTCTCGTCTTCGGTCACTCCCAGCCGCGAGCCCCAGGTTTCGAACATTCGGCGGGCCAGCAGCAGCGGTTCGGCGAAGGAAAGCGCGGGATCGACATACTCGATGCCGCGTTGTGCGAAGAAGTCGACCTCTTTCGTGAAGGCTGCCTTCACTACGTCCGGCGTGCCGCTCACGATGGGGCACGACGTGTTGTCCATGGTGTCCTTCACGAAGCTGGGCACGTGGGTCAGGATTGGGAAGAAGATGTAGTTCAGACCCCGCTTGCGCTCTGGATCGTGTTTGTGGAACAGCAGATTGTGCACATGGGCCTGCACCACCTTGCTGGGGAAGCACGGATCCACGCTGCCGTACTTGCCGCCCTCGACCCAGAGTTCCTCAGTGGTCGGATCGCTGAACGCCACGTTGGCTTTCGGGATCCCCAGCGCTTCGAAGTAGGTGCGGAAGAACGGCGCCGTCGAGTACATGTTCAACACGCGCGGCATGCCGACGCGTACGTTCTTGCGCTTCTTGGCGCTCTCCTCGGAACTGCGTTCGAAACCGCGGGTGAACTCTTCGCGCCGGACGCGGAACAGCCCCTTGGTGACGCGAACGTCTTTGATTTCGGTGCCTGCAGCGGGCATCGGCGCTGGCTCGTAGAAATGCTGGAACGCTTTGCGGCCCTCGTACTCCACGAGGTTTGGAAACTGCGACGCCGTCTTCTTGCGTTCTGCCACTAGTGACAGCATGGCCTCTTTGCTTTCGACGGTGCCCTTTTCGCAAGAGAATCCGGAAATGTAGCGGCTGGTGGAGCCGTCTGGGCGGGTAGTGTCGATGAAGGTGCGCTTGCACTCGTTGGGACAGAAGTGGCAGACCGTCTCTTCGTCGTTCTTCGTGACGTAGTCGAGGTTCAGTAGCGCTTCGATTCCGATGAAGCGCGTCTTCTTGGAGCGCTTGTAGCGACGGAGTGTTTCCATCGCGGCGCCAATGGCTCCCGCTTCGCCCGTATGCGGGTGCACATACACCTCGGCCCCGGGCACGCGTTGCTTGATGTAGTCCACTTGGGCTTTGACTGCCGCCAGGTTGTACTGGGTGCCGCCTTGGAGCACGAACTTGCGCCCCAGGGACGCCAGCCGGGGGATCTGCACCACGTACTGCCAGACGTTCTTGGGCAGGACCTGCGCTAGCCCCGCTAGGAGCTCTTCTTTTTGGAAGCCTTCCTTTTGGAAGTTCACGCGGTCCGTGTCCAAGAACACGGCGCAGCCGTAGGAGAATTTGGGCGCCAGCTCCGCCTTGAAGGCGTTTTCCGCATATTCCGTGACGGGAATGCCGAACTGATCGGCCATGGCTTGCAGCAACATTCCGTTGCCGGCGCTGCAACTGTTGCTCAGCTTGAAGTTTTGGATGTCGCCGTTCTTCATGAACAGCACTTTGATGTCTTGGCCGCCGATGTCGCAGATCACATCCACGTCGCCGAAGAAGTGCACGGCGCTCATCATGTGCGCCACGGTTTCGACCACGTTGACGTCCGCAAGCACGCACTCTTCCAGCACGTCCGCCGCGTACCCAGTGGCGCCGAACCCAATGCACTCCAACGTAGCGCCTTGGTCTTCGATGCTTTTCTTCAGGGCGAGCACTAGTTCCTTGGTGTCCAGGATCGGGTTGCCCTTGGAGAGCTGGTAGGCCTTGCTGATGATCTCGCCGGCCTCGTCCACCAACACCGCTTTGCTACTGGTAGAGCCGCCGTCCAAACCGATTACAGCGCGCACGACGTCGCCGGGCTGATAGCTGTGGGGGACGAACTTCGGGATCTTGTAGGTGTCGACGAAACTCGTGGTCTCGTTTTCATCCGCGGAGAGCGGCGGCCCGGCTTGCTCGCCGAGGCGCGCGCGGCGTCCGTTCTTGATGAACTCTTCCAGGCCAGCGCTGCCGCGGTACTGAACGCTGTGCTCGCCCTCGGCGATGCCGTACACCGCGGCGCCGAAAGCGGCGTACAGATCGGCGTTTTCTGGCACGAAGATCAGTTCTTCGAGGGGCACGTCTTTGGGGTAGTCGAAACCGCGGTCACGCCAGGTCTCTGGAATGCGCTGGCGCCAGCAGTCTTGCAGGAAGGGCAGGTAGGTATTCGGTCCGCCTAGTAGCAGCACCTTGGGCTTGAGGGTATTGCCCCGGGTTAGCACGCTGAGGTTCTGCAGCACGATGGCGTCGGCAAGGCTGTTGAGTACCTCGTCTTTTGGGATCCCGGTCTTCACCAGGTTTACGATGTCCGTCTCCGCGAACACGCCGCACTTAGCGGCCACGTGGTGCAGTTTCTCGTCGTTGAAGCGCAGTTTGGTGGCAACGCCTGGTTCGGCACCCACCTTGATCATGCACTTGTCGATGGTCGCGCCGGTGCCGCTGGCACACTTGTCGTTCATTGAGGTGCTGGCGGTCTTCTGCCCGCTGTTCTTGTCCTCCTTGAACATGATGATCTTGGCGTCCTGGCCGCCTAGCTCGATCACGCTCAGCACGTCGGGGTGCTTCTTCTCAACCGCGATCGTGACCGCGTTGACCTCTTGCACGAACTTGGCGCCCGTGGGCTCCACGAGCGGGCCGGATCCGGAGCCCGTGATGAACATGCACCAGTCCTCGTCCGGCTGGTCCGGGAACGCCGCGTGGATGGCGCCGAGCAACTCTAGGACTTTCTCTGGCTGCTTGGTGTGGTGCCGTTGGTAGTCGTGCCAGAGGATCTCGAAGCTTTCCGCATCGAGCACGACGGCCTTCACCGTGGTGCTCCCGACGTCCATCCCGATCACCAACTGTCGTGTGCTCATGCTTTTTTCCTCGGGCGGCCGGATCCCGCCGTAGACAGAACTGACGCTGGCGTCAGTGTACGGAGGGATGCCCCCGGAGCAAGGCCGCCCGCAAACTAGCGCCAAGTCCACCGAAACTCCCCGAAATTCCAGAGCTTTCCCACCGGCCGGAGTGCCCGCCCCGGCGCGCGCTGACGCTGGTGTCAGTCGTTGGGCAGCCCCAAGGTAGGCTTCAGGTAGGGTTCTGAGAGCGAGGGGCTTGGCCGGTGCACGCGCGGCAGCGGGGCCGCACGCTGGATTTGGACGCGAAAATCGGCAGGTTTGAGCGCCCAGATCCGACGTACTCGGAGCAACAAACGCAGCTGCGCGCCGGAGCGGCGTGTACCGCACCTGCGCAGTCCGAGATTTGGGTCAGTGCAGCGGAGGTGGTTCGCAGCGCACCAGACCCTGCACGCGCAGTTTGTAGCTGCCGTAGGGGAAGAGCACGTCGACGTCTCCGGCGGCTCTGCGGGCATAGGCTCGCCGGTAGCAATCTTGAAAGTGCCTGTTGCGCTGCAGCATCTCGATGCGTCGCCACTTGTTCTTGCTGGCTACTCTTGGCCGCAGCCGGCGACGGTCCGAGGTCGTCTTGGGGTGTGAAAACGGCGACTGGCGGCGGACAGCCTTGCTGCCGAGCACGCGGCGACCTTCTGCCTTGCGTACATCTGCGGCTTTGGTCTCCTCTTGGGCGACAGCGGACATGAGCTTCTCGGTCCATTGCTCGTCGCTGAGATGAGCGAACTCTCGAGGACGCTCAAAATGCAACTCCACGCGCTCAGGCATGCCTCCGTCCTTGTCGAAGAACCAGTGCGGCCGTGTCGCGACGAGCGGTCGATTCGTGAGCTGGTATCGGTAGGAGCACAGACCGGGCCAGTGGTGCGCCCGATCAACCAGATGGTCCTTCACTGCGTTGCACAGCGAATAGACCATCTTGTCGAAGATGGCGTCGGCATCGCCTAAGTGAACAACGCTGGTCTGCTCGGAGGCCCAGACGTTTTCCCAGCGAGCATGCAGGCAATTGAGGCAACGAGCCAGTAGGCTGTGGAAGTCGCGGAGAAACTCCGGGAAGTTGCCGAACTCGTCATAGACACCTGCGTGATAGTGATTGCTCATCACCATCAGCCAGCACACCCTTATCCCGTGGCGCTTCGCAGCGACCGCGAGGCAGTAACCGAACGCGCTAGTCGTATCTTTGCCTGGCCGCATCAGAAACTGCCGCTGCGAGATCCGTCGGGTAATCATGTACATGCCGCGGGGCAGGACCTGTCTGGGAGGAGTCATGGGAACCCCTTCGGTCCCACCTCCCGGCGCGTTGCTAAAACATATCATCCGCACTCCGTCCGGTCGCCACACCCCCCGGTACACCGCGCACCCCACCCCATCCAGCGAATCCTACCCTCGGGCGGCCTAGGCGAGTTACGCTCACGGGCGGCGTTTCATGCGCTGCGTTTGCGCGCGGAAAGCGGCTTTGCCTCGATTTTGGGGCGACTTCGCGGCACGCTATCGCCTATGCGCATGCCCTGGAAGCTACTCACGTCGGCTGCGGTGATCGGAACGCTGCTCGGGCTTTCTTGTTCCGCGAGCCCGGGGGGCGATGATCGGCCCGGTGGCACCGGGGCGGGCACTGGCACCGGAGGCGCGGGCGCCGGGACGGGGACCGGCGGTGGCACCGTCGGTACCGGCGGTACGGGTGGCAACATTCAGCTCGACTCCGGCACTGGCGGCACGACGGATCCCGGAGACGCCGCTTGCCAGAAGTTTTCGCAAGAGGCCAAGCAGCTCTTCGAGCCCGCGGACATCGTGTGGGCGGTCGACACGTCAGGCAGCATGCTGGAAGAGGCGGCGGCCGTGCAGACCAACATCAACGCCTTCAGCCAGCAGATCGTCGCGACCGGCATCGACGTGCACGTGGTGATGCTAGCTGGCTATCAGTTCCTGATCTTGCCGGGGATTTGCGTTCCCGGGCCCCTTGGCTCCGGGCAGTGCCCGCCTGCCGGCACCGACACCAAGCTGCCGAACTTCTTCCACCACCCGTCCGCCTTCATCGACAGCGTCGACGCAGCGAAGCAGCTGGTACAGCTCTTTCCCGCGTACAAGTTCATGTTGCGACCGGGCGCCCTCAAGTATCTCGTCGTCGTGACCGACGACGACTCGCGCACCGGCACCGGCTCCGGCGGCACGGGGGATCCCGGCCCGTATGACAACAACCCGGACTTGTTTATCAAGGACTACACCGCGCTGGACCCGATGCTGGCAGACAGCGCGGGCAAACCCAATTGGAAGCTGTCCGCCGTGTACTCGTTTACCCAATGCGCCAACGCTGCAGCCGTGGGCCAGGTGTGGAAGGACATCGTGACCAAGACCGGCGGCGTGCACGGCGATATTTGCCAGTGTCCGCCCGGGCAGGCCGCGCCTTGCGCGCAGACCTTCCAAAAGGTGTTCAATGAGCTGGCAACCAAGATCATCCAGGGCGCGCAGCCGCTAACCTGCGAGTGGGTGATCCCACCGCCGCCCCAAGGCCAAACCCTCGATCCGAATAAGGTGAACGTGGAGTTCATCAATCAGGACAACGGCACCAAGGAGACGCTCTTTCACGTCGACGACGCGAGTAAATGCGACCCGCTGCTTGGCGGCTGGTACTACGACAACAACGCAGCACCCAAGGCGGTCAAGGCATGCCCCGCGTCGTGCAGCAAGATCACGCCGGTCGTCAAAGGCCGCATCGACGTGGTCTTTGGATGTGCGACGCAGAATCTGCCGCCGCGCTGAACGAAAACCGACGGAGTCGATGACGCTGTACGTGCGGCATAAAAAACAACCAAGTAAACACGGCGTCCAGGTAGTTCGATTGTGCATGGCGCGCGGACGCCGGCGTGTGTAACGTCGGCGCGTGGCCCGGGCGAAGAAGGCAAAGAAGCGCGCGCGAAAGAACGGGGGCGAGCAGAAGCCCGCGCGCCGTTCCAGCATGGGCAAGGCCGAGCGCCGAGCGCATATCTTGAGTTGCGCTCGGGACGTGTTCGCCAAGCTGGGTTACCACCAGAGCACGATCGACGACATCGTGGCCGAGGCGGGCATTGCCCGAGGCACGTTCTATCTCTACTTTGAGGACAAACGCGCGATCTTTGCTGACCTACTCGATCGCTACTTCACCCAACTGACCATGGTGATCATGCGCATCGACGTCGGTGAAGGCGCCGCGCCCGTTTCCGATCAGGCGCGCCTCAATATGCGCAACATCTTGCGGGTATGCCTGGCGGAGCGCGCCATGACGAAGATCTTGTTCACGGACGCGCTGGGCGTGGATTCGGCCTTCGACCGCAAGCTATTGACCTTTTACGATGCCGTCGTGCAGCTGTTGACGGAGAGCCTGAAGGAGGGGCAGGCGCTTGGCATCGTGGAAGATGGCGAGCCACGAGTATTGGCGTATATGACGATCGGCGCCCTCAAGGAGTTGCTGTATCAGGCAGTCATGCTGGGGCTTTCCGAGGAGAGCGCGGACGTGCTGACCGGGCAGCTGTATGACTTCTTGAGCCGTGGTTGTTTGAATGTGGAGCCATCTCCGAAACGGCGAGGTCGCTTGGCGTGACGGGGCTTCCGTCACGCGCGGCGTGAACGCATGCAGCCGTCTCGGGACGCAGACCCGTCACACGTGGCGTACCTTGCGGCGCGGCCGCGCCTGTATCGCGGCATCGAGCGGCGTTCGCTGTATCTGAAGATGCGCGACGGCGTGCGCATTGCCGTGGATGTGTGTCTGCCCAAAGGCCACCGCGGGGAGCCGCTGCCGACCATCCTGCGGCAGACGCGCTACTTCCGCCGCTTTGCCGTGCATCCGCTGCTGCGCCGGGCGCTTTCCGAAAACACCCTGGACCCAATGAACGCACCAATGCGCGCGCTTCTCACCAGCCGCGGCTATGCATGGGTGGACGTGGACGCGCGGGGGTCTGGGGCGTCCTTCGGTGAACGCCCATGCCCCTGGTATTTGGACGGCGAGGTCGCAGACGGCAAAGAGATCGTGGAGTGGATCTGTAAGCAGCCGTGGAGCAACGGGCGCGTCGGCTCTACCGGCGTTTCTTACGACGGAACGACTGCGGATTTTCTGGCCACCACTGGGCATCCGGCGGTCAAAGCTATCGCGCCGCGCTTCTCGCTCTTCGATGTATACACGGACGTGGCGTTCCCGGGTGGGCTACACCATTCGTACTTCACGGCGGCCTGGGAAAAGGCCAACGGCGCGCTGGATCGCAACGTGCCCGGCGAAATGGTCGCGTTGATCTACATGTTGCAGGCGCATGGTGCTCTGCCGCCGGAGTTAGCGCACGCGATCGATCGGCCGCTTTCCAACGCAGCGTTGGCGCGGGTTCTCACCTTCGGACTGGGCGGCGTCGCACCGGTGGACGCCGATAGCGCTGAGCGCGACTTGCACGCTGCACTAGCGACGCATTGTGAAAACTACAGCGTGCACGAAGGCGCGGTGCACATGACCTTCCGCGATGATTCGCCGCCGAATTCGCCTATCTCCGGACAAACCTCGGACTACTTTAGCCCCCACGCCTACGTGCAGCGTATGCAGAACGTTGCGGTATTGAGCTACGGCGGATGGTTTGACGCGGGCTACGCCGGCGCTGCCGTCAAGCGTCACCACGCGCTGTCGGCCTTGGGCGGCGACAGTTCACTCTTGATCGGCCCTTGGGTGCACGGCGGGCAGCTCGACCTGGATCCCGACGCGCCGGGTCGAGCCGCGCGCTTTGATCATGCTACCGAGCTGTTGCGTTTCTTCGACCTTCATCTGTTCGCAACGCCACCGTGCGCCAGCGACCGAGTGGCGCGGGTGCGCTACTACAGCATGGGTCAGGGCCGCTGGTGCGCGTCGGAGCAGTGGCCGCCGCCGGATGTGTCTCCCGTGGAGCTGTGCTTTTCCGAGGGGCGCCGCCTTGCGCCGGCACCTGCCCGGGAAGGCAGCGACACATTCGAAGTCGATCTGAGCGTCAGCTCTGGCAAACGCACGCGCTGGCGCACGCTGCTGTGTCCATTCTTGCAGGCTGACGGCGTGGGGCGATCGAAGTCTGGCTATTTGGAATACGACAGCGACGTGCTCGACCGAGACTTGGATCTCACCGGGCATCCAGTGCTTGTGCTTGAGCTCGCGGCGTCCCAGCCGGACTTTGCGATGATCGTGTACCTAGAAGACGTCACCGAAAGCGGCGACGCGCGCATTCTGAGTGAAGGGCAGCTGCGCAGCATTCACAAGAGTCGACTCGGCACCTCTGCGGCGAAGCTACCTCAAGCGTTTTCGTCTTTCTGTCGCAAGGACGCGCAGAGCCTGGCGCCGGAGCAGGCCGCGAACCACGTGATCGAGCTGCTGCCTTTGGCCATGCGCATCCGCCGAGGGCATCGCCTGCGCTTGACCCTCGGTGGCGCGGACGTCGATCACTTCACGACGCCGCCAAGCGACGGGCCGCTTCGCTGGCAGATCCAGCTCCCAGGGTCGCGGCTGCTGCTGCCGGTACGGATCTGAGCATCACTGGCCGGGTGCTAGCGCGCGGAGCAAGTCCCGCTCCGTCACCAGCCCGACCAAACGACCTGTGGCGCCAATGACGAGCGCGCAGCTGGCGTCTGCGGCAAGCACCGCTTGGCACGCTGCGGATAGCCGCGTGTCTTGCGTCAATGTTAGTGGTGACGGGTCGCAGATGTCCAAGGCCGTGATGGCGTCGTCTCCGGCTCTGCTTTTGGCCAAGCCTTCCAAGATGGAACGCGTGGTCAGTAGGCCCACGAGCTTGCCGTTCTCGTCCTCTACGGGCACGTGGCGCACTCGCCGCCATCGCATCACACTGCTGGCGAGATCCACGATGTCGTCCGGACGGAGCGTGAACAGATCCGTCGTCATGATCTCGCGAAGGGTGGGTTCGTCGCGGTCACTCACTCGTTCACTGCTCCTCCCATTCAGTTCAGGCCAGGTATGCACGGGCTCGCCGAGGTGACCGAACTCAAGCATGCGCTTGGATAGTTCGCAGGCAGCGCCTTGGGCCGTCATGCGGCGACGCAGGATTTCAAAGGCGCGCAGCATCCACTGCGACGTGGTGCGTCCGCTGGTCACGCGCCCTTCGAGCACCCCCAAGCTGCGCCGCAGGTCCGCTGGGTCAACGCCGACACTCTCGAGGCCCCGCTGTGCACTGGGAAGTAGCTCTTCGAGTAGCAGCGCCTGGGCCCCGATGCGTTTGCCGTCGAGCCACGAAAACTGGGCGTCCAGCCCATGACGGGCCGCAGCGATGAAGTTCGCGCGCACGTTGTCGAAAGCGATGCGCTTGGCGATGCCAGGGGCAATGTCCTTGAGGCCCAGCAGCACGCCCCAAAACAGCGCCGCGTTGGCCACCTCGTCGATGACCGTGGGACCCGAGGGCACGACGCGGTTTTCGATCCGCAGATGCGCTGTCTCGCCGTCGGAGCCGTAGCACGCGCGGTTCCAGCGCCAGACCGTGCTGTTGTGCAAGGACAATGCATGCAGCCGGGGCGCTCGCCCCTCTCGCGCGATCGCCACGGGGTCTCGTTCGGCCTCTCGGGTCACCAGCACGCGAAAACGCGCGGCGTCTTCTCGAAAGACTTCGAGCACGCTGCTTTGGACCCAGTCGTCTCCGAAGCTGACCCGGGTGCGACCGCCCCGGGCCGTCTCCGCAGCCGAGCGCACGTCCACGGTTCGTTCAAAGAGCGCGACCCGGGTCTCTTGCCACAGCCTCTTGCCGAGCAACAGCGGCGAGCCCACTGCCGCCGCGAGCAATGGCGCAGTGACCAACTGCGCGAGATTGTAGAGTTCGGCGAACTCTTCGGCCTCCACCTGCAGATGCAGTTGGAAGCTGGTGTTGGCGGACTCCAGCATCACGCAGTCGTGGGTGATGTTCAGCTCGTCCGTTCCCTGCAAGAAGACCTGAAACGGGCCGCCGCGGAGTTTCATGACCGCGCGATCTAGGATTTGGTAGCGTACTTCTGGAGTCATCTGCGCCAGCGTCAAGTCGCTCTGTTGCAGCGACGGCAAGATACCCGTGAGAAGGACGGCAGCATCGTGCGCACGCGCGCCGCCGTTGACGACTGCGATCACTTCGTTCAGTTCGCTCTCTAGTCTTGTCAGGACGTTGGAGGTCAGCAGCTGCGGCGGCAGATTGGCTTCAAGGTTGAACTGTGCGAGCTCCGTGGTCAGGCGTGGATCCCTCGCTTCCCGCAGCACTTGGGGGCCGACGCATGCCGGTCGGCCGCGGGGATCCACCAACAACATTTCCTGTTCGAGGCCGCCGCGGCCCATGCCTGTCTCGATACCCCCGCCCGCCAGCAGTTCCTCGAGAGCATCGATGTCCGAAAGCAGCGCGCGAGTGAATTCACGGATCGCAGCGGCATCGTCGGCCCCCCTTACGCCGTGTTCACCCACGGCGCCGAGTATACTGTGGCGACCCGCGTGATCCCTTCGAAAGCGCAGGCCCGGTCAAAAACAGCTGGTGGCTCGCGCCGGCGTGTGGAGGGGCTCGCGCGTCGGTTGAGTCAGAACAGGCCGACAATGGAGCCGTCGTCGCTGAGCTCCACGTGCCTTGCCGCCGGGTCGCCGGGCAATCCGGGCATGGTGCGCTGGTCGCCCGCCAACGCGTAGACGAAGCCTGCGCCTGCTGAGAGTCGGACGTCACGGATCGGGAAAATGTAGTCCTGGGGACGGCCGAGCAATTTGGGGTCGTGGGAGAGCGACGCCTGAGTCTTGGCCATGCACACCGGCAGCTTGCTGTAGCCCTGGGCCGTGAAACGTTCCAATGCGGCGGAGGCCTCGGCGGAAAGCTCGATGCCTTTGGCGCCATAGATACGCGTGGCGAGGGTCTGCAACTTGGATTCGAGGGAGTCTGAAAGCTCATAGAGCATGCGGAAGTTGCTCTTGGCTGTCGCCGCCTCCAGCACCGCCTCGGCCATGGCCACTCCGCCGTCGGCCCCATCCGCGAAGACCGAGCTCGTCACGGCGGCGCTCGCGCCGCGCTCGACTGCGATGGCGCGCACCCGCGCGATCTCCTCTTCGGAGTCTTCGGGAAAGCGGTTGATGGCGACGACCACCGGGAGCCCAAACTCTCGCAGCAGGTCGATATGGGCCTGCAAGTTCGTCGCGCCGCTTTCAAGTGCGGCTAGGTTCTTCTCGGAGAGC
>CALMUT010000019.1 GCA_937872925.1 uncultured Myxococcales bacterium | reverse complement strand
CGCGGTGGATCACGCCGCGCGCGTGGCAGGTGTCGAGCGCGTTCGCGACCGGCGGGTCGTTCCGCCGCGCGCCGAGCGATGGCCGCCCGAACCTGGGCGGCATGCTGCGGCGCGACGCGCTGTGCGCCGACGGCGACCACGCCGTGCCCACTGGCAACACGCGCGACGGCGAACATGCGTTTGGGGTGCGGTGGACAGACCAGCACGGAGGGTGCTTTGTCCGGTGCATCGTCGGTACCGAAGACAGTCCCGTCGTCGCCGTATACAAACAAATCGATGTCATCCACGCTTTCGGACGCGCGCGCGATGACCAAGGTGCACTCCGTGGTGGGAACCCAAAACAGCGCGCTGATGCGGTCCCCGGGCGCGCCGGCCTCGACGCTGAGCACTTCGCTTTGTCCGGCGCCTGCGGCGCGGGCGTGTTTGGAGTCGCTGCTCAGGAACTGCGTGCCGTCGAAGCTGCCAGGGGCGCGCCCGAATCGCTGGTTGGCGCTGCGGGTTGGGGCCGCTTGCGGGCCACAAGCGACGCCCAGGGTGGTCAACGCTAGGAGCGCGCTAGCCCTGGCGCGTCCCCAAATGCGGTGGATAGCGCGCATCGCTAGTCCGCTCCCAAGGGGTGACTGCCCGCTGCCCACAATGCAAACAGATAGGTCGTCCCACTGCCGCGCGCTTCGACCTCGATCAATTGGGTTTCGCGCGTTGCGCAGAACGCCAGAGATGTTCCCGCCGCGCCGGGGTCACTTTGGTTCTGTGCGCGCCCGGCGCCCGTCATGGCGGACATCGCGATGCCGAGGGCGCGCCCGCGGACAGCCGCAATGGCTGCCACATAGCAGCGCCCAGGAATGACGCTTATCGGTAGCAACGTGACTCCGCTGATCAACAGGGCCTCGTCAATGGGCGGTGACTTGGCCAAAGGCAGCGACGCGGCGCCGAGGGCTTCGGCAACGCGGCCCCGAGCCGTCGCGCCCCAAGCGGCACGGATCCCGTCGGGTAGGTCGAAGCGTGCATGCAGCACAGTAACGTCGTCGACGGCCGGCGCCGAGCCAACGCGCAAGCGAGCGGTGGTCGGCTCTCCAACGCAGGTTGCAAGCTGTGCGTCTGCGGCCGTGGTGCGATCGCTTGCGCCGAGTTCCGCCGCAGGCACGCGCCACAACTCCGCATCGATGTCGCTCTGGGATGTGCCGGGCAGCGGGTCCGACGCCAGTACGCTGATTTCGTGACAGCCCGGATCCAGGCGGAGCAGGGCGTCCGCAGCGCCGCCGGGACCTGGCCGCACGCTTTTTCGCTGCACGCTGGCTGCGCCGCGCCGCTCGGCGGCGAGTTGGTAGCCGCGGGCGCGGGTTGCGACCGGCGCGACGTTTGGACGCGGTCCGACCCGGCCAAAGGGCGCCGCAGCGCCCGGCTCCCGGGACGGAAGCACTTTGGTGAGCGCGCTGACGGGACGGCGCGCCGTCGCAGTCAGCACTTCAAGCACGCCCCGGGGCGAGCGCATCTCCACGACCAAGCGCGGCAGCATGGCCTTGCGGGCACCACAGCGCACGAGCTGGGCCGCGCCTGCGGCACTCTGTTCTGGATGCTCGCCTTCTGGGAATCCCGGCCCCTGCGGCGTTGGCAAGAAGCGCAGCACGAACTGGCTACTGACGGCTCCCAGGACGGCCACGGTGACGCAATCTTCGCTGGCGATGTCCAGCGCGGCGGGCGCGATGCGGACGGGAAGCAGCTGGCCACGTTCTGCCAGTTGCGCCTTGGCACGGTCAACCTTCGCCGGGGATTTCGCCCAGGCACGCTGCAGCGCCTGCAGGTCATCTTCAAGGTCGGCGCGAGCGACCCTCGGTAGCACAAGCCCCTGCAGGACCAGCAGCGTCGCCAGCAGGCCGCCGCATCGATGCGGGGAGGGAAATTCGGCCAAGCCGAAGGGGCGCGTCAGCTGCCCGCCTCCGAGAAGGTAGTCTCCACGAAGGTGCGTGAACTCGACTCCCACAGAAACAGCTTGTGGGCGGTGACCTTGCCGGCGTCGACGGCAGTGACCAAGTACGCCAGGTCATAGCTTGGCTCCCCAGTGCCGCCGAGGGTCATGCTGGCAGCGTCTTCCTCGCTGAAGTACGCGCCACAGTCCAGGTGGGAGTGAAAGAACACCTTGAGCGGGCGCCCCGCTTGTTGGCCCGCCGCGATGGCGCGCTCGAACTTCAAAGCGTTGATCTTGAAGTAGTCGTGTCCGGTTCGCGGATGCCCTTCAGGATCCACCTGGTGGTATTTGTTTGCGAGATTCTCCAGTTCGATCGCTTCATCCGCCAACAGGCCGTCGCTGCTGGGTCCACTGATGTATCCGCAGGCCTCTTCGTTCCGAGCGTAGGCATCCACCGCTGCCTGCTCCACGGTGTCGAGGGCCCCTCTGCTGATGCGCAGCCCGCCAGCTAGCCAAGGAGGCTTCGTCTTTACCATAGGTACTTCCGTTCCCACTTCATTGGCGCAAAGTAGCGGTCGCCGCGATCACAAGCGATGGTGACCACGCAGCCGCCCCCTTGCTCACGTTGCAGGCGTTCCGCGATCTGCACGGCAGCAAAGATGTTCGCACCAGAGGAATGACCGACGTGGAGGCCCTCTTCGGCGGCTACCCGGTCGGCCATGTCCCAGCCGTCTTCGGTGGTGACGGGCAAGTGCTCGTCAGGAAGCGACGCATCGTAGATATCCGGAACAATACTGCTGTCCATATGTTTCAGTCCCTCGAGGCCGTGCAGGGCGTCGGCGGGCTGCATGGCGACACAGTGGACTTTTCGGTGGTGTTCGTGCAACCGCCGGGTGGTGCCCATGCAGGTGCCGCTTGTGCCCAAGCCGGTGACAAAGGCCGTAATGCGGTCGCCCAGGGCGTCCAGGATCTCGACGCCGGTGCCGTGATAGTGGGCGAGGGGATTGGACGGATTGCTGTACTGATCAGCGTAGAAGTATCGATCCGGATGCTCCTTGACGAGTGCGTGCACGCGACGAATGGCGCCGTCAGAACCTTCCATCGGGTCGCTGTAGATCAACTCGGCACCGTAGACCTGGGTGATGTCCTTCCGAGCTTTGGTCACATTCGCGGGCATCACGAGCTGCACTCGATAGCCAAGGGCGGCACCCACCATGGAGTACGCCACACCGGTATTGCCGCTCGTCGCGTCCACCAAGATCTTGTCTTGGGTCAGACGGCCGTCAGCAATGGCGTCCTGCATGATGCGCAGCGCGGGGCGGTCTTTAACGGAGCCACCGGGATTGGCGAACTCCAGTTTGACGTAGACCTCCACGTCCGGCGCGGAGCGAGCCACGCGTTCCAGGCGCAACAGTGGCGTGCCGCCGATGGCGTCGACGATGGACCCAAGGCGACGCGCGGGCCCCCGGCTCATGGCGCGAGCCCCAAGACTTTGCGCAGCGCCGACAGGGCACGGTGGCATTCGGCGCCGACGGCAGCGGCGGCGGGGTGCGCGAAAGCGTGCGCATGGGGGAAATCCGCGCCCTCGGTCCCGCGGCCCTGGGTGACGCTGCCGACGCCCGCGCGCTCGAGATAGAGCCGCTCCAGGCGTGCGTTTTCGGGCACCTCTAGGCTGGCGGCGACGATGCGAGCTTGCCCCGCGGCGCCCACCTCCTTCAGACGCACCTGTCGGTCGAAGCGTTCGAAAACGGAAAGTGGGTCCATGGCGACGCGGATCTCATCCGCCGGCGATGGCGGGTACGATGCTGATTTCCTGCCCCGCGCTGAGCGCGGTGTCCAAGCCGTCGAGGAAGCGAATGTCTTCTTCGCCGACGTATAGGTTCACAAAGCGCCGCACACCCTTGTCGTCCAGCAACCGGTCGCGGATGCCGGGGTGCTTGGCTTCCATGTCTTCAATCACTTGGCGCACGGTGCCGCCATCTGCTTGCACGGATTCTTCGCCACCGGTGAGGGTTCGCAAGGGAGTGGGGATCCGGACGGTAACTGCCATGGTACTGGTCTCCTTTTTCATGCCGCGCAGAGGCCGCCAAGATAGCGGGCCTCTTGAATGTCAGAAATGCTGGGTTGGTCGCCGCACAGTGGGCACTGCTGCCGGCCGCCGACCACGACCTCTCGTAGTGCATCCGTCTTGCCGTCGTAAGCCCACAAGGCGCTGCGGGGTGCGCCACTGAGGTGGCGGAGCGCCAGATCCGCCATCAAGGCGCCTGCCAATCCGGCCACCGGTGCCATGACCCCCGCTTCGGCGCAGTTCGGCACTGCGTCTCCGGCGGGCAGGTCTTCGAACAGGCAGCGGTAACAGGGGCGTCCTTCGGGCGCGACGCACCAGGCGGTCGCCGTGAAGCGCACGGCGGCGCCGTGAACCACGGGTTTGGCAGAGAGCCGCGCGGCGTCGCAGGCAAGGAATTTGGTGGGAAAGTTGTCAGCGCCCTCCAGGAGAATATCCGCCCGGGCGGCGAGGGTCAGGGCAGTGTCGGGCACGAATCGAGTCTTTTCGAGTTCGACGGCCCCCGTATAGCCGTCGCGAAGGAGCGCGTCCCGCGCGGCGTCGAGTTTGTCACGCCCGAGATCTTCGTCTCGAAACAACACCTGGCGATGCAGATTCGAAAGCTCGACGCGGTCGTCGTCTACGAGCACAAGCCGCCCGACGCCGGCCCGAGCAAGCGCGACCAGCGCAGGGCAGCCCAGGCCACCCACGCCGATGACGAGCGCGCTCTTCGTGCTCAAATCCGTGGGGCTACTTGAAGTATTCATCGAGGCTGAAGTAACGCTCTCCGGTATCACACAGCACCGTGACGACGTTGCTGCCGGGGCCAAGCTCTCGGGCAACGTCGAAGGCGACGCTGACATTGGCGCCGGAGCTGATCCCGACCAAGATCCCTTCCTGCTTGGCCAGCAGTTGCTTGGTGGCGAAGGCCCGTTCGTCGCTGACCGTCCGCACTTCGTGGGGTGCCCCGGCGTCGTAGTTCTTCGGGATGAAACCAGCGGCCAGGCCCTGGATCTTCGTCGGGCCGCGTTCCCCCCGACTGATGGTTGCGCAGGCGTCGGGCTCAACGGCAA
>CALMUT010000018.1 GCA_937872925.1 uncultured Myxococcales bacterium | reverse complement strand
CTCCGGGGGGGGCGGGCGCGGGCGGGCGCCCGCGGTGGTGGCCGTGCCGCGCGGCGGGGGCGGGGCGGGGCCGCCGCCCCCGCCGATGGCGTCCCGTCTGCTGTATGGCCGCTTTCCGACCGCCGAGGCCGAGGCCGATTGGGCACCGGACGAGATCGATCGCGAGAAAGATGCGCCGATCCTCGGGCACCTCATGACGTTGAGTCCCCACGGGGCGAGTACCGGGTCGCTTGCCACGCTGTTTGGATTCACGGTGAATCGGTTGCCTCGCCGGGCGAGCCGATGGCGCCGGAACGGCCGTTTGGTTGACCTGTCGGCAAGCGACGCGATCCACCTGGGGTCGGGTATTCGATTCGACCATCGGAGCGAGCCATGAAGAACCCGGATGAAGACGTCCCCGATTTCGCCCGTGATTGGATGCCATGGATTGTGCTCAGGCATTTCTTGCCCCCGCGCCTGCTTCGAGAACTCCTGGACGCGACTGCGCGCCAGCTGACCGACCAGCGTGCGGGTATTTCCAAGTTGTTCGAGGAGCAGTTTGACGGCACGACGTTGTGGGGCGAATCCTGGCTTCTTCGCCCGCGACCAACGTCCGACAGGGTCGAATTGCATCTCCAGGAGGTGATTCGCGCCGTCGCTTGGCAAAACGACGAGTCCGGCACTCTCTCGCCGGGCTGGAAAGGCGGAGAACCCATCCGGCTGCTTCATGCTGTCTCACGCCTGGGCGCCGCGGACTTCGGGTGGTCAGAAGCTGCTTTTGATGAGGTCGCTGGCCTCCCCGCTTCGCCACAGCCAAGCCTCATCTCGCTTCTCTCGGCGATCAAGTCGGCGCGCGTCGCGCACAGAACGGCAGCCGTGCAGGATTTCTGGGATCCGATCATCAAGATCCTCGAGGATGTTCCGTGGGCGCTTCGCGCCATGGCGATCAAGCACATCGCGGATCTTTGTGCGGATGCTGATGTCTGGGACAAGGCATTGCACGGATACCGTCGCACGCAGGACGCGGTCGACCGGTGCTCTGAGGAGTCCGAGTGGCGCGAGGTGGCTCGTGCGTGGCAAGGCATTGTGATGCAGTCCGAAGCGGCCGCCGTCGCAGTACTTCAGGGGCCGAACGAGGCCACGGAGCTGCTGCAGCAGTACATGCAGGCCGCTTCGCTCTCGAACGAACCCCTGCTCTTGGCCAACTGCAGCGTCGACGCTTCGACAGTATTGCAGGAAAGCAGTGCCGAATGGTGGACCTTTCCCGACCGCCGTGTGGCGTTGTTGAAACCGACGCTCCTTCACGCTTCGCACGAAACTTCTATCGCGGTGGCGTACTGGCTGGCGGGGAAGCATCAGTACGCCAACCGTTGGTTTTGGGCTACACTTCGCAGGCAGGTTGCTCTCGGATCGATCGCTGCGAGCCAGAAGACGAAGGCCCTGTATGCGCGGGCGCTGATCGACGAGCTGTCGTCCGGAAACCCGTCTAGGCCTGGGGCGTTCACCAGCGCTGTTCACTTGCTCACGGAGAGTGGGCGGTATGAGGCTGCCGCGCGAGTGGGATGGAATGACGCGGTCGTCGACGCTCACGTATCGCACGACGTGGTCTGCCAAGTGGTTGCGCGTGCCGGGGCGTTCGATGGCGCCCGGCTGCGACGCGAGCTCGTCGTCATCGAGCTGTTCCGCGCATGGACGGCGCGCCTCGCCCCTTCGCGCGATTTGGTAGCAACCGCCATGCTGAAGCATCTCGCCAGTCTCGCGCGGGTCTTCCCCACGGCGTTGGATCGCAGCAAGGATGTCGGGCGGCGGAGCGCGGAGGCGCTGCTTGAGCTTGCAGACGCACGCCCGGAACTTCGCGGGGCCGTCGCCGCTGACGTGGCCAGCGCCGTGTTGAGCAAACTTACGGACGAAGACGGGTGGCACGGCCCAGCGGCCGCGCTCAAGCTGGGTCTGGCGTACGCCGACGCTTTTGATTCGGGCGCCGTTCAGGACCTCGCCTGCACCACGCTTGACTTGCTTGGCGAGACCGACCCGGCCACGGACCTGTGGCCCGTCGTGCGACCGGCGCTTGAGTTCCTCGTCGCGGAGCCAGTGAAGGCGGCGTTGAGGGCTAGTCCCGAACTCGAACAACGAGTGCTAGGGGAAGTACTCCGGTTTGGGACTCGTCAGGAGAGCGAGCACTCACGGTTGTTCTATTACTTGCGGAATCTCACGCCAGCGCTGTTCGAGAGTCCCGACATCCGGGCGCAGTTGGAAGTGCCGTTGGCGCATGTCAGAGAGCACGCCAAAAGGACAAATGCGAGCAACGTTGTCGAGCACATTTGCGCGCTGCTTCTCGCACCCGCCGCGGCCGGCGCCGACGGCGTAGGCGACGCCATTCAGGGTCTGGTCGCCATCCTACGTTCGGCTCAGAGAGAACGACGCAGCATGGCCCTGGCGTATGCGTACGAGCCCGTGCTGCTCCTCGTCGATGAACGCGAGGCGCTCGAATCCGCGCTGGGGAAGGACCGGCTGACAAGAATGCTGGGGAAGCTGCCGCGGGCACTCGTTGGGCTCTGGCGCGCGGTGGCTGACAGGCCGTTGTTGTTGGCGGCGTATTCCTTCCCGCCGGCGACCGCGCCGGACAGCGTGGCAGTACACAACTGGGCCTTCGCCTCTCGGCAGTTCGCGGAGGCCTACGGTGGCAGCGAAGAGATGGACAGAGCTTTGGACGCCGCAAGCGCTAACGGCGAGTTGCACGCTGCAATCAGCCTGGCGAGGGCGACGCGTGCATTGCTTCTGGGCGCGGGAGCGGAAGTAGCATTGAATGCACGGAGCGAGGACAGGGAGGTGTTCTATTCCGCGCTTGGGCGCCGCCTGGTCCAGCTTCACAGGATGTCAAACGAAGCCGCGAAGGAGCTGTGCACTGCCCTCGTACAACAATGTCTACGCCTTGGTCCCCGGGCGGTCGACGCACCGGTGCTGTTGGCCGCTGCAAGGCTTGGGCTTGAGGCCATAGTTCAGTCCGGGGGGCTGGCGGTCTACGCGCACAAGTTGGAAAGGGACAGGGAGCTGAGGCTGACGCTTGGGCCGATAATCCAGTTGTTCGAAGTCCAGTCGATTTGACTGGAAACGTACGTCCTTGACTGCCAGCCTAGCCAGCGCCTCGCCGCCCCAATCACCGCGCGCCCCCAGTAGCCAGCCAGCCGCGCAATGGTCATGCGCGACACGCAGCGGGCGGGGGCCATGTCGTCGACGTCGACGTCGGAATTGTCGACCTGCCGGCTCGGCTCGGCGACTTGCATCGCGACTGCCTCGGCGCGTGGGTCGGGGGTCAGTCTTCCGGACGCGCTCGGCCGCGCCGCGCGGTCTTCGGTGTCGATGCTCCCTGGCATACACTGGCTTCGACACCGGCCAGTCCAGGTAACAAGACCGTGCGCGTGGCGCCTGCCGCGAGCTGTGGTAGGCACGAGAAGAAGGGAACCGCCGCCTCGTTCGCGCCGGCGTGGTTCGCAAATAGTCGTCGGCCGGTGCGTCTGGTTACGCGCAGGACGCCTGCACTGCGCCTCTGTGTTCGGAGCGCGTCAGCGATGGTGCGAGGGTGCAGCGTCGCGTCCAGGAGCTTCACGCTTGCACAGAATCTCTTGCGCACCCGGCTGGTCGGAGCGGCCGCGCGTGCCGTGCAGGAAGGTGTGCCACGCGAGAGCGAGCGTCATCGTCGAGTTCTCGTCTTTTCGAACGACGTATTCGTGGGGCTAGCGGGCCGCGCGGGTCTTCGCAAGCGTCCGCTCTGTGGAGTCGACCCGGCGACGAAGCTCGGTGGGCGTGGGCTTCGGCCCGTGGCCACGGCTGCTGGTGTCGCACGATCGTTAGAACGCGTGCGCACCAGCGCTTCTAACGAGCCTGATTCTCTCGGGCGCCGGCGCCGCCAGATGCGGCGCAGAATGCCGCACACTCAGTGCGTCAGCTTCCACAGCGACCCGAGCAGGCGATCGAGCTGCGCGAGGGCGGTTTCAGCTTCGGAGCGGCGGAAGTAGCCCCAGCCGATCGCGGCGTGCAGACCGACGCGGACTTCGCCGGCGCTGCCGGCGGAGCTTTGGTACCGGCTGCGCCGGGTGCCGGGATCGGAGTAGGCGCCCTCGCCGAGGTTGAGCACGAAGCTGTTGGTGGCGTCTCGGAGCTGCTGAGCCAGCTTGCGATCGTGGCGCTGCACGCGGCGGACGAGGGGCACGATGGCCTGCTGGGCAGCGAGGGCGAGGTCGAGGGTGTGGAAGCGCATGGTGTTTCTCCTTTCACCCACCCGGCGGCGGGTCACCCGACCCGGCCGCCGCCGGGTGGGTGAGGCAACCACCGTTCCAGTCACCCACACGCCAGCAGACCCAGGACCGGCGCACGCCCATCACGCCTGCAAGCGCCAGTGACAGCCCGCAGGGCTGGCACGCGCTTGCGTCGCGTCGTACCAACGTGCAGATCGGGGGTCGAGTCAGTGTCAGTGTCAGTGGCCGAGTCAGTGTTGGTGTCCGTGACCGAGTCAGCGGCAGTGTCCGTGACCGTGTCCGTGTCTGCCACTGTCACCGACCCCGACCCTGTCACCGAACCCGACCCTGTCACTGACCCCGACCCAGCCACCGACCCCGACCCTGTCACTGACCCCGACCCAGTCACCGACGCCGACCCTGTCACAGTCACCGAAATTGAAAACAGCACCCATCGGGTGCTGTTTTCAGAGCGGGGCGGACGGGACTCGCCAGCGGCTGCCCAAGCGTCACGCCCAGTCTCACTCCGAGCAGAGAAACGCTCCGATACGCGAATTAGCTCCGAGTCCCGCACCCAAATGGAAAACAGCACCCATCGGGTGCTGTTTTCAGAGCGGGGCGGACGGGACTCGAACCCGCGGCCTCCGGCGTGACAGGCCGGCGTTATAACCAACTTAACTACCGCCCCTAAGCGGTGAGGCGGGGGTATAGCACAGGGCGCCGGGCCGTCTGCAATAGAAAAAGAGCGGGGATTTGCCCGGGAAAGCTGGGGTCTTGGCGGGGCTTCGGGGGGCGAGTCTCGGGCGGAGTTGGCGCGCGGAGTTGGCGCGCGTCAATCGCTGCGGGCTTGCCCGTCGATCCCCACTTCTCGGCCCGGGACTTCGTGGGGTAATTTTTAGGGATCCCTAAGGAGGATGTATCGATGAAAACCATGTTTGCTTTGTTGTTTGTTTCTGTTGCGTGTGTGAGTGGCTGCGGCAGCGATGACGATGGAGGCGGCAGCGGCGGCGCGGGCACCGGAGGCGCGGGCACTGGAGCGACGAGCGGCAGCGGCGGCGCCGCGGGCGCAGGTGCGACGAGTAGCGGCGGGACTGCGGGCGCTGGCGCGACGGGCAGCGGCGGCACCGCCGGCAGCAGTGGTAGCTCCGGCGCGTCGGGTTCTGGCGGCGCAACGGCTTGCAATTCGCTCACTAACGGCGGCGCGTTCATTCCCGAAACCGCAGGCGTCGGAACGTTTCCCACGCCCGCTGGCGGCAGCACGGCCGACGGGATCTACGAGTTGACGAAGTTCGAGATCTTTCCGCCCGGCAGCGTTGACCCCCACAAGCGTAAGCAAACCATCAAGCTCGCGGGCAACCAGGTGGAGTTCGTCAATCATCAAGAAGGCGAAGCCGAGGAGCGCGGGGCCGGTACGTTCGCAACCTCGGGCACCGAACTCACCGTGAACTTCACGTGTCCCGGAGCCCAGTCCTTGAAGCTCGGTTACAGCGCCACGGCATCGACTCTCGTGCTTTTCGAGATCGGTTCCGGCAAGAACGAAGCGCATACGTTCACGAAAAAGTAACGCCGCGGGTGACCGGGGCGCGCAGCTGCGGCCCCGGTCGCTCAGGGATCCCCAAACATGAACGTACCCACGGCCACGAAGCGCCAGGGCAGGGCGAGGCCTTCGCGGTCCCCATCTGGGTTCTTGCCGGGGTCGCGGCAGGTTTCGCTGGCGCCGGCAGGGTTGTCGCAGATCTCACTGGAGACGTGCAGGTAGGCCAGCAGCTGTGGCCCGATGCGAAAGATGTCCGCCACGTGAAAGTCCACGCCAATGCCTAGGGAGTACGCGATGCCCCGGGCGTTGTATTCGTAGCTGGCACTTTGATTCTTCGCTTCCGCGGACACGGTGCCGATGCCGAGGCCGGCCTGCAAATACGGATCGGCGACGCCTTCATCGAACCAGTACCAGCGCGCCATGGGCCCAAAGTAGAAACTGGAGAACTTCACGTCCTCTGCGTCGTTCTGAAGCTGCCCGCGCCACTCGTCGCGCACGTTGAAGTTCCAGCCCGCGAGCTCCAGCCCCACGGCCCAGTTGTCGTGGAAGCGCCACAGCCCACCGAGGCCGAAGGCGCCGCCACCATCCACCGGGCAGTCGCTGTCGGGCTTTTCGTTGTCGCAGACTGCGCCGCCAAGGCCGAGCAACAAGAAGACCTCGGCGGGACGTCTGCCCGCAGCAGCTGGCGGCGGGGGTTGCGCAGGCGGCGGCGGCGCGTAGCCCGGACCGGCGTAGGCCGCGGGCGGCGGTCCCGCCGGAGGCGCGTATCCAGCGGGAGGCGCTTGCCCGGGAGGCGCCTGCCCGGGAGGCGCCTGTCCCGGGGCCGCCTGCCCGGGGGGCGTTGCGGCAGGGGGCGCAGCCGCTGGCGGCGCGCTCGGCAAGGTGCCCGTCGGGGGCGCGCCCTGTGCCAGCGCAGTGGGCGCTGCGCAAACCGTCCAAAGGAACAAAGTGGTGGCCAGCGTCTGCGGTTTGCTCATCAACAAGCGATGTTAACAGACCGACGCCGCGGGCCGGACTGGTTTTGCAGCGGCGTTCATGCGTAGGGCACGTGCGCGGCGATGGCGGAGCGCACCGCGGCCATGAGCTCCGACATGCCCTCGGCGCCGAAGGCTTTGGAATCGATGGGCGCGCTGATCACAACGCGTACGCTTTTTCCCGGCGTGATGGTCTTGCTGTGGGCGGGCAGCACGTCCTTCGTGCCGTCGATGCTGACGGGCAGGATGCGCGCGCCGGCGCCCAGCGCCAGATGAAACCCGCCCTTTTTGAAGGGCGAGAACTTTCCGGTTTCGCTGCGGGTGCCTTCGGGAGCGATCCAAATATTGGTGCCCGCTGCGAGCGCAGCCTCCGCGCCGTGCAGCGCCGCCACGGCCTGCGCGCGATTGTGACGATCGACCTCAACGAAGCCCGTGACGCGCATGGCGCTGCCAAACAGCGGAATGCGAAACAGCTCTGCCTTGCCCACCATGCGAATGCGGCAGCGCAGAGAGTCGTAGATCACGGGGATGTCGAAATGCGACTGGTGGTTGCTCATGATCACGAAGGTGTCGCCGCTGCTCAGGTGCTCGCGGCCTTCCACCGTGATGCGCATGTCCGCGATGGCTTTGACACGCGCCGCCCAGGCCTGCAGCCGCGCGTCGTAGATCTCCGGGCTCTTGCCGCGACCGAGCATGCCCTCGGCAGCCGTGGGCAACGTGATGCGCGCCATCGCGACGCACGTCTTCGCAAAGAGGATCGCGGACACGGCGCCAGCATAGCAAACCGCCGCCGCGGGGGATGCGCTAGCTACTCCGGGAGCAACAGCTGGATCGCGGTTTGGTGTAGTAGATGCTCTTCGATGCGGCGCTCGCGAGCGCGTAGTTCCAGCAATTCGCCCAGGGCGGCGTTGGACAGCGAGGTGGTGGGGCGGAAGCGTCGGTAGTCGAGGGGCGCGGCTTCGCCGGCGGGACAGTTCTTGGCAAAGGCGCGCGCTGGATTCTTGGCGTCCTTGTGGGCTTCAGGCACGGCGCTGGCGCAGCCCGCGGCGTCGAGGGCGATCGCCAAGGCGCCGACGATCTGTTCGCTGTCCGCGTCGTCGCCCCAGAGCGCGAAGGCTTTGGAAAACCCTGGGCCGTAGAAGACGTCGGCGTGAATTGCCATCAGGCGTCCCAAGGTCGCGCGGCGCGTGCCCTTGCGGGCGCCGTGCACGAAGCCGGCGATCTCGCGGCCGAGGTTGTCGGCCTGGGTCGCCGGCATGTTGCCGTCTGGGAACTCGGCGTGGGCCGCGCGCAGGGTCGTTTCGAAGGCGTCGGTGCGCTTTGCTTCGGCCAGGCGCGCCGAGACGCCCATGCCCACGGCGCCCACGCTGCCAATCACGACGATGCCCACCGCGGCGGCGAGGACGACTTGCACCCTGCGGCGCTTACGGATCGCGATGCCCTCCATGTCGCGCACGGAAGCAAGGGCGTCGGCTTCGTCCGGCAAGCTCCCGCCTTCGGCCACGCTGCCCAGGATCGAGCGGCGCTTGGCCAGGGCTTCGATGCCCTTTTCCGACAGCGCCAAAGCGTCTACATTGCGCTGTACGCCGCCGAGACGCTCGGCGAGTTCGCCCACTTCGGCCTCGCCGCAGCCGATCAACATGTCTTCGTAGGCGACCGCCGCGGCGCTGGCGCGCAGCAGCGTGGTGAAGCCCAGCACCGGCGCGGCGAGCACGGCCAGGTCCACGGGATCGCTGAGCACAAGCCACGCGCCGAACAGTCGGAAGAGCAGGCCCTCCACGGATCCGATCAGGAACACCACGCCGGCCAATGGCAGCACGTGTCCCGTGGCGAGGGCTCGGATACGCTTCAAGCGTTCGCTGGGGCTCCCGCTTTCCAACGCGGCGACGGGCCCCGCCGCAAATAGCAGCGCACCGACGAACAGCCCGGGCAGCCAGCACGCCGCGAAAGCTGCTGCGCATAGCAGTCCCGCGACGCTGGCGACGACGAAGCCGCTCTTCAGCTGCGCAAATCCCCCAAGGGCTACGTCCTTGAGCTCAAGCCGACTGCCGGCCGCAGCACGCACCGCGGGTCGCACGAGCAAGAGCGCTGCCAACGGCGATACCGCGACCGCGTAGTTCGAGAGCAGCAGCGGAGAGAGCAGCTCGCGTAGCTCGGCGGGCAGTGCCGTCGGAAGCACGAAGGGCAGGACGAGGGCAGGGAGCAGCAGCAGGCCCACGGGCAGGAGCGCGCCGGGCAAGAGACGCGGCGCGGTCGCCAGCCCGCGACGAAATACTTCGAAGACACGGACGTTCTTGACGAGTCGTCGGACGACGAAGCCTTCCATTTTCGGTTCCCCGGCCGGCGCGAGCCTGAGCCTGCATTCCCGGTGGCGTGCGGCCGCGGTCTTCTACGCCGCCGGCAGCGTAACCCTTCCCCCGGCTGCCTACTCTGCGACGTTCAACAGGGCCGCAAGCTTTTGCGCCAGCGCTTCGGCGGAAAACGGCTTGGGCAGAAACGCCGCGCGATCTCTATCCCCTCGGGCGCGGGTCTATTCGTGGGGGGGGTAGGTCCAGGGCTGCTAGGGCCTCTTCGAGCGCGGGAATGGCCGCGAGATCCTTGGTGCGACCTGCTGCGCGCTTGCTGACCAGAATCCGCTCGAGGTTCAGGATGCGGAGCGGCAGTTCGTCGACAGTGATCAGGCTGGTGTTGACAAACTCGTCGGCGAACTTCCCAAGGCCGTGCATGTGGGTGACCACGTCAAGTCGGTCTCCGAGTTCGTCGCCACCAATCTGAGGGGGCCGCATGCCAAAAGTCCCGCTAACCCAAATGCCGTTCGCTTCGCGCACGGCCTCGCCAATGCGAGGATCGCTCACATCTTCGAACCAGATATCGATGGCTCGGGTTGCGGTGTTCGCGCGTTGGAGCACGGCGGCGCTCAGCCCTACGATCATGAAGCGGACTTGCTTGCGATTGAGCGCATCCAGAAGGGCGCGCTCAGGGGGAGTGAACGCGGAAAAGTCGGCCATGGTGCAGTGCCGCGCGCAGGCGTGCGCTAGGGGGTTTGTCGAGATTTCGCAAAACGCGGTAGATGCCGGCGACATCCACCCCCGGGTGCCGCTCGGCGGCGCGGTGCGCCCGTCGCCACAGCTGTTCGTCCGCAAGGATCCAGGCACGCTGCTCGGGCGTGAGCCCGGTTAGGTCCGCTGAGTCCGACGTTGCCATTGGGCTGAGCATAGCATGTGCGTTGACCGGGTCGGTTGCCCGGGGGCGGCGGCTACACCGCGCCTTCGGTGCGGAGCCTTCGGTGCGGAGCCTTCGGTGCGCTGCCTATTCCGCGACGCTGAGCAGCGCTGCAAGCTTTTGCGCCAGCGCTTCGGCGGAAAACGGCTTGGGCAGAAACGCCGCGCGATCTCCATCCCCCAGGTCCACGGTTGCCCCGCCGGAGTATCCCGACATGAACAGCACGGGCAGGGTGGGCGCCTCGGCGCGCAGCTTCTCGACCAGCTCCAAGCCGCTCATGCCCCGCATCACGATGTCCGTGAGCACGAGGTCGATGTCGTGCTCCCCGGAGCCGAGCAACTCGAGGGCGGCTTCGCCGGACTCCGCGCTGACGGCGCCAAAGCCCAGCAGCTTCAGCATGCGGGCGGTGCCACGGCGGACGGTGGGTTCGTCCTCGACCAAGAGCACGGTCTTGTGCTGGTTAGGGCGGGGCGCGTTGGGCACCGCAGAGAGCGCCGCGCGCACAGCGTTGCGAGTTCGGGGGAAGAATACGCGAAACTCGCTGCCCTGGCCGGGGGCGCTTTTGACAATCAAGAAGCCGCCCGCCTGCTTTACGATGCCGTACACGGTCGCCAAACCCAAACCAGACCCACGGCCCTTTGTGGAGAAGAAGGGTTCGAAGATGCGCCGCTGCACTTCTTCGCTCATGCCCGTGCCCGAATCCCGCACGCTCAGCTGCACGTAGTCACCGGGTTTGGTCTCGGGCGGAGCGCTTGGGGGCAGCTCGGCCACCATTTGGTTGGCAAGCTCGATGCTTAGGGCGCCTCCTTGGGGCATGGCGTCTCGCGCGTTGACGGCCAGGTTGAGCAGCACTTGGCCCATCTGTCCTTGATCGCCCCAGACGGGCCACAGCCCGGACGGCACGCGTGTGGAAAGTGCGATGTCTTCACCGAGAACGCGCTGGAGCAAGCGCTCCAGATCCCGCGCCATGCCACCCAGGTCCAAGGCTTTGGGTTCCAGCAGTTGCTCGCTGGCGAAGGCTAGCAGTTGGTGGGTGAGTTCTTTGGCGCGGTGCGTGGCGTCCAGGACCTGGCTCAGGTCTTCTCGAACTACGTGATTGGGTTCGAGTTGCGCCGACGCCAGTTCCGAGTAGCTCATCACCACGGCGAGCAAGTTGTTGAAGTCGTGGGCGATGCCGCCGGCTAGGCGCCCGATGCCTTCCAAGCGTTGAGAATGCGACAGCTGTTCTTCCAGGCGCTTCTTCACCGTGACGTCGATGATGAAGCCCTCGATGGCCACGAGCTCGCCGTCGGGGCCGTAGACGCCGTTGGCAATGTCCAGCACCCAGCGCCACTCGCCGCTCTGGGTCTTGATCCGGTATTCGTTGTCACAAGTGCGGTGGGCGGCCAGATTCACCTGCCGAGCGGCCCAGAGCGGCTCGGCGTCGTCGGGGTGGATCAGGTCCCCATACGCGACGTCGCGATTGCCGCGCAGTTGTTCGGGATCATAGCCCGTCACGGTGCGACAGCCGTCGGTGACCAACAGCATGCTGCAGACGTCGTCGTTCTTGCAGCGGTAGCCCATGCCAGCCAAGTTCGAAAGCAGCGAAGCGTAGGCTTGCTCGCGCTCTCGCAACTTGCGTTCCTCCACGTTGCGGTCGGTGACGTCGTGGCTGGTCAGCACGATGCCGCGCAGCACCGGGTCGTGAAGCAAGTTGCGGGCTTCGGTGCGGACCTCACGCACGTTGCCGTGTCCGTCGAGGGCGCGTAGCTCAAGGGTAGTGCTGCTGCCGGGCGCGGCTACGACGGACTGCAGTGCGGCGATCGCCAGGGGCAGGTCGTCGGGATGCACCAGTTCGTTGAAACCCTGGCCAAGTAGGTCTGCAGGGCGGCGCCCAAACAAGCGTTCCACGGCAGCGTTGACGAAGGTGACGTTCCCTTCGGCGTCCAGGATCGTGACGACGTCGTTGACGCCGTCGAGCAGCAGGCGCAGCTGCGCTTCACTCAGCTGCGCTTGGCTCGATTCTGCTTCGGCCGCGGACCCAGCGTTGATTGGCACGTGCACGGAGATCTAGGATACGGGAGCAGTTGACGGGTGTCACGTTGCCAGGGGCGCAATGCGCGCTAGGCGGAGGTGTCAATGCGTTGACACAAAAAGGCCTCGGGGCGTCGTCGACTCTGCGTCGGCGCGCCCCGAGATCCCCCTCACGTTCTTGTGTGCGCGGAAGTGCCGCGCGAAGTGCTCACTGCTGCTGCGCCGGGTTTTCCCAAGTGCTGGTGAACTGGCCGCTGGCGGCGTAGTCGCGCAGTTGGCGCATGGTGGTCTTGCCGACGCCGTAGGTGTCGCTGACCGCGCGCAGCGTGGCGAAGGGGCGGTTTTCGACAATGGTCTGCGCGCCGCCGCTCCACAGGTGGCCCTGCTGGGTCAGCTGTAGCTCCGGGGCGTTGTTGGCGATCGACAGTGCGATGGTCGCCGTGGCCTCGTCGAAGTCGATGCCGTCGTAGTTGCCGGCTTGGCTGGCAACGGGTGCGGCCATCTCGGCGCCCCAGCGTGCGGCGTGGTTGCGCAGGTAGGCCAGTGCGGAGGGACCGACGTGGAGCACCGCGCCCATCTCGGTGACGGAGCTGTACGGTGCGTTCGCGATCAACTCGCCGGCAGCGGAGCTGGTGAGGCCAACGGTGACGTCGAGTTCTTCGAGGGAAGCGTGGTTGACGCCCCAGACGACGGCAGCGGACTGCGTGGACGAGAACTGCACGCCTTCGACGATTTCGGCCTGAGCGGGCGGGTTGGCGACGGTGAAGTCGCGGAGCTTGAGCAGCGCGGAGTTGCCGACGAAGGCAACGCGATCCACCTCTTCGAGGTTGTCGTAGGTGTTGTCGTCGGCGCTGGGGTACACGCCGTCGAGGCCGTTGCGGTGGAAGATGAGGTTTTCAGCGGCGCGGCTGTCGAGTCCGACCTCGATGTCGAGCACATCTTGGGTCGTGGTCGGCGCGTTCAGGAACTGCACCACCAGGTCGATCTCGTGCTGGGGCAGCGTGATGGGCTGCGAGGACCCTTCGAGGTCCGTGCTGTCGGGACCGACGTCCGCGCTGCAGGCGGAGAGGGCGACGAGGCTGACGAGAGAGACGGTCTTGGCGATGCGAGTGAACATGGTGATTTCCTCCGTGAAGATGTCAGCGCTTAGTGCGAGGGGCGTGCCAAGGGGGGCGGAGGGATGTTTTGCGGGTATTTGGCTGATTTTTGGGTTCGGAAGTTGCGAATTTGCAATTGAGCGGAGTGCTGGAGCAAAAACGATGTAGATTTGCGACATGCTGGATGACTTGGAGGCAGGCCTAGACGAACGGCTGCACGCTGCGGCCATCGAGTCTCTGGAGCGCAGGATCCTCGATCTGGCGCTGGAGCAAACCGGCGCCCACGACGGCGCCATCTTTCTATGGGACCGGAAGCAAAAGGGGCTGGCCCTCGATTTTCACGTCGTCAGTGGCGTCGCTGTGAACATTCCCGGCGCGGTGGTGAAGCAGCGCAAGGACGGACGGCCCAATGGCATCGCGCTGCATGCGTTCTTGACGAACGAAGCGTATCTGACCAACGACTCGCGCAAAGATCCGCACTACGCACCCTACTTCCAAGAGGTACGCAGCATCGCGGCGGCGCCGATCCCCTACCAAGGCAAGGCCATCGGCGTGATCGCGGCTTCGTGTCGCGAGCCGGGGGCGTTCACCGCGCAGCACCTTGAGGTCCTGGAAACTCTGGCTCAAACCAGTGCGAAGTTCCTACGCCGGGCGCAGCTGTATCGCGCGGGGCAGGAAGAAGACGGGCGCCCGTTCTTGATCAAGGGGCTTAGCGCCGAGTGGCTCTTGGTCGAGCGGCAGATCGAACAGGTCTCGCCCACCCGCGCACCGGTGCTGATCCACGGCGAAAGCGGCACGGGCAAAGAGCTGACGGCCCATGCCATTCACTTCAACAGCAAGCGGGCTTCGGGACCCTTCGTGGCGGTGAACTCCGCCGCTATTCCGGAGAACTTGCTGGAGAGTGTGCTGTTTGGACACGTAAAGGGCGCATTCACCGGCGCCAGCCAGAACCACGTGGGGGAGTTGGAAAAGGCCGACGGTGGCACATTGTTCTTGGATGAGATGGGCGAGCTGCCGCTGACGCTGCAGGCCAAGATCTTACGCGCCATCGAGACCGGTGAAGTACAACCCTTGGGTAGCAACAAGGCGCCGAAGCGCGTGGACGTGCGCCTGGTGTGTGCAACGAACCGCGACTTGCCGGCGATGGTGCGGGCGGGCACCTTCCGCGACGACTTGTACTACCGCATCAGCGTCGTGACCCTCGAGCTGCCGCCGCTGCGCGCGTACAAAGACAATCTGGAGATCTTGTCGCAGGTCTTCGTGCAGCAAGCCGCGGCCCGGCACGAGAAGAAGACGCCCAAGCTGTCTCGGGAGTTCACCGCGGCGTTGTACGCCTACGACTTTCCCGGCAACGTGCGCGAGCTGAAGAACTGCATCGAGCACGCGGTGATCATGACCCGGACGCCGGAACTGACGCCGGAAGATTTGCCCTTGAGCATGCGCGCGCACGAGGCTGTGGGGGCCGCGCCGCGCAAACGCACGGCGCGCAAGGGGCTCAAGGCGCTGCGGGAGCAGTGGCTCGTGGGGCCGGAGACGCGCTATTTGAGCGATCTGCTGGCGGAAACCGACGGCAGCGTGGAGCGCGCCGCGAAGTTGGCCGGCGTGAACGTGGTCACGCTGTATCGCCTGCTGAAGAAGCGTGGCATCGAGCTGAAACGCCGCGCCGTGGTGCGCGGGCGCTGAGCGGCACCTAGCGGAACATGCCGTGGCGGATCGGGCGAGCCGAGGGAGCAGGCGAGAAACGGTGTCCGCTTTCTTTACGCACCACGACGGAAAGCACGGGCTGTTTGTCGCTGCCCAGCTTGCTAACGCTGACGTGGGCGAAGCTGGCTTCCAAGTGCGTGGTCACGGCGACGCCGCGAGCGATGTCGCGCTTCTCGTCCTTCGTGGGCGGCAGCTGACGCTCCGCGCCAATGTCTACTGCAGCCGCGCTGCGCTTGGTGGAGAGCGTGGTCTGCAGTAGCCCGCACTCGCTGAAGCCCCCGATGTTGCGTCCCGCCGCATGCATCTGCGTGCCCGGCGCCGAGGCAACGAGTTCGATGCCGTCGGCAGTGCGGTAGCCGTACAGGGCGAATTTGCCGGCGCCATTGCCCAGGTGTTTGAGGGCAGTGCGCTGTTCGTGGATGCGCTTCACGCCGCGGGTGGCGGTGTCTAGAGCCACCCAGGTGGTGATCAGCACGCTCTTTTGCTGCTTGTGTTCCACTCGCGTCAGCTCCAGCAGTTGCACGCCGGCGTCCCGGGGAAGCTCCATGGCTTTGCTGCCGCCGCGTTGGTTGGGTTGGGCGACGCAGCCGTGTTTGGGCAGCACGGTGACCCACTGCTCCCTCTGCACGTCCACTTCCGCTTGGGAGATCCCCGCCGGCTGGGCTGGCGTCACTTGGGGGGCCATGGAATCGGCCAGATGCGCCTCGGCGATCGCGTCCTCCACGTCGGACTGCGGCGGGGGCGCGGGCCCACGGATGACTTGCACGCCGGGCACCGTCGCGTGGGCGGGAATGGAGCCGGGCAGGGCTTGGCTGGGTGTGGGGGCGCGCTTGCCCTGGGGCAAGTCGCTGAGCTTCGGGCGCGCGGCGCCGGCCTGCGTCGCGAAACATAGCGCGACCCCCGCGCACGCCAGGGACCCGCGGTTCACAGCGTCCTCAGATAGGACGCCAAATCCGCGACGTCTTGTTTGGAGAGGTGCGCGGTGTGCCCCATCTTGTGATCCGATGCGCCGAGCAGCTCTTCCAACGTGCTGTAGCGGCCGTCGTGGAAATAGGGCGCGGTGCCAGCGATGAAGCGCAGCGAGGGGGTGTCGAAGCGATCCTGGGCGTCGCTTTTGACGCGGGTCTTCACGTCGTGGCGCTTGCCGTCGCTGGAGACGCTGCCGCCGTGACAGCCCGCGCAGCCGGACTGCTTCGCGAAGAACAGCGCCTTGCCTCGCTCCACCTTCGCTTTATCCGGCAGGGGCAGAGCCGGCGGCGTGGGCAAGCTTTCCACGTAGGCCAGCAACGCGCCGAGCTCTTTGTCGCTCAGCCCGGAGCCACCCAGACGCTGGAAGGTGTGGGCCAAATGCGTCTCGACGTCGGAGCCGGCGCCGTCCCAGCCATAGGGAGCTGTCTTGGCGAGCCGACCCGCAAGCATCGGCGTTTGCCGTGGTCCCCCGGGAGTGGCCCAGGTCAGTGAGTCTTCTCGGCCGTCGGGATGGCAGCTGGCGCAAGCGCGGCCGTCGCTCGAGATGCGCGAGTCCCCAGTGGCGTGGAACAAGCGTCGTCCGAGGGCAATGTCGCCGGAGGTGGCGCGCCCTGGGCCGCGAGACAGCGCCAAGTGCGTGACCGCGGACTTGGCGAGGGTGCCGGATTTCTGCGGTGGCGCGAGTTTCAGATCGATCACGCTGATGCTGTGATCGAATTGTGACAGCACGACGGCGCGGTGCTGGGCGGTGTCGACGGCGATGCCCATGGGACCCGCGGGCACCGCGAAGCGCCGGCGCTCCGCCCGGCGCGGGTCCGCGCTGGCGGCGTCGTATTCGACGATGCTGTCGAGACCCAGACAGGCCACGAGCAGCGAGCCGCTCTTCTCGTCCACGGCTGCGGCGCGCGGCAGCAGGCACTCGGCCCGCGGCGTGGAAGACGGCAATACCCGCTGCGGCACGGTGCTGGCGTCCAGAGACGCCTCAAGGGCGTTTTCTTTGGCTTCGTCGATCACTGCGACGCTGGCGACCTCCGCGGCCTCGGAGCCATCGCCGTAGCCGCTGCTCTGTTCGAAGGGATTGCCGGGATCCACCAGCACTTGCGGCGCCAGAATGCGCCCGCCGGGGTCGACGCTTTTGGCGAGGGCGTACCCCTGGCAGCCGATGCGGCTGCCGCCTCCGGAGTCGCTGCCGGACGATCCCAGGAAGCCGAATAGCACCGAGCGCCGCTTCGTCTGCGCGTCTCCAACGCGTATCTCTCTGGGCGTTGCGCCGCCAGCCAGATCCACCACGCTGATGCGCCCGCCCACCGCATGGGAAACAAACGCACGCTTGCCGTCGCCACTGATCACGACGGCGCGGGGTTCCCGGGGCACAGTCGTGCGTTTGGCCAGCTTCAAGCTCCCCCCGTCGTAGCGGGTGAGGGAGCGACCCCAGCCGCTGGTGACCACGACGCTCTTGTCCCCGGGGGTGGCGGCCATGGCGATGGGTTCACCGGGGGTGTCCACGCTGCAGAGCGACGTGAGCGGTGCGCTCGGATCCGCGCTGGGCTCCAGCGCTTGCAACTTGTTCTTATCGCGCAGGGTGACCAGCACGCGGCCGTCCTGGGTGACCAATACTTCGGCCGGGCTGCCGCCCAGGCGCGTCGTGGCGAGTTCCTTTTGCGCGTCGACATCGATGGTGCGCAAGGTGTGGTCGTCCGCGCCGACGGCGTAGGCGAGGGTGCGCTTGCCGTGTTTCGCCAACGCCAAGGCGGAGCTCTGCCGCGCGCCGATGGGCGCGATCACGGGACTGTCGTTGCGGGCCACACAGGCGGCCCCCCCGGGCGCCTTCGCGCTCGGCTGGCTGCTGGCGCAGGCGGTGAGCAGACTGATTCCAGTGACAGCAAATAGGCTCGCGTAGCGCATAGGGTCCTCGTGCGGTGTACGCTTTTGACGTCGGTCATCTTCCGAAGTTCTGGATTTTCCCAGATTTTTGCCGACTTCGGTCACGGTCGGGTCATGGCCCGGGCCGCTTGCCTCCCGGTCGCCGCGCTAATACTCAGAGACCTATGAAGATGCGCATGGGTCTATCCCTGGTCACATTGGGCGCGGTGGCGGCACTTTCGAGCGGAGCTTGCAGCTCCGATGAGAGCGGCGGCGGGGGCTCGGGCGGTACGGGCGCCACCGGCACCGGCGGCTTCGGTGCCACGGGCAACGTCAGCGGGACGGGAGGCAGCGGAACCGGCGCCACGAGCGGAACCGGCGGAACCGGCGGCGGCACCGCGGACCCCTGCGCAGCGGATGAAAACAGCGCCGACACGACGGTGGCTTGCAACGGCCCGGCCATTGGAGCCCAGCCGGACAACGCCTACGGCGGCAAATGCACGCCGGACGGCTCCGACGGACAGGGAAGCTGCACCGATCCGACGAACATCTGCGATTCCTTCGAAGTCGCACTCGGTGGGATCTGCGTGGTCGAGTGCACGCCGGGCGGAACCTACGTGTCGACCGGCGGCTGCCCCAAGGGATCGCGCTGTTTCGACTTCAGCGGCGTGGCGTATTGCTACCCCGACTGTGGAGACGAAACGGGCTGTGGCACCGGCGTCTGCGACGGCGACGGCGCGTGCAGCTCACCGTTCCCGCCGGATCCCGACGGCGGCGTCGGCGACGCATCGACAGACTGATGCGTCCCGGGCGCGGGCGCCTGCGCGTGCGCTGACAAAGCGCCTCTCCAGCCAACAACCCTTGCCCGTGCGCGCTTGCCCTCAACACGGTGGCGAGAGGCACGCCCATTTGGGCACGAGACCCTCTTCGGGAGTCTGCGACTCGCTGTACACACAGCTACAGGTCGGCGCGCAGAACCCGCTGTACTGGCACTTCTGTCCCAGCACTGGACACCCCTGATCGTAGGGCACTTGCTCGGGGCAGGGCGGATCTATGCAGACTTGGTCGCTGTCGAAGCAGGCCCACTTGCCGTTTTGGCAGGAGCACATCGGGCCGCAGGTGCCCTGGGGCAAACACGAAAAGCCGTTTTCCTTGCAGGGCTTGCCTTGGAGGTCGTACTGCGCGGGCAGGCTCTCCCAGGGGTCGGGGATGTCTTCGCCGCCGCCTTCGCAGCTCCACTCCCCGTTGATGCCGCAGCTGCAAGACCAGCCGTAGTTTTCGCAGACGGCGCCCGTCGCGCCGCACTGTTTGCTGGGACCTGCGCAGGCGTCCACTTTGATGAACGCTCCACCGCTGCAGTGCCACTCTTCGCAGGGGGCGCCGAAGCCGCAGATCGCACCTTCGTTGTTGCAAGGCGCGCCGAAATTCGGCGGGCTCAGGGTACAACCGCCACTGAAGCTTCCACCCCCGCCGCTCGCGGCTGCGCCGCTTCCCCCGACTCCGCTCGCGGCTGCGCGGCCGCCCCGGTGCGTTGCCCGGCTGCCTCCCGCGCCCCCTGGGCCGCCGGCGGGGTCGCTTGTGACCAGGCCGCAGCCGCCCAACGCCAAAGCGATCAGCGCGCTAGCGATCCGGAGAGCACCCATGGCCGCAGCATACGCCGTCACGCGTCGCGGGCAAGGCGGCGGGGGGATGCGGAGGGATGCGGGGGGATGCGGGGGGATGTCGCCAAGAGAAAATAGTTCGCATGCATATCAATTTTTCGCGAGCAGCACCCCCCCAAGGACCCCCAACGACGCCAAAGGAGCAAGGACGGTCGCCCGCCGCCGGGCCTCAGTTTCTGACTTGCTCGATGCGCTCCGCCCGCAGCTGATGGCGCTCGTTGAAAAGCCGCGTGAATACGAAGAGCGTGACGCCCATGCAGCCCAGAGAGGTGGCCGCGGCGATCATGAACATCACGACAATTTGGTATTTCACTGCCTGCAAGGGATCGGCGCCTTGCAAGATCTGCCCGGTCATCATGCCCGGCAAAGAGACGATGCCGACGACGGTCATGCTGTTCAGGATCGGGATCATGCCGCGGCGCACAGACTCACGCAGGGGATCCCGCGCCGCCTCCCAGCGAGACGCGCCCAGGGCAAGCTCCATCTCCACGCGATCGCGCTGCTCGTCGAGATCCGCCAGCAAGCCGTCCAGCGCTAGCGACACACCGGTGAGCGAATTGCCCAGCACCATGCCGAGCAGCGGGATCACGTATTGCGCGTGGTACCAGGGCTGCACGCCGATGATCACGCCGGTGACGGTGAAGGTCGTGACCAGCCCGGTGAGCACCAACGTCGCGAAGGCGCCCAGTTCTGCACCTGCAAAGCGACGACTCGATCGCGCCACCGCCGCTCGACCGGCTGCAGCGGTCATGATGCCGAGCACACCGAAGAGCACCCAGGGCGAGTCGATGCGGAAGACCCACGCCAACACATAACCCACCAGCAGCAGCTGGACCACGGTGCGAAGCGACGCGACGGCCAGCTTCTGCTCCAGCTTCAGGCGAAAGAAGACACTGACGAAACCCGCGCACAACACCAGCAAGGCGGCGACGCCCAGCTCGAAGTAGCCCAGGGGCAGCGCGCCACTACCCGGCATGCTCGGCCTCCGGCATGAAGTCCTTCAAGTTCACCCGCTTGGCGGCCAGTCGCTCGATCTGTGCTGCGTCGTGACTGACGATGACGGCGGACCGTCCCGCCTTGATTTGTGCGCCGAGCCAGGTCTCCACGGCTTCGACGCTTTCGGCGTCCAAGGCGCTCGTGGGCTCGTCTAACAAAAGGACGTCGGGGGCGATGCTGGCGGCGCGCATGAGCGCGATGCGCTGCTGTTCCCCGACGGAAAGACTGCGTGCCTCTTGGGTCAACAGCGCCACGTCCAGACGGAGCTGGGAGAGCTCGGCTTCCGTCCTGGGCAGGTCTAGCTTCCCCGCGACCGCCGCGTAGCCCAGGGGCCGCTCCAGGTTGTCGCGCACACTGCCTTTGAGCATGATCGCGCGCTGCCCCACATAAGTAACGCGCCGCCGCCAGCTGGGCATGTGCATGGCGTCGCGGGACTGGCCGTCCAGAGAAAACGATCCCGCGTCGACGTCGCGCAGTCCGGCGATCGCGCGCAATAGCTGAGTCTTGCCGGAGCCGCTGGGGCCGACGACACCAAGCACGCTGCCCGCTCCGACGCGGAGCGCAAAGTCCCGCAGCAACACGCGACCGGGCACACCCAGCGTCACGGAATCGACCAAAAGCCCGTCCACGCGCGATTTGGTAGCACGCCGTCCGGGCACACGGGGATTTGCTATGCTGCCGCCCATGATGCGAGCACTGTTCGGGCTGTTGGCGCTGTCACTCTGCGCCTGCTCTGGGGATGACGACAAGGCTGGCAGCGGGGGCGCGGGTGGAAGCGCGGGCAGCGCCGGCAGTGCGGGCAGCGCAGGCACGGGCGCCGCAGCGGGTTCTGGCGGCACTTCCGGCAGCGGCGGCGCCGACGCCGGCAGCGACGCCGGCGGCAAGAGCGTGACCTATGTGTACGTGGGCAGTTCGAAAGCCGTGCCCAATAACATCGACGTATTCACCCTCGACACGACGAGCGGCAAACTGACGGCACTGGGGCCGAGCACTTCCGGGGGCACCGCCAGCTTCATGGCGCTGCATCCGACTCTCGACGTGCTCTATGTTGCAGACACGCAGCTGAGCGAGGCCATTGCGTTTTCCCTGGACCGCAGCAGCGGCGCCCTGGCTCCCTTGGGCAACGTCGGGCTGAGCGGCGCGCCGGTGTATTTCAGCGTCGACAAGCCCGGTAATCATTTGCTCGCGGCGTACTATGGCGCAGGCAAAGCGGACGTCGTGTCCCTCAAGAGTGACGGCGCGCTGAACGCCATCACTGACACCCAGTCCCCGGGGGAAAAAAGCCACGCCATTGTCGTTGATCCCTCTGGCGCTTATGTGTTCGTGCCCAACAACGGCGCCAACACCATCTCTCAGTACAAGTACGATTCCACGACGGGGAAGCTGACGGCAAATACGCCCAGCTCAGTGGTCACCACGGATGGTCCGCGGCATCTGGACTTCCATCCGAGTAAGAACTTCGCGTTCGTGATGAACGAGCAGGGCAATAGCATGACGGCATACGCCTTCGATGCCGTAAAAGGCACCCTGACGGCGATCGAGACGGAAGCGACCCTGCCCACCAGCGTCAGCACGCCTAGCACCGGCGCCGATGTGCATGTGCACCCGAACGGCAAGTTCGTCTACGGTTCGAATCGCTCGGACGCCGAGAGCACCCTGGTCATCTTCAGTATCGATCAGAGCAGCGGCGAGCTGACCCTCGTGGGCCACGAGCCCACCCGGGGCGCGCATCCGCGCAACTTCGAGATCGACCCCAGCGGCAAGGTGCTGCTGGTCGCCAACCGCGACTCGGACAATGTGGTCACGTTCTTGATCGACGACGCCACGGGCAAGCTGACCTACGTCGAAGAGCAGACTGTTGCGGACGCGCCGTTTTTCGTGGGTGCGTATCGCTTCAGTCTGCCGCTGTAGCGCCGATGGGCCGGCGCGCGCTTCATTCGCTCGGCGCGGACGGCGCGACGTCGCCGGTTTCGAAGCGGACTGAGTGCAGGGGGAACCCCCGATGTAGTTCTAGAAGCACCTGCTGCGTCAACGTCTTGAAGAATTGGTAAGCGCGATAGTTGGTGGGTCGCGGCAAGCCCGTGGCCGTGAGGACGGCGATGCGGTCTGCGGGGATCGATAGCGTGACGGAGCCCTCTGGGTCCGAGTCCAGCGTGACGTCGATGCCTTTGGCCGCCAGCAGTCCGGGTAGCAGCGACGGTTCCGGGGGCGCGTCTTGCCAACGCAAGATCAACCGCAGTCCGGCGGCCTCCTGGGCGCTCTCTAAGTAGTCGGCACATTCGGCCGTGAAGGGCAGGTTCTTGAGCCAAAGGCGTTCTTTGCGGGCTGCGGCCGGTGCCCGCAGCCGTGCTGCAACGATCCATAGAGCGGGACCCGCGACCAAGGCGACCGCGATGTGCCAGCCGTAGTTCGTGAACATGATCAGCGGCACGACGACCCAGAACAGGACGAGAGGCAAGGTCAGGGGGTAGAGCAGAGAGTAGCTCGCGACCGCGCCAGAAAACGTCAGACTCTGCTCCATGCGACGTCGTCGCTGACTCTGGACGCGCAGCCGCGCCTGTCGCGTCCCGCTTTCGGTCGCGTTGCGCGCACGAGTGATCTGTTCCTGTCCTTCTTCAGCCGTGCGCCGAAGCTCCGCGGCGGCCTCGGCCTGGTGTCGCGCACGGGGATCGGCGAGTCGGTAGTCCGCTTCGACGCCCGTGGCGTCGCTTGCCTCGCTTGCGTCGTGGTCGGCCGCGTCCCTCAGGGGATCCGGCGGGGGCTTGGAGGGATCCGACACCTGGGACAATCTACACGAAGGTAGTGGCTCCGTCGCATCGCACCCCCGTGCGCCCACCTGCGAGAAGAACCAGAATCCGTGGGCCGCCCCGGCGCTCCGCGGCTATCGCGGGTTATAGCGGAACGCCCAGGGCGCGCAGGCAAAGCCCGACGATCACCGAGAGCGCGTTGGCCCCGAGCGCCAGGGCGAAGGCACGCCGTAGGGTCAGCCGTAGCGGCGGATCCGGGGCGCTGCTCGTCGCCCGCGCCCCCCCCCCAGCGGCTGCGGCAGGAAAAAACAGTAGATAGCCCCAGGGTTCCAACAACACCCCCCAAGCCTCGGATACCGCCAGGCGCAGGCCATAGCTAAGACCAAAGGTCGGGATCACGAACCACACGGCGGGGTGGCTCGCGATATTCACGAGCAGCGCGATGGAGATGCGGCGCAGCAGCCGCGGGTCCAAAGCGCGCAGCAGCGGCCCGACCAGGGCCGC
>CALMUT010000017.1 GCA_937872925.1 uncultured Myxococcales bacterium | reverse complement strand
CAGCGAACTCTGCAACGTTCCGGACTTGTCCTGCACGCCTGCAACGTCCGTCATGAGCACCAACTTGGCCGCACCCAGAGCACTGGCGATGCGCGCCGCGGCAATGTCCGCGTTGACGTTGAGTGCGTTGCCGGCGGCGTCCACTCCAATCGGTGCGATGACCGGCAGAAAACCACTGTCGAGCAGCTTGAGCACGATGGCGGGATCGACGCTTTCCACATCGCCGACTCGTCCGAGGTCCACAAGGGTCTGAGCGCCCTGTGCGTCCTGGGCCGCCACGCGGTCCATGCGCACGGCCCGCATGAAATGGTCGTCTTTGCCGGACAGACCGACTGCGCGGCCGCCGTGCTGGCAGATCAGCCCCACGATGTCCTGGTTCACGCCACCGCCGAGTACCATTTCGACGACGTTCATGGTTTCATCGTCGGTGACGCGGAGCCCCGCGTTGAAGGACGACGCGATGCCCATTCGCTCCAAGGTCTGATTGATCTGGGGGCCGCCGCCATGCACCACAACGACGCCGATCCCGACGTATCGCAGCAAACACACGTCCCGGGCGAAGCTGGCCTTGAGGGTCTCGTCGACCATGGCGTGGCCGCCGTATTTGACCACGAAGATGCGTTTGTGAAAGCGCCGGATATAAGGCAGCGCCTCGTGCAAAATCGCTGCTTTTTCAATGAGTTCGTCCATGAAACCTAGTGAGGATCCTAGCCCAAGATCGGCTGAAATTGGGGCGATGGGCAGCGTCGGCACCAGCGTAAGTGCGTTGGGCGCAGCCCCATGATACACGCTGGCGCCATGGATATCCTGATGGTGTCGGCTGAGCTCGGCGAGGGAGCGGGGCGTACGCAGGCCGCTTCAGCGGTGGCTAGCCTGTCGAAGGCCCTGAAGCACCTCGGACACAACGTGACCGTCGTATGCCCCAAACACCCGGATCTGGAGGCCTCGGGCATATTGCTGGCTCGTCGTTTGACGCCGCTGTCGCTGGCCGACGGGTCTGAAGTGACCGTCTTCGACGCGCAAATGTCCAGTGGCGTGCAGCTGACGACCTTCGAGGCCCCGGTGCTGTTTGACCGCCCGGGGGTATACGGCGAGGACGGCAAGGACTACCCGGACAATGCCAAGCGCTTCGGACTGCTGAGCCAAGTTGCGGTCGGCTTGTGTCGCCAGCGCATGCAGCAGGGACAGGCGCTGGATGTCATTCACGCCCACGACGCCGCGACGGGACTGGTGCCGGTGTTGCTTTCCGAGGCGAAGGATCTCGCGATCCCCTGCGTGCTGACCGTGCATGATTTCACTCGCCAGGTCGTGTTGCCGCTCAAAGACGCGGCGGACCTGGGGCTCGGGAAGATCCAAGGCGCTGAGGAGCGGCTGCGTCTGGCGGGCAAGCTCAACTTGCTCAAAGCCGGGCTTGAGAGCGCCAGCGCGGTCATGACGATGAGCGCTTCCTACGCCGAACAGATGGCGGATGCCGAGCAGTCGGGTGCCCTGGCGTCAGTGCTCGATGGCCTCGAAAGCCCTGTGGTGGGCGTTTCCGGCGGCATCGATTACGCGCGCTACAACCCCGCCACGGATGCCACGCTGAGCAGCCGCTACGACGCCGAGGACCCGGCCAACAAGGGGCGCTGCAAGACCGCGCTGATCCGCGAACTGGAACTTGAGCTCGACCCGGAGCGACCGCTTTTTGCGTTCTGTGGGCCCTTGAACAAGGACACCGGCTTTGACCAGTTGCTCGGCGGTCTTTCCAAGCTACTGAAGCAAGAATTGTCCTTGGTGGTCGCGGGCGAGGTCGACGATTTTTCCACCAAGCGCCTCGAATCCCAGATCGAGAAGCACCGGGATCGCCTCGCCTGGATCCGCCGGAGCGATTCCGCGACCCTGCGGGGCGTGTACTCTGCGGCGGATTTCGCCGTCGGATTGTCCCGCCACGTTCCCTTTGCGGCGCAGCAGATGATTGCGCAGCGATACGGGGCGGTGCCTGTGGCCCGAGCGACCGGCGCCGTGCTGGATGTCGTCGTCGATTGTGACGCGGCACTTGAGACTGGCAGTGGCTTCCTGTTCGAAGGCGACGACGCTGCCGCGCTCCACGGCGCAGTGGGGCGCGCGCTGGCGGCGTATCGGGGCGCCGGATTTGCTGCGCTGCGCCGCCGTGTGATGCGTCGAGATTCCAGCTGGGATCGCCCCGCGCGACGGACGCTGCAGATCTACCGTCAAGCCATGGTGGCCGCAGGTTGAAGCGCTGCGGCCGGCTGCGCTGCGCTGGCATGCACTAGGCAACGCGCTGCCCAGACCCCACGCAGGGTCGTGATCCCGACGAGCACGCTCACGGTCACCGCGGCGAGGGGAAGGGTCCACCCAGGCGCGGCAGGGAACCTGCCGGCACAGTAAGCCGCGCCAAGAACGAGCACCCACTGCCACGCCGCCAGCCGCGCCCAGTCCACCCCCACGGACAGTGGCCGCGCCAGCAGCGTGCCGATGCCGAGCAGCAGGGCGGGCAATGCCGCGGGTCGCCTGGATGCCGCCGCGAACGCCAGATCCCGGGCGACGCCGCTGGCGCAATTGATGGCCACGCCAAACAGCAGCAGCAGCACGCCGACGGCGTCGGCCAGGGCCGGGCCAAGGGTCTGCGCCAGCTGTTGCGGCGCCCACGCTGCCGCGAACGCGGCCGCGACAAAGACCATCACTTGAAACAACAGGCACAGGCCGTAGATGGCAAACAGGGCAGGAAGGCGCCGGAGCCCTCGGCCGAGGGCTTCGCCGAGCCGCCCGTCGCGATCTTCCAGCGCGACGAGCATGACGCTGACAGGGTACAGGCTGAGCAGTACGCATCCGGCAGCCAGCAGCAGCGTGAGCTTCGTGACGGGCGGCGCCGCTGTGAGCGAGAGGCGAACGCCTTCCACGAGCATCATGCCGCCGGAGTCGAAGAGCAGGTGATCTCCGTCTGGGTGGTCCGCGATACCGGTGGACAGTAGCGCTGTCATGGCCGGCAAACCGACGGCAAGCGCCAGGGCGGCGCGCATGGCCGCTGCGAGCGTGAGGGCGTCCCAGCGTCCCAGGACCCAGCGCAGCGTTGGGAAGCGTGTCATGGCGCCACCAACGAAAACGCGATGCTGGACCAGTAGCCCAGCTTGCTCAGCGCGCGCCATGGCATACGTGGCGTCACGCTCTTGGCGTTGTTGAACAGGTTCTGATCCAGCAGCACCCGGTGGTTCGGGTCTACGATCACCGCCACCACCGGCTCGGCATCGACGACGTCGATGCTCGTCCACGGCGCGGCGCCGTCCCAGGTTCGCCGGGTGCGCCGACCGTCAGCAAAGACCAGCTCCACATCGACTGGCAGTACCAGCGTGCCGTGTCGGCGAATGATGACGCGGCTGGAGCGTTTGGCGTCTGCAGCCACATCCGGGGCGATGGTTTCCGCCGCGGTGCCGGCGCCGAATCTGCCCGCGGGCTTGCGCACCGGCACGCTCTCCGGGAGCTCGGCCACGAAGTCGATGAAGCCACGTTCGAAGAACGCACCCTTTGCAAACTGCCGTGCGCTTTCCCCCAGGACGCTCTCCAAGGCATCCAGCAAGTCACTGGGCGTGGGATGACCGAAGCGGTGCGCGCGCGCGTAGCGGCCGAGGGCGCGGTCGAGGCGGTCGCGCCCGTAGACGCGCGCAAGGGTCTCAAGGATCGTGGCGGTGCGTGAGTAGACCAGGCCGCCGATGCTAGAGAAGCTCGAAAATGAGCTGGCGGGTTGGGCCACGAGATCATCATGGGCAACCCGAGCTGCGACGGCGCGGCGGAGCGCGTTGCCAGTGAGGGAAAAATCCAAGATCCGGGCGAAAGACGCGGCGCCATACAGATCTTCCAGAGTGGACTGCTCGACGTAAGACGTCAGCCCCTCATCCAAAAACGGGTACTTGGATTCATCACTGGCGACGAGGCCTTGAAACCATTGATGTCCGAGTTCGTGCACCGTCAGGCTCTCGACGAGTCGCACGCCGGTATACGCCGACCACCACTGCCCGCCTGTGGTGATCAGCGCCGGGTATTCCATTCCGCCCGCTGCCGGCGCAAAATCTGGCGTATGCACCACGGTCAAGGTTTCGTGCGGGTAGCGCCCGAAGCGGCGCGACATATTGGGTAATGCGCCCGAGAGCACGGAGAAGGTGACGTTTGCGTTGTGGTCGTGCCCCGGTGGGAAGAGCAGCGTCACGCGCGTTCCGTCGATCTGGCGCGTCTGGGTGTGGAACTGTGCCCATGCACACCAAGCGAAATCGTGCACGTTGTCGGCGCGATAGTGCAGCCGCGTTCGACCGTCCCGAGCTTCAGACTTCGTCAGCTTTCCGGTTGCGCCCACGATGAGATCTGAGGCCACATCCAGCTGCACATCGTAGCGGCCGAAGTCCGCGTAGAACTCCGAATGTGGATGGAAGGCAAAGTGCGCAAATCTGCCGTCTGGCTCGAGGCGAGCGAGTTTCGGATACCACTGCGCGACCATGTGGAATCCCTCCGCGTGGCCGGTGCGAGCCAAGATCGGCGGCAGTTTTGCGCGGAATTTGAAGGAGAGATTCAGAGTCGCTCCGGGCGCCACGGACTGCGGCAACGGAACTCGGATATCCGTTTCGTCATCGGGATCCCCCGGCGAGTGCCGGTCGGCCTGGGGCCAAACGTCCTGGTTGCCAAACTCGGCGACGCGCATTTCGGTGACGTCGATGTAGCCCCACTCTCGCAGCTGCCCCTCGTCTCGGCTGCTGACGAATGGTGAGCGTAGAAAGAGCGACTTCTCGTTCTTGAATGCATTCAGATAGAGGTGAAAGTAGAGTTCCGAGACAGGCACGCGAGACGTATTTTTGAACTGTAAAGTTCCTGATCCGTCCAGGCTGTGGTCTAGCTCGTTGAGTCTCGCCCGCAGGGCGTAGTTCGCGACGGGGGCCGCCGCGGATGCCAGCGCGTCGTCGTTGTCGTGAACCGGACCCAGGACAAGAGGTTTGCCTGGGTCGATGGGGGTGTGTTGGGGAGCGCTCGCCGCGGCAACTTGGCTCAAGCTCAACGCCAGCCAGCAGCAGCCCGCTCCCGCTCCAAGCTCGACGAGCGCGCGGAAACGCCCGGTCTTCCTCTTCATGCTATCCGCCGCAGGGCTCGAGGCGAATGACCTGCTGTTCATACAGCATGAACAGGATGCGCATGGCTTCCAGTCGCGCCATACCGCTGATGTCCAAGATTTCGTCGATGTTGCTGGTCCCGTCGATCATGCTCAATAGGAAGCCCGCTCGGTGGTCTAGAGAAAGCCACCGGATCTGATCCGGGGGCACCGCGACTACGACGCGTTGATCCGTCGGGCCCAGTCGGGCGGAGTACATTTGCGTCAGCACGTCCCGACAGCTTTCCGCGTAGCGCTGGGCCTGCTCGTCGCCTGGGTCCGCTTCGAGAATGCTCTCGGCCACGACCAGCGCTCCGGTGAAGTCGCCCATGGCGTAGCGGTCCTTCATCTCGATTTCCGGGGTCGCCGCAGACGCGGTCGGGGCCGGCACGGCCGCAGCGGGTGCCACTGGCGTCGGGGCCTCGGTGGGGAAGCCTGCGCTCGGCGCTGACAAGTCCAGCTCGAGGGCGGGTCCCGGCGACAAGTCCAGGTCGTCCACGGAGGGCGCCCGGGGCGGCTGCGTTGGCGGTTCGTTACCACCAATCCCCGGACTGGAAGGCGACGTGAACGGCATCTCCAAGCTTGGGGCGCGCACGGCTTGCATTCCGGTGGGAGTGGCCGGAGTTGGGCGGCTCAAGCGCGGTCGCTCGGTCTCCGGGGCTTGTGCCATCAGCTCCCGCGCCATCATCTCTGGGGGCATGCTCGGGATGGCCGTCACGCGGTCCTCGACGTCGTCGTACTCGACAGCGCTTTCCTCAGGCTGAGCCAGTTCTATGCCCGAGACGAGCTCATCGTCGTCCCAGCTGGCGTCAATCAAGTCCGTCTCGGCGCTCTGCGACGCCGGAACGCGACTTTCTCTGTCCTTTTGCCCCATAGCTTGCGACGGGCCTCCCGGTAGCCCCTTACGTTCTGGCCACGACACCGCGGAACATGCGCTCGGTGCGGGCGAGTTGCTCGAGCTGCTCCTTCAGCAATGCCGTGTCCTTTTGGGTAATAGCTTTCTTCGTGGCTTCCACGATGCCTTGGGCTTTGGAGATGGCGTCTCGCCCAAAATCCGCAGTGCCGACGATGCGTTCGACATCGGGAAAGAGCCGTTCAATCTCGGCAATCATCGTTTCGGCTTCTTGTCTGGCCTTCTCGAAGTCTTCGTCGGAACGCCGCTCGACCAAGTAGTCCTGCGCGCTGTCCATCATGTTCTTGATTTCGTCCGGGGTCAGCCCGCTCGATGCGGTGACCTGGATCGACTGCTCTTGTCCGGTCTCCAGATCCTTGGCGTGCACGCTGACAATGCCGTCGGTGTTGATTTCGAAGGTGACTTCGATTTCGACGTGGCCTTTTGGAGCACGGCGCAAACCCGTCAAGATGAACTCGCCGAGCAGTTCGTTCTCGTCCGCTTGTTTGCTCTCACCCTGCATCACGAGGATCTTCACGGCGGTTTGGTTGTCACGACTGGTAGTGAATACCTTGGTGCGACTGGTTGGGACCGTCGTGTTCTGCGGGATCAGTTCTTCAAAGTAAGAGCCAAAAGTCATGATGCCGAGGGCGTGGGGCGTGACGTCGAGCAAGATCATCTCGTGCTTGTCCTCGACCAAGGCGGCTCCTTGAATGGCTGCGCCCAAGGCGACCACTTCGTCAGGGTGCACGCCTTTGTTCGGCTCACGGCGGAAGTGCTCTTGCACCGCGCGGGCGACCGCAGGCATGCGCGTCATGCCACCAACCAGGATGACGTCTTCGACCTCTTCGGCATCCAGCTTTGCGTCTTCCAAGGCCTGTCGGCAGATGTCGACGGTGCGGTCGACCAGGTCTTCCGTCAGTTTTTCCAGCATTTCCCGGCTCAGGGTGCGTTGCAGATGCAGCGCTTCGTTGCGACCGGTGGAAATAATGAACGGCAGATTGATTTCCGTCTCGTTGGTCCCGGATAGTTCGCACTTGCCCTTTTCAGCGGCGTCCCGCAGACGCTGCAGTGCCATGCGGTCTTGGCGCAGGTCGATGTCGTGCTCCTCTTTGAAGCCCTCCACCAGCCAATCAATGATGCGTGCGTCGAAATCCTCGCCACCCAGGAAAGTATCGCCCGTCGTGCTGATGACCTTGAACACGCCGTGGGCACCGATCTCGAGTACGCTGATGTCGAAGGTGCCGCCGCCCAAGTCATAGACGGCGACAGTGCGGTCGAGCTCTTTGCCAAAGCCGTAGGCGAGGGATGCCGCCGTGGGCTCGTTGATGATGCGGATGACATCGAGCCCAGCAATCGCGCCGGCATCCTTCGTGGCCTGGCGCTGGTTGTCGTTGAAATAGGCAGGCACGGTCACCACGGCTTTGTCGACGGTCTCGCCAAGGTAGTCCTCGGCGATGATCTTCATCTCCTGCAGGACCATGGAGCTGATTTCGGGCACGGAATAGGTTTTGTCCCGCAGCTTGATGCGGACGTCGCCGTGGGGGCCTTCCACGATCGTGTAGCTGGAAGTCATGATCGCGTTCTTGACCTGCGGCGAATTCCATTTCCGGCCGATCAGACGCTTTGCCGCGTAGACGGTGTTTTCAGCGTTGGTGATCGCCTGGCGCTTGGAGATGTGTCCTACCAGGCGCTTACCCGCTTCAGTAACCGCTACGATGCTCGGGGTGGTCTTGTATCCGCCGCGGTTGGGGATCACCACCGGCGCGTCCCCTTCCATGATGGCCACGCAAGAGTTGGTGGTGCCCAAGTCGATGCCGATGACGCGCTCCATGTATGTTCAATCCTGTTCCTTGGGTTTCTGTTCTGGTCACACTTCGCCGCGCTTGAGCCGCTTGACCCAGTCTTTGATGCTATCATCGTCCGGCGCGAGCTGGGCCGCCCGCTCGAACTCCAGCAGAGCGCTTTCCTTCATGCCGGCCTGCACATAGATCTTGGCCAGGGTGACGCGTGGTTCCGGGGATTTCGGGGCCATTGTCGTGGCCTTTTTGGCTAGCTCCCCGGCCCGGCGCATGTCGCCATCGGACTCCAGGATGCAGTGTGCTGCCCGTTCGTACAGCTGCGCCGACGGCTTGCCACGCGCCGCCCGCTCGTAGGACATGGCGGCTTCTTGCATCCGCCCGTTGCGCTCTTCGTAGCGGGCCTGGTCCAGATAGGTGTCCGCGAGTTCGGCGTTGGCCTTGTCTTGGACTTGCTTTAGTTGCTTTGCGAGCTCGGCGTCGTCGGGCTCGAGGGACACGGCAATGCGCAGCGAGTTGGCCGCGGAGATGACGTCTCCCGTGGCCAGGGCCTCTTCAGCGGCGCTCCGGTACTTCTGGATCTGTGCCTCGCGGGCGTTGGTGACGCGCTCTTCGTAGCGTCGCTTGAGATCGCTTGCGACCAACTCCTGGACGACCGGGCTCCGCCCCGAGGCCGGCGCTGCAGAGGTTCTCTCCCGCGGCGGCATGCTGCCCGCCCCGAGCTTGCGCGCGAGGGCGCGCTTTCGCTCGTTCGTGTCCATGGGGCGCACGGAGCCCCGGCCGGGTGTGTGCTGCGCGCGCTCCGCGATGCGGGCTTCCTCGTCGATCACGCGGCGCGCGTGTTCGATCTCCGCTGCGCGGGAGCGTTCGTCGCCAAGCACGCGCTCGATGTTGCGGGTGCGGTTTTGGGTCGAGAGGTATGCGTCGTACTCTTCACGAGGCCGGGCGCGGCTGAGGGTGTCGTGGGCTTCGGTCAGGCGCTGAAAAACGCGTTCCAGCTTGGCCTTGAAATTGCCGAGCTTCTTGCCAAAGTAGCGGTCCGGGTGGAAGCCGCCGACCATGGCAAAGTAGGCCTCTTTGATGGCCTTCTTATCGGCGTTTTCCGCCACCCCGAGCAGCTCGTAGTGCGTCGCGTTGTCGAGGCGGTAGAAGCGATCGAGGATCATGCGCTTCTTCGGCAGCTCCAGCTCGACGTCTTCGTCCAGTTCGGCAGGATCATAGAGCGCCGCTGCAGGATGGGCGTGGCCTTGGCCGTGGATTTCCTGGGTCTCGACCGCGGGTCGGGACAGCCGAGCTCCCGGTGGGATCGACGGCGAGGGTCTGCGATCTTCTGGCGGCGGGAGAGGGCCGTCGAAGTTGACCGCGCCGAGCTCAGCCAGCTTGGCGAGTACCGTGCCGACGCGATCCGCGTCCAAGCCGGTAACTGCCGCGATTTCGCTCTCGTTGGTGCGACCGTCCACGCGCGAAAGCACGAACGCTTCCTCCGGTCCGATCGGAAGCGACTTCATGTCCACACCCTCGACTGGCCGGGGCGTGCGCGCTGTCTCTTGTTGGCTCACCGTACTTGCGACCCACCATCGGTCGTTGTCGCAAGTCTAGCGGGCTCAGGCTTTTTTTCGCAATCTGCCTTCTATTCGCGCCCGTGCCAGGGGCCGCGCCATCCACAGCCAATGCTCGGGGTATTGTCGAATATGGGCGTCGAGACGCGCAGCGACGCGTTGCGTTAAAGCGGATGGATCCGACCCGAGGTCCTCGAAAAACAGGCGAAAGCCGCCTTCCTTCCTGGGCACCAGCAGACCGAGCAGGACCGGGACCGCGAGCCGGGCGCTGAGGCTTGCGGCTCCGAGAGGAAAGGGAACGTCCGCGTGGCCGAGGAAGCGCACGGGGCGGGTTGCGACGCGACCCGGGAGGTCCACGAGCAAACCGAGGGGGCGGCCCCGGCGGAGGGCGCCAAGCACGCCGAGGGGCTCGCGGCCGCGGTGCACGACTTCGACCCCACAACGTAGCCGATGGGCGTCCACCACGGGATCCAGCGCGGGGTCATAGCTCTCCCGCACGACAATCGCCGGCGTGATTCCATGCTCTGCCACTACCGGAGCGATATGTTCGAAGGGACCGTAGTGCGCGGAAAGCACCAAGGCGCCGCGCCCGAGGCGCAGGACCGAGCGGAGTTGCTCCGCTGCGGCTTCGTCGAGTTCTACGAAGTCCGAGGGCCGCGCGCCCTCGCGGCGCAACAGAAGAGTGCGCGCCAGGACTTCACCGGCATTGGCAAAGCATGCGGTGGTCACTGCCTTGGCTCTGGCCACTCCTAGCGCGTGGCTGACGTTTTCAACGGCGACGCCGTTGAGACGTTTCGAAAACCGCGCCGCGCGACCGAGGGCGCGTCCCAAGGCGACCACCAAGCCCGCGGGCAGCGCGTCGACCACGCGAAGCAAGCCGCCAATGGCTACGCGAATGCAGGCGTTCTTCAGGGTTTGGCGGGCCCGCCAGCGTTGCCCCGCGCGCACATCCGGCGCAACCCCTGCAAGCTGTGCACTCACGGAGTTTCGCTGCAGCTACAGCTGCTTTCGACGCGCTTTTCGGCGTCTTGGAGGCGACGTTTCGCTCGAACGCAGTGCTCGGATCCGTCTGATTCGCTCATGGCGCAGATGCGTTCGGTCGATCGCCGCATGGAGCTGAGCGCTTTGCACGCCAGGCGACAATCCGGGCCGGCTTGGTTCAGCTCCGTGGCGGCGGCCTCGAAAGAATCCCACGCGCCCTCCAGCGTGCGGATCGCGTCGGTGCCAGTCGCCGGCTCTGCGGGCTGAGCGTAGCCCCCCGCGCCGGGGTAGCCAGCCGGGGCCTGCTGGTATTGCATTTCCGGCGCGGTGTCAGCGTCCCGGCTCTCTCCGGGGCTCTCCGGCGCGCTTGACGGGCGCGCCGAGCCTCCGCAACCCGCAACGCACAGCAGCAAGCAGCCACTCCACTGGGCCAAACCGCCAGCGCGCATCATTTTTCCTCCGGCGCTGGGATCGCCTGGTTGATGACCTCTGCCTGGATTTCCATGGACGCTTCGAAGGCCGACAGGGCTCGCTGTTTGGCTTTCAAAGCCTCGTCGCCTTTGCCTTCGTCCATTAGCGCCTTGGCGCGCCGGTCTTCCAGTATCCCGCGCACCTCGAAGAGGTGCCCGCGGAAGTACGTGCGCTCTTCGACGAGTTCGAGCCCGATCTCGACATCTTTGGCTGCGGCGTCGAAGTTGCCGCGCTGGCTCTCCAGATCCGCCAGCCGCGCCCGAGTGTCGGCCAGCACTTCTCGGACTTCCGGACGTGGCGACTCTTGATTGGGGACGGGGCCCTTCACCAGCTGACGCAGGACGTCCACCGCCTTGTCGTAGTCCTTGGCTTCTTCGTGCTCGTCGGCGATGTGATGCGCGGAGCGTGCGCGAGAGAGGAAGGCGAGTAGAGGCGGATCGACGGGCTGGGCGCCGGCCCCTGCGCCGCCGGCAGGTGCTTCGGCGTCTGCCTTGCAGCCGAACAGCATGCCGACGCAGAGCGCCGCGGAGGCGAACAGCAGCAGCGCGCAGCGTGTCATGCGGGTCACTGCACACCCCACAGGGCAAACCGGTTCTCGCGTAGGTCGCGGCCCCGTGCCGTTGCGATCCGATCGATGCGCTGGGACGCCTGCCCAGGTTCGAACTTCGCGGGGAAGAGCGCAGCCGTCGAGCGTGATTGCACCAGGGCTTTGGCTTCCTGTGCGAGTTGTTTCCCGCTTGGGCTATCCGAAGACGCGCGTACGACGAGCGCCACGGATGCCGCCAGGGCCAGGAGCGCCGTCGCGCCGGTGGCAATCAGCTGCAAATTTCTGCGTTTGGGCGCTCGGGGGATCGAGCTCCGCACCAGGCGCTCGGCGGACAATTCCGAGAGCGCTGCGGGCTGCGCGGCGGAGCGCAACGCCTCGGCCAATCCGGCATCCGGATGGCTGCCGCGGCCCTCCAGGGCGTCGCGCAGGCGCTCGCTTTCGGCGAGTTCCTCTTCCGTCGCGTCAGCGAGGGGGTCCTCCAGAGCTTGCGCGATCAACAGTTCATTGAGGGTTGGCGAAAGCTCGGTCGGGGCGTAGGCCGCGCGAAGGGACTCGGCGAGGGCCTGCTCCACGTCCGGGTCGAGGGGTTCCAAGGCCTCGTCGCCAATAGGGGTGCGTTCGTCGCTCATGCGTCTTGTCCTCGGACGCTCAGGGCCTTGCGCAGCGCAGCCATCGCACGATGCAGCACAACGTCGAAGGTGGCCACGCTCACTTCGAGCTCTTTGGCTACGGCTTCTCTGGATCGTTCCTCCAGCACGCGCAAGCGAATTGCGGTGGCATACCTTGGATTGATCCTGCCTAGCGCAAGTTCTACCCGTTGGCGCGCGGCGGCCAGGTCGTGGCGCTCCAGAATGTTCGCCTCTTGGTCTTCACCGTCCGCGGCGTCGACTTCGCGCTGCAGGTCGTCAGGTTCAAACAGAACTTCTCGTTTGCGTTGGCGCAGCTGGTCGAGCGCCACGCGCAGCGCGACGACCCGTAGCCAGGGGTACACGCCAACGCTCTGCCAAGTGAATTGGTGGAAGCGCTCCACGACCTTCATGTAGGTTTGGCTGAGCGCTTCTTCGGCGGCGGCGGTGCTCCCCAGCCGGGGCAGCAGCATGCTGCGATAGAGCCGGGGGCCATAACGGCGCAGCAGCGTTCCGAGCGCCTCTTTGTCCCCGTCATGAGCGCGAAGAACCAGTTGGCGCTCCTCCTCCAGGGCATCGGATTGGTCCGCCGCCTGCACGGCCGCGACTGTACACGAGGGGGCCGGCGAGGGAATGGTCGGCTTCGAAGGGGGCGCCAGGAGGCCTCGCTCGCCCAGCAGCAGCACCGCGGATAGCAACGGGCCGGCGGCGGCCCACGCGGGGACGCTTGGCGGGGTCTGGGCCATCGCGTGCATCACAGGCTGAACGCCTGCCGCCTGCTGGGCCTTACGCCGCCGGCGGCAGCTTTTTTCCACAACGCGCTTTTCAGGCGACCCGCCGGGCCTGATAGTCCCCCACGAAGCATGGGAAGCCGCATTTGCCCACACTGTGGGGCCTTGAATTCCGACACGGAAAAGCAGTGCGCTCGCTGCGCCAAGTCCTTGCCCGGGGCGGCGGCGACCGCGGTGCAAGAAGCGTGGTTTTCGGCGCTCGGCGGCGAAGCGCCGCTCACGCGCTTGTACTTGGGGATTTGCGTCATCGTTTTCGCGATCATGACTTTCTCCGCGGGCAAGCTGGAAGTGCTGGGCGTGGCTCGGCGCAGCGACGCTCTGAAGTGGGGTGCGCTTTTCACTCCGCTGGCCCGAGAAGAGCCCTGGCGCTATCTGTCAGCGACGTTTGTGCACTTCGGAGTGCTGCACATCGTCTTCAACATGATGGCGCTCTGGGACCTTGGACGCGCCATCGAAGGTCGGCTGGGTCCCGGACGGTTTGCGCTCATCTTCGTTGGCACGAGCGTGGCGGGATTCGTCGCAAGTGACTTCTGGTACGCCTTCGGAGGTCAGCCCGCTTTTACGGCAGGCGCCAGCGCCGGGCTGTTCGGCTTGATTGGCGCCTGGGTCGGCTATCTCTACGCCGCCAAAGACCCGGCTTGGAAACAGTTTCTGGTTCGCGTGTTCGTCTACGCAGTCATTTTTGCGATCGCCTGGCCCGTGAACAACGCGGCCCATGCCGGCGGCTTTGCCGCGGGCTTGCCCTTGGGGTTCCTGTTCTATCGGGAGAACCGCCCCTGGCAGCGGAATAAGCTGTTCTCTGTGGTTGCCGCCGTGCTGGTGCTTGCGTCTTTTGCCAGTATCGCGCTGTCCCACCGCTCTCCTTATTGGCAGGAACTGCGCCGAGTTGAGCTGGAGCGCGGCGAGGACTGAGCGCTCCGCAGCCGGTCCGAAGCAGGCTAAGCTCTCTGCGCGATGCCCGTCGTCAACCCACTCGCCCGGGAACTCGTATTCAAGATCGTGTACTACGGACCCGGTCTCGGCGGGAAGACCACGAGCTTGCAACATGTGCATCAGACCGCGCGTCCAGAGCACCGCGGCCGGCTCGTCAGTCTAGCGACACCGGTTGACCGCACGCTGTACTTTGACTTCTTGCCCGTACGACTCCCGGACGTGCGTGGCATGAGCGTGCGCCTCCAGCTATTTACCGTGCCCGGGCAGGTTTACTACAACGCCACCCGCAAGCTGGTGCTCACCGGCGCGGACGGCATCGTGATGGTCGTGGACTCCCAAGCCGAACGCTTGGATGCGAACCTTGAGAGCCTGGACAACCTGCGTGACAACTTGAAAGAGCACGGCCGCAGCCTGGCAGACGTGCCGTGGGTGCTGCAGTACAACAAGCGTGATCTGCCCGGCGTGCTGCCTGCTATTGAGCTAGAGGGAAAACTCAACAGCCTGGGTGTCCCGAGTTTCGAGTCTTCGGCCACCACGGGGCCGGGGGTGTACGAGGCCCTCGACGCGGTCACACGCATGGTGCTTTCTGAGCTTGAGCGACGGCTGCCCGCGGGGCGCGGCAGTGACGCCCCCGGATTCGTGCTTGCCGAGGGGGGCCTGGCGGCTGTCCTGCAATCGGCAACGCCGCCCCCTGGAAATCTGCAAGCGGCAAAGAAAGCGCCGGTGTCCGCGCCCGCCGCGCGCGCAACGATCCCCGCAGAATCCCAGGAGCCGCCGTCATCAGAGGAAGCGTCGCGTCCCGCGGCGGCGTCCGCGCCGCCGTCGTCAGAGGAAGCGTCGCGTCCCGCGGCGGCGTCCGCGCCGCCGTCGTCAGAGGAAG
>CALMUT010000016.1 GCA_937872925.1 uncultured Myxococcales bacterium | reverse complement strand
GGCGGCGGGTCGCGTTTACGATGACGCCGGAGGGCGGCGGGTCGCGTTTACGATGCGGATCGCGTTTACGATGACGCCGGGGGCCGGCACATCCCAAATAAACAAACAGCCCCAGGCTTAGAGCAGGATGGCGTCCACGCGCTGTAGGGCGCGGCCACTGGGCCCGAGGCGCTGACTGACCCCGTGGGCTTCGAGCAGGGTGTTGTACAGGTCCAGACCTTCGGCGCCGGCATCCACGATGCTGCCGGTCTTGAAGCGGTCGTTCGCGCCGCTGATGGCGTGGAACACGCCGGAGAGTTCGCGCTTGGTGTCGCTGTGGCGGCCGTCGCCGCTTTCCGTAGAGATGGTGATCAGGGAGTTTTCCAGGATGGTCTTGCCGTTTTCGTCGGCGTGGGCGGGGTCGTCGAGCAGCTTCAGGAAGCCGGCCAGCTCGCTGAGCATCAGCTCAAGGTGCGCGCGCAGGTCGTTATTGGCTTTGCTCTCGCCGAACTCGTGCCACCACTCGTGGCTGCAGCCGATGTCGCCGCCAGTGTTGCGCCGGCCCTTGTCGTCGAAGCTGTGGTTGATGTTGCCGGACTGGTAGCTGCCCTTGAGGCGGATGCGCTCGCCTGCGGCTTGGAAAGTGAGGCCTCCAAAGCGCGCCAAGTCGCACTGGATCGCGACGGCATAGATCTCTGAAAGGGTGCGCCATTCGGTGATCAGCTGGTCGACGGAAAGGTCGATGCCCTGGCCATCAGGATCCGAAGCGCCGCCGTGCGGGCCCGTCGAGTTGCCGGGAGCGGTGGGCGCTTTACAGCCGTTGTTGACCGGAGTGCCGAAGGCTTTTTGTTCCAGATTGCGCACGCGATCGAGATGGTCGGCGATGCGGGCGCGGGACGCCTTGCTCAGGTTAGAGGCGTCGCTTTGGTAGTGCTGATACTGGGAGATGACCGAATCGAGCACGCTCTTGCGGTAGCGCGCTTTGCGGGCGTCTTCGGTGCTGGGCGTGGTCTCGCCCGGTAGACTGCCAAAGACTTTGGAGAACAGGCCGGCGGGTGACTCTTCGGGCAAGTCTGCGGGCGAGCCGTCGGTCTTCCAGCTGTGGATGTAGCGCGCAGGGCGGCTACGGCGGAAATACGTGCCGGCTAGGAGCGCGCCGGAAACACCCGGCGGAAGTTGCGAAGCGCCGCGCAGGACTTGATCGAGGGACGGGCCGCCCGAGAGCGCTTCGCCGTTGGGCGCTTCGGCGGTAAAGGCTCCGGCGGCGCCATCGAAGTGTGCGTTGATGCCGTTCTCGTCGCAGCGGACCTGGTCGACTCCGCGCACGATCAGCAGCTTGTCTTTGACGCTGGAGAGCGCGCGCATGGGTCCGGAGTAGCCTTCAGATTGCAGCGGCGTCGGGAACCCCAAGCCGAAGAATAGATTGAACGCGCGCAGCGGTGGCGCCGGCGTTGCGGCCAGCACGTTGGAGGCGCGCATGGCGTCTAGGAAGGGCAGCGCGATGGCGACAGTGCCAGCTCCTCGCAGGAACGTGCGGCGGTCGAGGATTTTGCGGCGGGTCATGGTTTCTCCGTTTGGATCTTGCGGAAGGCGTTGCTCTGCACGATGGCGACGATCAGGTCTTCGAAGCCGCCGGCGCTCTTTTCAAAGCGGCTCTGCACGTCTTCGACGGCGCATAGGTCCAAGGGCTCATCGCTGCGTGCCAGCGGGCGACCGAAGGCAAACTGGGACAGCTTCGCGACCATGCAAGCGCGGACCTCCGGGCTTTGGGCCAGGTGGTCGTTGAGTTCTTTGGTGGTTGCGTAGGGCGTCGCTTCGGTCTGGCCCGGGAACAGCACGTAGCCGTCTTGCTTCAGGTCATTTCCGAAATCGTCTTGCATGCGGAAGCGACCGACGGCGTCGAAGCGCTCGATGCCCCAGGCCGGGGGCTCCATTTGACTGTGGCAATTGCCGCAGGAAGGATTGTCGACGCGACTCTCGGAATGCACGCGTTGCGTGGCGCCGGCGCCGACCTCGGGCGGCGTGGTGTCGACGCCGGGGGGAGGCGAGTCAATGTGACCGCAGAGGATGTTCTCCAAGAGGAACAAGCCCCGGCCCACCATGGATTCGGAATTGCCGCCGATGGTGAGAATGGCACCCTGGGTCAACAGCCCACCGCGAGCTGGGTCGCTGCTCAGGTCGACGCGGCCGTCGCTGTCGGCTGTGACACCGTAGTGGTCAGCGAGCTCCGCCGAAACGAAGGTGACCTGTGAATTGAAGAGCGAGCTGAGGGGTGCCTTTGCGTCGAAGGCGACGGACTCGAAGAAGCGCTGGGTCTCGTCGAACATGGCGGCGCCCAGCGCGGGCGTCCAATCCGGAAAGCGCTTGGCGTCCCGGGTGAGGGTGGGCAAGCGTGACAGATTGAGCCAGTCAGACACGAAGGTGGCGGCGCGGGTGCGGGCGCTCGGCTCGTCGAGCATGCGCCGCACCTGAGCGGCGATCTGGGCGTCCGTGTCCAGCTTGCCGTCGCCAGCTGCGTCGAGCAGCGTGGAGTCCGGCGGCGCGCCCCAGACCAGGAAGCTGAGGCGGCTGGCGAGTTCCAGCCCGCTCAGCTTGCGCGCTTTGCCGTCACCGATTTCGTTTTCGATGCGGTACACGAAGCGGGGGAACTGCAGCAGCGCAAGGGTTACCAGTCTTGCTCCGGCTTCGAAGGGCTCACCTTCGTCTTGTGCGACAGCAAAGAGCGGCTCGAGGGCTGCGCTCTCCTGAGCCGTGACCGGACCGCGCAAGATGCGCTTGCCCAAGGCGTGGATGAACTCGCTCTGGCACGCCGACGTGAACTGCGTGCAGGAGGTGTGCGTGGAAACGAAGGCCGAAAAGTCGCTGACCTTGTCCACCGCGACGGTTGCGAGAGACTCGTAGGCTTCGATGTGTTGGTCGGTGACGATCAGTGCAGTGGCGGTGTTGGAAAACCCGTCTGCGCGCAGGTCAGTGGGAAACGTCGCGCTGGCTTCGCTGCGCACGTCCACGCCCAGCACGCTCTCTACGGATGCCAGGTACTCATCGACGGTGAGGCGGCGCGAGAAGGGTCGGTCGGCGCACAGATTGACGCTGACCTTTCCGGGACCCGCAGCTCCCGGACCCTGGGGCGCGTTTTCGTTGTCGGCGATTTCACCGACGCATCCGGCGACAGCCACGGCGGCCATGAGCAACGGAGCGCTCTTTTTTGTGAGAAGCATGACGGAGCACATGTGGTGCAAGATGTGTGCGCGCATGAAATGTGCGTCTTTGTAGGTGCGAACTGGCCCGAGTGCGACCTGAGGGGTCGCAGTGGGGGACAGCTGGTGGCGAGCAGATGTCGCGGCAAGACCGCCGCAAGCGTCGAGCGCGTCCAAATGTCGAGGGGTCGCCGCAACGGTCGTTGCAGCGGGCAACGGTCGGCAGGGGCCGACGAGCTGGATATCGGCTACCTTGGGACCATGCGTCGCTGGCTGTTGCTCTCGCTGCTCTTCGTCGGCTGTGACGCAGCACCCAGCACGGGGGCGTCGTCGCATGCCTTGGAAGCAGAGCTACAGCAGCATGTGGCGGCTGCGGACGTCGTGCGTGTATTCGATTCGCAGCCGCACAGGGCGCTGGTGGGGGTGCGGCCTAGTTTGGCTTCAGAGACCGATCAGCAGCCCAGCTACACGTTGCACGACTTCGACCGGGGCGCGGCTGCGCTGTCCTCGCTGGGGATCTCCGTGCGGCATGCGAAGCGGGTGGGCGACGCACTCTTCGTGGTCACAGAGCAGGGCGATCTGGAACGCATCGGAGCCGCAGGGCGGGTGCTTATCGCGACTCGGGTACTTGGCGAGCCGGCGCTTTTGGCGGACGGAAGCGTCGTCGTGGCGCAGCTGGGGGACGAGCCGGGCGAGAGCGACTTGCAGTGGTTGCGCGAAGGAACGACCGCGGCACTGGCGCCAGCGGCTGGTCCCGATGAGCTGCCCATCGCGCTGCCGGACGGCCGCATCGCGTTTGTCTCTGGGCGGACAGGTCTGGCTTCCCTCTGGGTGATCGACCTAGCGACTCAGTCGCTGCAGCAGCTCACCAACGTGGGGCGCACGCGTGTCGACGCGGAGTTCGTGCCGCCGCCGGTTCGTGATGTGCAGGTCGACGCTGTGGCGATCCGCTACGACGCCGGCGACGGGCAGTACTTGCGCGTCGACCATCGGACCGGGCTCGCCGCGCCCGAGGAGCGCCAGTGATGCTGCCGCTGTGGCAGAAGGGCGTTTTCGTGGGCGTGACGGTGCTGGCTATCGGCGCCCCGGGCGCGGCGTCGGCGCAGAAGTACCGCTTTCCTATCCAGCTGCCTGCGTCGGGTACGCAGCCGTACATCACCGCGTATCGCGATCACAATACGGGCGGTGGGATCCAAGACTGGAACTGCGGCAGCACGACCTACAACGGGCACAAGGGCACGGACATTGGCATCGGCAGCTTTCCGGTGATGGACGCGGGCAGCCGCTGGGCCGTGGCGGCGGCGCCGGGCAAGGTTGTGGCCACCAACGATGGCTGCTTCGATCGCTGCACCACGGCGGACTGCGGCTGCGGCTCGGGTTTTGGCAACTACGTGAAGGTGGAGCACGCCGACGGTAAGTCGACCTACTACGCACACCTGATGAAGGGCTCCCTTGCCGTGAAGAACGGCGACACGGTCAGCTGCGGGCAACACTTAGGCAAGGTCGGATCGAGCGGCAACTCCAGTGGGCCGCATCTGCATTTCGAGGTGCGCTACGCCAGCAACGCCTCGGACGACCCGTATTCCGGCAACTGCGGCGGCCCCACTTCCTTTTGGGTGACCCAAGGGCCATACAAAGGGCTGCCCGGAGACGGCTGCGAGAAACCGCCGGACGTGGACGACTCCAAGCTGGTTTCCAATACGCCGGCGCAGAATGTCGTGCAGCCGGGCCAGAAGTTCGACGTCACCCTCGTGTTCGAGAACACTGGCAACACGAGCTGGTCATCCGGGGCCAGCTACGGCCTGAAACATACTGGCGGCGAGACGTTCGGATTTGCTTCGCCCCAAGCCGTCGCCGCGACTACCGCACCCAAGGCCAGCGCGACCTTCCAGCTGAGCTTGACCGCGCCCACGAGCGTTGGCGTGTACGCGGGGACGTTCCGCGTCGCCAAGGGGAACGCGGGCTTCGGCGAGAGCGCGAGCTTGGACGTCACGGTGGAAGCGGCAGGCGCGGGCGGCATGGCAGGCGCCGCGGGCGCCCCGTGGGGCAGCGGCGGCGATATTACGGTGGGCGGCAGCGCGGGCGTGGGAGCGGGTGCGGCTTCGGGCGGCAAGAGCGGGGGTCAGCAGACGCAGACCATCGGCTCCGGTAGCGAGGGCGGCTGCGGTTGTCGGACGGCAAGCCGTCGTGACGGGCAGTCGGCGTTGGGATGGCTGCTGCTGGCGGCCGCGCTTAGCTACCGGCGTCGGCGTCGCTGCGCAGCATGAGTGGCAACACTGCGGTGATGCAGCCGCCGGTGGGCTTGGGGTAGTCGATGTCGAAGTGTCGCTCCAGACAGCGCGCCAAGCTGTCCGGGACCTGCATGGTGGTGCTGGTGACATCGACGCTGCAGGGGTTGCCGGTTTCGGCCAGTGTGAGGGTGACGAGCAAGCGCCCACCCAATGTCGGATCTGCGTCCAGGGCGCTTTGGTAGCAGCTCGTCGCATCTTGTGCGCGACGCGCCACGGCCTGCTCCAAGTTCGGGCTTGCAGAGCCGTCACAGTGCGCGGAGCACGTGCGCGCTTTCTTCGCTGGCGCAGCGGTGGTTGGCGCCGCCTGGGCTGCGCCGGGACTTGGCGTCGGCGCCGCGCAGGCCGTCGCCAATAGCAGCAGCCCCGCGCGACCCAAGGCGATGCGCTTCCCAAAAGCGTGAGCATAGTCGCGCCGCGCTAGGGCGCGTCGGAATTGCTCACGGGTGTCCCGCTCGAACCACACTCAGCAGCCGAAGACTTGCCACTCGTAGATCAGCGGGTTGGCCGTGCTCTGGCCGTACACACCGTACAGCCGGATCTGCGTGGTGGAGACCGGCGAAGGGAACGTGAAGCTCCAGTCGCCGGTTTGCCCTGACACGGTGCCCGCAGTCACCCAGCTGCTGCCGGACCAGTACTGCACTGTTGCACCCGCTACGTTGCGGCCAGACGAGCCGCAGGTGCTGCCTGTGTCGATGGCGATGCGCCCGATTGTCTGTGGACTACTCCAGGTGTACTGGAACCAACCCGTCCCCGGCGAGGTGCCAGCGAAGACCCAGCAGTAGAAGTTGGTCGCGCACTGGGCTTCGCCAGCGCCGTCATTCAAGCGTACGGGGCCGTAGCTGGCGGGTGCGGTACTTCCCGAGCTGATCGAACCCGTGGCGGTGAGCGCGAGGTTCGTCGTCGGGTTACACGTATTGACGCAGCTGCCGCCTTGGCAGGCTTGGCTCGCGGTGCAGACCTTGGTGCAGGTGCCGCAATGCGCGGGATCGTTCTGCAGGTTGACGCACTGCCCGCTGCAATTCGTGGTGCCTCCAGAGCACACCAGGGTGCACACGCCGTTTTGGCAGCTCTGCCCGGACGTGCACTTCTTGCCACACGTTCCGCAGTGGTTCGGGTTCGTCTTGGTGTCGACACAGGTATTGTTGCAATTGGTCGTGCCGCCAGAGCACACCAGCTGACACGAGCCGCTGATGCAGCTCTGTCCACTCGAGCACTTGACGCCGCACCCTCCGCAGTTGTTCGGGTCCGTGTCCGTGACGACGCAAGCGTTGTTGCATTTGGTCGTGCCGCCACCGCAGACCAGCTCGCATTTGCTGGCGCTGCAGATCTGTCCGGACGAGCATGGCGCGTTGCAGCTGCCACAATGGGCAGGATCCGCCGTCGTATCCACGCACTTGTTGCCGCACTTCGTCAGCCCGCCGGAACACACTAGGGCGCACTTGCCGCCAGAACAGCTCTCACCGGCGGGGCAGGAGGTCCCGCAGGTACCGCAATTGAATGGGTCGACCTGGGTGTCGACGCACTTGTTGCTGCAGTTGGTCGTGCCGCCAGAACAGGAAAGGGTGCACTTGCCCGCGGAGCACACTTCGCCGGCTTTGCAGCCCGTGCCGCAGGCGCCGCAATTGTTCGGGTCGAGCTGGGTGTCGACGCACTTGTTGTTGCAGTTGGTGGTGCCACCCAGGCACTGCAGCGAGCACTGGCCCTGGGAGCAGACCTCGCCGGCGCCCACGGAGCAGGGCGTATTGCAGCCGCCACAATGAGTGGGGTCCGCTTGGGTGTCGACGCAGACGTTGTTGCAGTTGGTCAGGCCGCCGGTGCAGTTTGCGTTGCACACGCCCTGAGAGCAGACCTCTCCCGTGGCGCAGATGGCGCCGCACTTCCCGCAGTTACCTGGATCGCTCTGCAGATCCGCGCATTGGCCGTTGCAGTTCGTTTCTCCGGAGACGCAGGAGGCTTGGCAGACGCCGGCGGCGCAGACCTGGCCGCTGGGACAGGCGTTGTCACAGGTGCCGCAGTGCTGCGGGTTGGACTGGGGATCCACGCAGGTATTGCCACACTTCGCCGTCGTTCCCGTGCAGTTGGCCGAGCACTGCCCCGCCGAGCACAGCTGCCCGCTCGGGCAGGCGTTGCCACAGCTGCCGCAGTTGTTGGGATCCGTGAGTGTGTCCGCGCACCCCGACGGGCATTGGACTACGGGCGGAACGCAGGAACCGATGCCCCCGGAGCCGCCGCTGCCGCCGCCGCCCACAGCGCCGGTTCCCGGCGAACCACCGTCGGCGGTGGACGCGCAGGCCAGAGGACCAAAGACCATCGTCAACAAGGCGAGTAAGGCAAGCGGCTTAGACCAATGCATAATCTCAATCTTACAGCTAAAATCAGCCCGGAGCGAGCGGCATGGGATGGAATGCGCTCGCGCCACATGTAGTCAAACGTGCGTAGCGGCCTTGACCGCCTGCCGCGGGCAGGAGAAGCGTGGGGGCATGACCCAGGCAGAGCTACCGGAGCAGCTCAACATTGCGGACCGATTCCTGGAGGCACGGCTCCGGGAAGGACTCGGCGAAAAGACCGCCCTCATCGCTGGCGACTTGCAGGTGACGTACCGCCAGGTTTCTGAAGCCAGCAATCGTTTCGCCAACGTGCTCAAGAAGCTGGGTGTGGATGCGGAACAGCGGGTGCTGATCGGCCTGCCGGATGTGCCCGAGTTCGTGCATGCGCTGTTTGGCACACTGAAAAACGGCAGCGTGGTCGTGATGGTCAACAGCCACATCAAGGCGGAAGAAATCTCGTACTTCTTCGAATATACCCGCGCGAAAGTCGCAGTGGTGCATGTAGACCAGCTGCCGCTATTCGCGGAGGCAGCGCAGACGGCCACAGACCTCAAGCACTTGGTAGTCGTTGGCGGAGCCGGCGCTTCCGGTGACCGGCAGCTCTCCTGGAGCACAGAGCTCGCCGAAGCGGCGCCCAGCTTCGAAATGCGCAAGACGCATCGAGACGACGCGGCCCTTTGGCTCTTTTCCGGTGGCACCACGGGCCGGCCCAAGGCTGTGATCCAGACTCACCGCTCCTTCGCCAACACCACAGATCTCTACGGCAAGAACGTGCTGGGCTACCGGCAGAGCGACGTCACCCTCAGCGTGCCCAAGCTCTATTTTGGCTATGCCACCGGCTCGAATCTGTTCTTTCCGTTCTCCGTTGGCGCCACCAGCATTCTGTTTCCGGAGCGTTGCACGGCTGATGCGCTTTTTGAGCAGATCCGCAAACACCGCCCTACAGTTCTGATCAACGTGCCGACGATGATCAATCACATGCTGTCGCACCCGGATGCGGGGGCGCAGGACCTTTCCAGCCTACGCTTTGCGACCAGCGCAGGCGAAGCGCTGCCTGTGGAGCTGTACGAGCGTTGGAAGGCGGCTTTTGGCGTGGAGCTGCTCGACGGTTTGGGCACCGCCGAGATGTGGCATGTGTTCGTGACCAATCGGTTGGGAGACGTGGTGCCGGGCACCTTGGGCAAAGTGGTGCCCGGCTTCGAGCTGCGCGTCTGCGACGACGACGGCAAAGAGCTGCCCGACGGTGAAGTGGGCTGGCTCTGGGTGCGTGGCGATTCCAGGGCGATCGCCTACGTGCAGAATATGGAGAAGACCGCGGCGGCGTTTCGTGGCGAGTGGTACGTGTCCGGTGACATGATTTGCCGTGAAGCCAGCGGTGCCATTCGGTACTGCGGCCGGGGCGACGACATGTTGAAAGTTGGCGGCAAGTGGCTTGCGCCCTCAGAGGTGGAGAATTGCCTGCTTTCACATGCGGCCGTCGCGGAGTGTGCGGTGGTTGGTGTTGTGGACGAAAGCGGCCTCACCAAGCCCCACGCTTTCGTCGTCGCGCCTGTTCGCACCGACGGCCTCGATCAAGAGCTGATGGATCTAGTGCGAACGCAGCTTGAGCCCTACAAGGCGCCTCGGGCGGTGTTCTTTCTGGAGACACTGCCGCGCACGCATCTAGGCAAGGTGGACCGAGGCGCGCTCCGACGCAGCTAGCGGGTCCACGCTTCGCTGCGTTTCCAAAGCTCGGCGGCTAGGGCATCGTCGCGGCCGGCGCGACTGGTGCGATGGGGGCGACACTCGTCGTAATACAGGCCCGTTTCGCTCTCGAGCTCGGGAGCGGTCGCACAATGCAGCGTCGTCTTGGCGCCGTCTTCGTTGGAGATCATGAACATCTTCACGATAGGTTGGAATAGGCCTGGGATGCGGCGCCAGATCTCGGACGCCACCACACCAGGATGCAGGGAGTACGTCGTCACGCCCGTGCCTCGGGTCCGGCGACCGAGCTCAGCAGAGAAGAGCACGTTTGCGAGCTTGGAGACGGCGTACTCGGGATAGCCCGTGTACGTCTTGGTGGGGCGCTGCAACGCGTCGAAGTCGATTCCGCGGGTTCGGGTGTGTGCACGGCTCGCAACCGTAACGACACGGGATGGTGCCGACGCGGTGAGGCGTTCGAGCAACAGTGACGTCAACAGGAAGTGTCCAAGGTGGTTGGTTCCGAAGGCGAGCTCAAATCCTTCTTTGGTGGCGCCACGGATCGATGCGATGCCTGCATTGTTGATCAGGCCGTGCAGCGGTTCGTCCAGCGCAAGCACCTGATTCGCGGCGTCTCGCACTGAGTCCAAGGAAGCCAGATCCAGGGCGATGAAGCGCGCGCGGTTTGCACCCACGGTGTCCTCGATTGCGGACAGCACTGCAGCGGTCCTGTCCGCGCTGCGGTTCAGTAGCAGCAGCTTGGCCCCACGACGCGCCAGCTCCAGGGCAGTCACACGGCCGATCCCGGCGGTCGCACCGGTGATGGCCAACGTCCGTCCGTTCAGATCTCGATCCGACATTGCCGCACTATCCCTCAGCCCGAGGCTGGATCAAGGGTCTGCGCGTCGGCACTGCCTGCCGCCCGCCAATTACCCCAGCTCTGCGTCAGATCAACACTCGAAGACGTCCCATTCCCAAATCACGGGGTTTTGGTTCCAGCTGCAGGCGTTTCCGGCATGCAGCGCGTACAAGCGGATCTGGGTCGTGGTCACGGGGGTTGGGAAGGTGAATTCCCAATCGCCGCTCTTGCCGGAAACAACCCCGGCGGTCACCCAGGACGAACCGCTCCAATACTGCACGGTGGCTCCTGCGACGTTCCGGCTGCAGGTGCCAACGCTGCACGACGTTTGCGTTGGCAGTGCCGTGTCGATCTTGATGCGCCCAACTTTTTTGGCACTTGTCCAGGTGTACTGCGCCCAGGCAGTGCCAGGTGTGCTGGTGGCAGTGATCCAGCAGTAGGTAGTGGTCGCGCATTGCGCTTCCGTCAGGCCGTCGTTCAAGCGGGCCCCGCCGTAGGTGCCGCTGCCGCCGCCACTGGTCGTGCCCGTCGCGCTACTCTTGTGGTTCAGCGCCGGGTTGCATGTGTTCACGCAGCCGCCACTCTGGCACGCCTGGGTTGAAGTGCACGTGGTCCCACACCCGCCGCAGTTGTTGGGGTGTTCATCTCGGTCCAGGTGCAGACGGTGCCGGCGGCGGGCCCGCCCGCCACAGACCAAGGTGCAGACCCCGTTTTGGCAGCTCTGTCCACTCGTGCACTGCTTTCCGCAACTGCCACAATGATTCGGATTGGTCTTGGTATCCACGCAACTGTTGTTGCAGTTCGTCGTGCCGCCGCTACACACCAGGGTGCAGGTGCCGCCGATGCAGCTCTGCCCCGTGGTGCATTTGTTGCCGCAGCTGCCGCAGTTGTTCGGATCTGTCGCCGTGACCACGCACTGGTTGTTGCACTTAGTGGTGCCTCCGCCGCAGACCAACTGGCAGCTGCCGCCCAAGCACTGCTGCCCGGAGGAACACGGCGAATTGCAGCTGCCACAATGTGCGGGATCCGCGCCGGTATCCACACACTTATTGCCGCATTTGGTGAGTCCACCGGAGCAGACCAGATTGCACGTCCCGGCGGAGCAGCTCTCTCCCGGCGCGCATGCGTTTGCGCAAGCGCCGCAGTGGAACGGGTCGAGCTGAGTGTCCACGCACTTATTGTTGCAGTTCGTCGTGCCACCGGAACAAGAGAGCGCGCATTTGCCTCCGCTGCAAACCTCGCCCGCCTTGCAACCGTTGCCGCAACTACCGCAGTTGTTCGGGTCGATGCTCACGTCGACGCATTTGTTGTTGCAGTTGGTGGTTCCACCCAAGCACTGCAGCGTGCACGTGCCGAGGGAACAGACCTCTCCGATGCCCGCGGAGCACGGTGTGTTGCAGGCCCCACAATGCACTGGGTCCGCTTCCGTATCGACACACTGATTGTTGCAGCTGGTGAGTCCGCCGGTGCAGTTCACCGCGCACTGCCCCTGATTGCAGACTTCTGCAGTGCCACAGATGGTGCCGCAGCCGCCGCAGTTTCCGGGGTCTTGCTGCAGGTCCACGCAAGCTCCGTTGCAGTTGGTTTCGCCGGGTTGGCAGGTCGCTTGGCAGCTACCGCCGGCGCACACCTGCCCGCTTTGGCAAGCGTTGTCGCAGGCACCACAGTGACTGGGACTGGATTGTGAGTCGACACAAGTCCCGCCACACTCAAGGGTGCTACCCGTACAGCTCGCTGCGCAGGCGCCGTTCGAGCAGATCTGTCCGGAGATGCATGCGCTGCCACAGGCCCCGCAGTGGTTCGAGTCGGACTGCGTGTCCACACACTTGCTGCCACAGGTCGTGCGCGGCGGAATACAAGCGCCACTTCCTCCGACTCCGCCACCTCCGCCGGCCCCGCCGCTGCCGTCACCCCCAGCGTCTGCTGAGCAGCCAGCGAAACTGAAGGTCAGTAGCAGCGCGGACAGATACGCTAGGTAGCGAGGGAGCGGCATACGCTGAGGATAGCTCAGCCCGAGCCGCACCGCGAAGCGTGACCGAGCTCAGCGTTCGGGAGGCGTGCTCGGCCGAACGACACCAACCGCAGAACTCGCCTGGTCCAGCAGCCGCGCGAGCAGCGTCTCGTCTCGGCGCATCATCGCGATCTTCAGTAGGCGCGCTCCGGCGTCGTCCGCAGGGAGTGCGGCGAGGGTGAGCTTTGCTCTGCGCAACAGCAGTTCCAGGCGTTGCGGTGCGGACTGCGGGGGGCGCGTGATTTTTTCGACCTTCTCGCGCACGCAGGAGCGCTCGTCAGCCAGATCAGCGTCGACTTCGGGGGCCGTGGGCGGCGGGGTCTTGGGGGCGTTACCAGTCATGCTTGCTATTCAAACGGGTGAGGTGCACGAAGCGTTCCCAGGCATTACGTGTCACCCGCCCGAAGGGATCTTTCGGAGGCCCTGCGCCGGGAAAAAAGGCGAAGTTCTGCGGGACTTGCGCCCAGGGCATTCGCCTCGATCCGGGCCGGGTCCGATGGACTTCGGGCGTACTGAGCTGTGCAGATTTTTCATAGTGCGAGGCGCGTACTTCCCTTCGCAGTGTCGGGGGAGCCGTTGCCATCCCGCGCACAGATCCCTACAGTCCCTCCCCGGCTGGGCTCAAGGCTCGGTCGGACTTTGCCATGCGCGCCTCGCCAGAATCCCCTCGCATGTTCGAGAGCGATTTTCTCGACTACTTCTCCCGAACGCCCCCAATCGTGGTGCCGATTCTATTCGTACCCGCTGTGGTGGCCCTGCTCTGGTACGGGCTAGCCCGGGCGGGACTTGGTATCGGACTCTCGATCGTGCTCTTCGCGTGCGGCGGAGTCGTTTGGTCGCTCACGGAGTACTGGCTCCACCGCACTTTTTTTCACTGGGTGCCCAAGACCCCTTGGGGAGAGCGCATGCACTTCCTCGTGCACGGCGTCCACCATACCTGGCCGAAAGACAAATACCGGCTGGTCATGCCCCCGGCAGTGAGCGTTTCTGTCTTCCTTGCCTCGTTCGGACTGTTCTACTTGGCGCTCGGCGCCGTCTACGTGTGGCCGTTCCACGCAGGCTTCAGCCTCGGCTACATGACCTACGACCTCACGCACTACTACATCCACCATTTCAATCCCCGCTCGAAGTACGGTCTTGCGTTGAAGAAACACCACATGCTGCATCACTTCAAACACCCGGACGCTAAGTTTGGGGTTTCGAGCATGTTCTGGGACAACGTATTCGGGACCAAAGGTTGAGCGATGTCCAACGCCGCTGATTCTGAGCGACCTGAGTTCGTGCTGCCGGTCGTTCCTGCCGAGCTGGGCTTGGATCCGCTGCTGAGTGCGCTGCTGCACTGTGTGGCATTTCTGGACCTGGCGGACGACGACCTGATGGACCCGGACGCCGCCGGAGATGCCCTCGAACATGTGGGCATGTACGTGCAGCGTTTGCCCGAAGAGCGCCTTGCCGCCATCGCAGAGGATTTGGCCAAGCTCCAAGCGCATGCAGAGCAAAGCGGCTGGACCGACGCCCAATGCGAGGTGGTGCGGGATCTCTTGTACAGTTGCGGCATCGGGGACGACCGCGGCGACGAGAGCTGAGCCCAAGCCGTCCCTGGGCAGGGAGTCGCTGCGCTATGCTGCGGCCAATGGCCGCATTAGAGACTCTAAAGCTCGACGTCGACCGCGGCGTCGCCACGATCACCTTGCATCGCCCGGAGCGATTGAATGCCTACACGGTGGGCATGGGCATCGAACTGTATGCCACGATCGCCCGACTGGACGCGGACGACGCGGTGCGGGTGATCGTCGTTACTGGCGCTGGGAGAGCGTTCTGCGCCGGCGCGGACCTTGCGGCGGGCGGTGAGACCTTCAGCGGTGAGCGCACCTGGGAGGCCGCGGCCGAACTCGAGCGCCGGGTGCGGCCGTGGAAGCTCTCCACGCCCATCATCGGCGCCATCAACGGTCCGGCGGTCGGCATCGGAGCCACACTGCCCCTGCATTGGGATATCCGCGTTGCGTCCGACAGAGCCAAGATTGGCTTCGTCTTCACCCGGCGCGGGATCCTGCCCGAGGCGAACAGCACCTGGATCCTGCCGCGATTGGTTGGCCTTAGCCGCGCCATGGAGCTGCTGCTGACCGGACGGATCCTAAGTGCCACGGAGGCGTTAGAATTCGGCATCGTGAGTCGTGTGATCCCCGACGCGGAGTTTGCCGAGTCGGTCCAAGCCATGGCGCGGGATATTGCCGACAACACCGCGCCAGTTTCCGTCGCGCTGACCCGCAAGCTCTTGTGGCGACAGACGCTGCAGGCTGACCCGGAACGTGCAAAGGCGCTTGAGGACGACTTGTTCTACTGGATAGGCCGCCAGCCCGATGCGGCAGAGGGCGTACAAGCGTTCCTCGAAAAGCGTGCTCCGGTTTGGAAGATGGCGAAGTCGACGGCGCTGCCCGACGACATTGGCCGGCGCCTTGCTGGGGATCCGGATCCGGCCGACGGCGGGACTTGACTACTTCCCCTTGCTCTCGCTCCCGAGGCCGATGCCTTGCATCAGATCCGACGCTTTGGCCTTCTTGAGTACGGGTTTCTCCGGAGACTTCTTCACCGGAGGCGCCTTTTGCTGCATGGGTGGAGGCTGGGGCTGCGCTTGTTGTTGCTGCGGCGCTGGCGCCGGTGGTGGTGGTGGCAGGTCGTCAAAAGACTTCGTCGACTTTTCGTTGGGCGCCGCGTTGTTGTTTTGAGGGCCGGGGTACTCGGATGTCGGGCCTGTGGGCGGCATGAAGTCGCTATTGCCCTTGGTCGGCGGCGCGAGCTTCTTCTGCTGGAGCGGGGGCTCGGACTTGGGTGCCGGATCCGGCGGCACCACATTGGGGAAAGGCCCGGTCTTTTCGTTCTTGCCGCCCTTGTCGCCGCTCGCGGCGCGCGTCCGCGCTGCGCCCACCCGTTCTGTCGTGTCGCCGGCCGGGTCGAGCTGTTTCGCGGCATCCAGGCCGCGCAGACAGGGCTCCCAGCGCGCGTTGTCGCAATCTTGCAGTGCCCGCTCGCGCATCTTACGCGCGCGCTCCAGCTGATTCGGCACGTCTTCGCGTGCGATGTCGTCCTCGCTGGGGCTGCCCTTTCGCAGAATGAACCAGGCTGCAACGAGCAGCGCCGCGAACAATGCAGCTGCGGCGAGCTGCGCCGCCCAGCGGGCGCGGAAGTGTTTGCGCATGCGGCTCACGCGTTGCCGCACTCGCGGGGCGGGAAGCGCCGCGTCGTCTGCGATATGCTCCAGCTTTTCGCCGTCTCCCTCCCGCAGCATCCACTCCAATGTGTGCTCGGCGTCGGAATTGGGTGGCAGCTCCTTTTCGGCCCAGCGCAGTAGGTCGCGGGCGCTCACGGGCGCGCTTTCTGCGGCTGCTTCGGTGTTCTCCGGTTCCGAAAGTTGCTCGCGATTGCCGCGACGGTAGTGGTCGACGATCTTGTTGCGTGCGATGCGGTGCACCCAACGGCGGACTTCTTCCGGGTCGTCCGGACCGCGCTCTGCGGCCAGGGCGTCAGTGAGGGTGGCCTGAACCACGTCGTCGGCTTCGTGCTCCGAGACGCGGCGACGCGCGTAGCGGAGCAAGTCCCGATGTAGGGTCGGGTCTGACAATGCGACCTGGCGGGCGCGATTCGCGGGGGCAGGATTAGCCATCAACGGAGCGGTGGACATGCATGGGCTTCATCGGCACCATCGCTAGGAGTGTGACAGGGCGCGTGGAGCTTTTGTTTTGACCCTAATGAATTCAATAGCTTGGGCGTGTTTTTTTGGCTCTGCCCGGCCCCCGGGGCAGCATTGAAGCGCGACGCTCAGGCCCTTGCCAACCGCGTCCGCGCGGCCCTCGGGAAGCTACGGGATCCCACCCGGGCGCCGGCGATGCAGGCGTATATGAAGTCGGCCATGCCGTACCTCGGGATCGCCGCGGCTTCGCGTCGGAAGCAGGTGCGCGCGCTGAGCCGTACTCACGTACCTCTTGGCCGCCGGGACTTCGAGAGCGTGGTGCTGGACCTATGGCGACGCGCGCGCTTTCGGGAGGAGCGCTACGCTGCCGTCGACATCCTTCTGGACCCGCGACACGCACAGTTCATGGATTTGGACCTCTTGCCCACCCTAGAAGAGTTGATCGTCGACGGCGCGTGGTGGGACTACGTGGACGGTATCGCGTCCCACGCCATTGGAACTCTGTTGGAACGCCATCCTGCCAAAATGCGTCCCACACTCCTGCGTTGGGCGAAGGGCAAGGACATTTGGAAGCGACGCTCAGCGATTTTATCTCAGCTCGGATTCAAGTCGCATACCGATGACGCGTTTCTGCTCGCATGCATCGAGCCCAGCTTGGATTGCGAGGAGTTCTTCCTGCAAAAGGCCATCGGTTGGGCACTGCGGCAACGCGCGTGGTCCGACCCGCGCGTGACCCGGCGCTTGGTCCGCCGCCTTGGGGATCGGCTCAGCCCCCTGGCGCGCCGCGAAGCGCTGAAAAACCTTTGAGCAGCGTCGCGGCAGCGCCAGCGCAGTGAAACTTAGGGCTTGCCCGCGGCGTCCACGCACTTCGTGTACGCGGCGAACTGTGAGCCGCAGCCCTGCGCCACCGCATAGCCGAGCAAGCAGCTGAAGTTCGCCCCGTTGGCACAGGTCAGGAACGCACCCCATTCGTCATCGCAGCCGGTGCCGGTGGCGCCGAGCCACTTGCAGTTGGAGTTGCACTCGGCTTCCGTGCCGTTTGAAGGGCAGGCAGCCGTTTTGACTTTGCCGCAGTACGTCGCGCAGGGCGCGACGATGGCCGGGTTCGGGTTTTCCTTCACCGCGCAGTCGATGGCCTTCAAATAGTCGATGCCGCAGCCGGTTGCGACAGGATCTCCAGCCGCGTTGCAGGTCACACCCTTGGATTTCACGCAGGCCATGTAGGCGTTGCTGGTGGTGTCGCATTTGGTCGAAGACGTGAGCGTCTTGCAGGTCAAGAGGCAGCCATCCGACGTCGGTCCGTTTGCGCACCCTGCGCCAACCATGCTGGAGCACAGGTCCTTGCAACCGGCGTTGGCCGTGCCGCCTCCGCTTCCGGCGGACCCTGCCGCGCCCGCGCTGCCGGCGCTGCCCGCGACCCCGCCGGACCCGGCACTTCCGGCACTTCCGGCGCTTCCCGCCGCCGCACCGGCGCCGCTGCTGCCGCCACTGCCGCCGCTGGCGCTGCTGCCGCCGCTGCCGCCCGAGGCGCCAGCTGCGCCTCCGGACGATCCATTTGAGTTATCGCTGCTGCAGGCGCCGAGCGTCGCACACAGTCCGCCAACGAGGAAAAGGGAAAGCTTGGTCATCAGTCGAACCTCCGGTAAGTCTCATAGAGTATCACGGACTCGCGTATGCGCGAAAACCGAGCGCGAATTCCCGCGAGCTTTCCGAATAGTACGCTTGGGAGTAGCCCATGAGCGACGACGTAGCCGAACAGCAGTGGACCATCGAGCGGCTCGTACCCGGGGGCGATGGTCTCGCGCGCCTCCCGGACGGGCGCATCGGCTTCGCCGGCGGTACCGCGCCTGGGGATGTCATTGTCGTGCGCAAAGCTCAAAACAAGAAAAGCTTCGCGCGCGCTCGGGAACACAGCCTCGTGGCGCCCGGGCCAGGCCGAGTCGAGCCGGAGTGCCCCCACGCACGCCAATGCGGGGGCTGCGATTGGATGCATCTGTCCCGCGCGGCGGAGCTGGACGCCAAACGCGGTGTGTTGACCCAAGCGCTGCAGCGCACCGGAGGGTTCCGGGATCTTCCTGAACCGGGCGCGCTTTTGACCGCGGGTGAACCAAGTGGATACCGCTCTCGCATCCGTTTGCATGTTGGCCGCAGTGGCGGTCTTGGGCTGTACGCCGAGCATTCCCACTCGATCGTCGAGATCAAGTCCTGCTTGGTGGCAAGCCAGGTGGTCAACGCTGGCCTCGCTCGGCTGCAGCGTGCGACGCGTGAACACCAGGCGCTTTCCCGCTCCGTTGGTGAAGTGGAGATCCGCGAAGCGGACGACGAAAGCCTGCACTTTCGGGCCACACCCCGGCAGGGCGTGGACCCGGCGCAAGCCCAAGTCGCCATGGCGGCTGCGCTGGGTGCCGTCAGCATATCGACCGTGGGAGCGAATACGAGCACGGACGACCAGGTGTTTGCACTCACCGAGACCACGCAGCTGCACGCTGCACCTGGCGCGTTCACGCAAGTCAATTGGGACGTGAACCGACGTATCATACGCGACATACTCGCCGAGGTTGCCCATGCCGGCGCGTGCACATTCGTCGACCTGTATTGCGGTGCGGGTAACTTCACTCTGCCGCTGCTGGCGGCTGGGCTTTCAGGTGTTGGTGTGGACATCGAGGGCGCCGGGTTGCGTTCCGCTCGTCGTGCGGCCAAAGCCCAAGGGCTGGATGAACGGGCGTTCGTGAGTGGCGACGCGAGAGATTGCCTCCCGCTGCTGCCCGACGAGCTGTTGCCCCCGGATCTGCTCCTCCTCGATCCGCCCCGGAGCGGTGCAAAAGACGCCATCGATGCCATGGCTCGGCTGCGCGCCAAGCAGATTGCGTTCGTGAGTTGCGACCCCGTCACCCTGGCTCGGGACGCAAAACGGCTCGTGAGTCACGGCTACGAGATCGCTTCCGTGCAGGGCTACGACATGTTCCCACGCACCCACCACTTCGAGACCTTGATGTGGCTACGCGCCACGTGAACGGCGCGGTGCCCGACCCATTTCGCAGCATATCCCCCAAGTTCCCCTAGGCTGGCGCCTCGACGCAGACGATAGGATCGCGCATCATAGGTCCATGCTGGGTCGTTGCTACGTTGTGCTGCTTGGGCTGCCAGCGCTGGTAGCTTGCAGTAACGTGCTCGGATACGACGAACTGTCCTTCGAGGACGCGGGGTCCTCGGGCACAGGCGGTTTCGCCGTTGGCGGTACGGGTGCAGGTGGCGGCGCCAGCGGTGGCGCGTCGAGTGGCGGCGCGTCGAGTGGCGGCGCATCGAGTGGCGGCGCGTCGAGCGGAGGTGCGTCCAGCGCCGATCCGTTCGCGGCGCAACGGCAGGCCTGCGTGGATACCATCAATCAGCTGCGCGCGACCAAGAGCCTGCCGCCCTTGCAGCGTTGGACCGATGGCGAAAACTGCGCGGACCTGCAAGCCACTGACGACAACAAGACCGGAAAGGCGCACGGCGCCTGGAGCTCCAAGAAATTCGGTTGTGATGGGGGTTCCGGTCAGAACGAATGCTTGGGCGGCGGCATCACTGGCTGCCTGAACAGCATGTGGAACGAAAAGGACAAGGCCGGCTGCGCGGGTTGCGATCAATGCACCGGCCCCGGGGGCTGTACCGGTTGCGACTTCTACGGTTCCCAAACCGGCGATGTATGTGGGCACTACGTGAACATGAGCGCCAAGTGGTTCACCAAAGTCGCCTGCGGCTTCAGCTCTGCGGGTAGCTGGGCGGTGCAGAACTACAAGTAGTCGCTGCAGGAACCGTGCGACCCGTATGCCGCGTTCTTGACGCCGATGTCCGGTCACGTCGAACATGCACGGGATGGACGAACTCGAGCAACGCGTCCAGGCACTGCTGCTCTCCGACGACGAGGCGGTTTCGGAACAGCCGGCGGATTCACCTCAGGCGTACGCGGACCTCACTGCTGAGTTGCTGCGAACCATGAGGGAGGTTCGCCGCCGCCAGACGGTTGCGACCGCTTCTCTGCGCCGGGCGCGCGAGCAGATCGAAGCTGCGGCGCTTCGGGGCGACGCCCGCCCGCCCCGCGCGCGGATCGAAGAGTGCATCACGCTGCAGCGTGCGGTCGAGCAGTGTCGAGACAGTATTGGTAAGCTCGAGGAAAAGCTGAAAAGCGTCCGCCGGTTACAGGCGCAGGCCAATGCCCGCCGGCAGCGCACGCGTCCAGCAGTGTGTTTGAGTTTTGCCTCGATTCGTGATCCCGCGCCGCAACACGCGGAGCTCGAGCGGCGCCTACGCGAGCTCGACGCGGAGCTTTTGGAGTCGCCGGAGTCGCCGGAGACGCCGCCGGTTCGCCTGGACCCACCGCGTCCGCAAGGACCACACACGCGCATCGGACAATGCGCCGGGGACGCGTTGCGCCAGCGCGGGCACGCTCAGCTCCTTTCGCGACTGCGCGTGGCCAGCGCGAACATGCGCGAGGCGCAGGCCCGGGCGACTGCCATCGGCGGTCGGGTTGGATTCTGGGATCGACTCAACCCCTTGGACTCGGAGCGCGAACTGAGCGCGGAGGCCGCGCGAGCCGAAACGGACCTTCGGCGCGGCGAATACGACGCGCTTGTAGTCCTGGCAGAACAAGACCTGGTCAGGCGCGACGACTTCGTGCCGCTGGGCGTTGTGTTCCGCATCGAGTGGCTGATAGACCGAGTGCTCGCCGATCGCAGCGTCGTTGCACCGCGCGAGAGCCTCAGCGCCGCCATGGAACTCGACGCCATCGCCAACGACCTGGCCGCAGTGTGGGCTCCCGGGGTCAACCTGAGCGTGGTTGCCAGGAGACTGGCCGGTGACGCCGCGCGCCAGGCAGTGCGTGGCGCGCGGCTCGATCCACCCGCGGAGCATTGGAAGTTCGGCTGGGCGCCACTTTCGGAAACCGAGATCTTCACGCGGGCGGCTCAGGCCCTCGACGCGGGCGACGACTTGCGCGCCGCGGCGGCCGCGTTGGCACGGGAGCAATTGGAGTCCGTCACGGCAGCTCACGAGCTACAGCAGGCCGCCGCTTCCGGCACAAGCGGTGCCCAGGACTTGGAGCGCTTGCGGGCGTCGCTGGCCCGTGAAGAAGGCGAGTCCCAGTGGGCGGAGGAATGGGTGCGGCTCGCCGTGCGCCGGGCGTTTGCGGTCCACCCCGTGCTGCGACTTCACAATGCGCTGCGAAGCGCGGCGGCGGCTGCGCGGGCGGTGGGTGCTGCAAGGGCCGCCGACGAGACTGCGCTCGCGCCGGCTGCCCCACTGCGCGTGGTGTTGCTGGCGTGTCTGCTCGACGTCCGCCGCGCCAGCGACGCCGCGTTTCCCGAGGTTCGAGAACAACTATGGGCCAAGGGGCCGCAGCAGCCGGCTGCGCCCGGTGAGCATGGGTCGCCGTACCGGGCGCGCCCGACATCGGCAGGAGTCAATGGCGAAGCTACGCTGGGCGGTTTGCAGAGTGAAGCTGCGGAAGCCAAGCGCGCTGCCTGGGCAGCTCTCGAGCGGCATGGTGTGCAGAAACTCTTGGCCGTCGCCGTGGACGCTGCGGCCATGCTTGCCATCCTGGAACAAGACCGCCCCACCCAACCTTGGATCGCGCAGGAAAGCGCTGCGGTGTCCCCCGGCGAGCTGGCTCGCGCCGCTGCCCCGAGCTCCGCCGAGCGGGGGCCCGTGCCCGAGCGCATCGCCCACTATCGCGCGTTGCTGGCCTCCTTCGGGCTGCGCTGCCTGAACTGTGTGCCGACTCTGGCGGACAGTGACGCGCGGCGGGCGCTGAGCAACGTCGCGACAGACTTCAAGCGCGCCGTGGACGCCATCCGAACCGGTGCTGGCGAACATTCCTCTGCGCCCGTCTGCGGCGTGTTGAACCGGGGCCAGGCTGAAGACGCGCTGCGGAGCGTGCGCATCTGCCTGGCAGATCGATTCGGCGTTCGAGCCAGTCAAGACGAGTTGCTCGCTGCGGCTTTGGAGTTGGTTGCCACGGCAACTGGCAGCATCGAGGACGAGCCCAGCCTGGGACCGCTGAGCCAAGAGCAGCTCTTACGCCGGCTGGCACATCACCTACAATGCAGGCTTGCGGGCGCAGCTGTCGGCGACATCCTGCAGACCTCGCCTTTAGCGGTGCAGGCGCGGCTCCGCTCTTTTCGAGTGGCGACCGCGAAGAACGATACGGAAGCCGAGCGCGTGGTCAGTGACGTGCTTTCAAGCTATCCGCCGCTGAGCTTACTGCCTAAGTTGGCCGCCGCCGAGCGCGCCCTCCGGGACATGGATGCCCGCGCCACACGTCGGACGCGGAGGGAGCGCGCTCTGGATCACCGGGGCCGTGCCCGCGTCCGCACGCGCACGGTGTACCGCTGCGAGCTAGTTGGCCACCGCGAGGCGAAAAGCGCAGCCGCCGCCTTGGCGTCTGGGGTTCACTTCACGTTTTCTGCGCTTCCGACCGCCGCTGCGCTTCCAGAGCAATGGCTCAGCCAAATACTCCGACACGCCGGCGCGCCTCACGCCTCGGCAGTGTCCTGCATGTAGGACTTGCCCTTGTAGAAATACGCCATGACGGCGAATACGACGGAGGCAACGGTCATCAGGGCGGTGAACACCCAGAAAAACTGACTGAGCGTCAAGATCGTCTGCATGGGGGCCATAAACGCCACAAGCACGTTGCCGAAGGTGACCCCGAGCAGCCAGAAGCCCATGATGGTGCTCTTCATGCGTCGGGGCGCCTGGGTGTAGGCGAACTCAAGACCCGTGACGCTGACCAGGACCTCGGCGGTCGTCATAATGATGTACTGACCGACTTGCCACAGCACGTGCACCTGGGCGCCGGCTGCAGCCAACGCCTCCACGCGGGCCTGAAGCAATGCCGCCCCTGCGAAGGCTACTGCAGACAAGAACATGCCCGTGGTCATCTTCTGCAGTGGGCGGATCGTGATGCCGCGTTTGTCCAACCTTTGGTACACTAGGTAGTTCAGGCCCGGGATGATCATCATGACCATCAACGGATTGAGAGCCGCAATTTGCGCGGCCTTCAGCTCCACCAGGGTCGTCTGTTTGCCGGTGAAGTCAGCGATGGCAGCGGCGACGCCGGAAACGACGACCACGCCAACGACGCCGCTGGTGACCTTCTTTGGAACCTGGATGTTGGACACCCAAAGCAGCAGCCACGTGCCGCCGAACAACGCCATCGCGATGGTCGCCGCCACCACGTAGCGCCCAAACCAGTAAGGCACAGTGATGGTGCGGTTCATCTGCTTGGCTTGTTCGATCCACGTGGAGGCGTGCTGATCGAAGAGCGCCCAGAACACGCTGACCATGCTGAATACCAACACGATGCGCAGCACCGCCGGCGGCCCTTCGGCGGCTTCGTCTCCGTACTTTTTCCGCGCGGGCTCGAAAAAGCCTTCGCCTTCTTTGCGAGTGCCGCGCTGTTGCAGTGCGTACAGCAGCACCGCCAGAAAGCCAGCGTCTTCTTCCTTCTTTTGACGCAACTGGAACAGGTACAGACCAAGCACGACCAGGCCCGCCGAGATCAGAAAATAGTGCCAAGAAGACGCGGCCAAGTGCGCGGTGTATTCGCGCAAGTATGTGAAGTAGAACTCGGCGCCGCTCATTGTGCCCTTTTCCGTGGCCTTGAAGTGGTCGCCCTGCACGAAGACCGCGACGATGATCGCGATCACAGGAGTGAACAGCAGCATGCTCGAGAAGAAGTCGAGCGCGCCGAGCTTTCCACCGGGCTTCGGCGGCACCTTCACGAAGCGCCCGCGGCCCATCCAGAACAAGATCGTGGCGAGGCCCATGAACACGCCGGGCACGCCAAAGGCAACCTCAGCACCGAACCAGGCGTAGAGCAGTGGCGTGAGCAAGGTCGAGAAGAACGAGCCGAAGTTGATGATGAAGTAGAAGATCTGAAAGACCTTGCTGACGAGATGCGAGTTCTTGCTGGTGAACTGATCGCCCACGTTGGCAGACACGCAAGGCTTGATTCCTCCGGAGCCAACTGCGATCAATGCCAAGCCGGCGTACATGCCGAACTGCGCTGCGGGGTAGTTCTGCCATTCGGCGAAACGACCGGCGACCGCGAGCACGGCGTGCCCGGCGACGTAGATAAGCGATACCCAGAGGATCACCGGGTACTTGCCGAGCATGCGATCTGCCAAGATCGCGCCAATCATTGGGAAGGCGTACACCCCTGCCATGAACAAGTGCGCGACGGCCGTTGCCTGCGCTTTCGCCGCGGAGGCGGCCTCGGGTGCCAGCTGCGCCTCGGGAACGAAATGCACGTACAGCGCGGCCAGGTACACATACAGAATGGCGCGCATCCCGTAGTAGCTGAAGCGTTCCGCGCCCTCGTTCCCGACGATGAACGGGATCCCCGGTGGGAAGAGGTCCGACTTTTCTACGTTTCCGTCTTTGGCGGCATCGGCGACAGCTGCGCTCATGTTCCTCCCTCAGCACCGGCGCGAACTTTCGCAGGCGCTAGCGCCGCGGTCCTAACGCAGAATCGGCGTGAGGGGTATCCCTGCGAGTGAAAACTACGCGCCAAACCACGCCGCTCAGGCCAAGGCAGGAAGCGTGCGCAGGCTTCGGTTATTGCGCGAGGGAGGGGAGCTTTTCCTTGAGCCGTACCGCCAGCGCGTCGAAGTCGTACTTCTCAGGGCGATGGCCGTCCGGCAGGCAAGCGATGTCGAAGGCTGCGGACGCCGCAAACGCCAGCTTCTCTTTGGGCAGGTCGAGACGGCTGCCCAAAGCGTTGAGGTGTTTCAGCTCCTGGGCGTTCGTGACGCCATCGAGTTTCGCGAGCCAGTTCGCGATGGCGTAGGTCAGCGCGCGCTCCCAGCCGTTCATGTCGCTCAGGTCCACGCTGTCCAGCTCCACGCCTTGCTTGGTTGCTGCTTCGACAGCGGCGAGGTCCTCACCGGACAGCCCGCATGCTTCTGCTGCACGCAGCAGCCCGGCAATCTCAGTTTTTTTCATCCAACCATCCGCCCAGGCAACGCCGGTGATGGCAAGGAACGACTCGCGGGGTAGGGAGAGCGACATGAGGAGCACGCTAGCATTTTCAGTGTCCGCGCTGCATCTGCCCTTGGTATTTCACTGCAGATCGCCATAGTTACGCGAATGCGACGGCACTGGTTGGGCGCAGCTTCGGCCGTGGACGAAGACTTCCTGCACCGGCGCGTGCGCCTGTACATCTCCGTGCTGCTCGTCGTCGATCTGGTCTTCTACCTGGTGGCAGGGCTGCTGTTGTTCAGCGACTTCGAGCCGCCGCCGGCGCTCCTGGCGCATGCGGAAGCGGTGCGGCCGTTTCGAGGTGCCGTGACGGGCTTCTTGATCGCCACGGCCATCGTGGTGTGGCGGTGGCAGCCGCGGAGGTGGATGCTGATCGGGATCGAGAGTGCGGGCACGGCCGTTCTCAGCTTGATCTACGTGCACCTGAATTCTTTCGTTCCTTTCTCCGGTGGGCTCTTCGCGACGCTGATGATTTCCCTGGCGCTCACCCTGCGGGCCGCGCTGGTCCCCAGTCCAGTGCTGCGCACCTTCGTGGTTGGGGCGATCTCGATCGGTGCCAACGCGCTACTGCTGCGCACAATCTCGGACCTCTCCTGGATCATGGCTGTGTGGGGTACTGCCGCGGGAGCCTCCTTCGTCTTTGTGAGCATGGTGATCTCGAAGGTCATTTACGGATTGCGGCAGGAAGTGCGTGCCGCTCAGCGCCTGGGGCAGTACGAGCTGCTGCGCAAGCTGGGCGAGGGCGGCATGGGCGTGGTCTACGAAGCCACGCATGTATTGCTGCGCCGGCGCACGGCGATCAAGCTCTTGCGCAGCGACAAGATCGGCGAAGCTGCGCTGAGTCGCTTCGAGCGGGAGGTGCGCGAAACCAGCCGCTTGGAGCATCCGAACAGTGTGTACATCTACGACTACGGTCGCACGCCGGACGGACAATTCTACTACGCCATGGAGTACTTGGACGGCCTCGAGCTCGAAGCGCTGGTGCGCGACTACGGGCCGGTGCCCCCGGGGCGCGTGCGTAGCATCCTGTTGCAAGCTGCCCACGCCCTGGCCGAGGCGCACGCTCGCGGCATCGTGCATCGCGATATCAAGCCGGCTAACATCATGCTGTGCGATCGTGGAGGAGTCCCGGACACCGTGAAAGTCCTCGACTTCGGTCTAGTCAAAGACGCGGCTGCGCCCAAAGACGCCCCGAAGCTCACCTTGAACAACGCTATCGTGGGTACGCCGCACTACATGGCGCCGGAAGCCATTCGATCGCCGGACGAGGTGGGGCCGCCCGCGGATGTGTATGCGTTGGCCGCCGTGGGCTACTTTCTGCTTGCCGGTCATGAAGTGTTTTCTGGCAGCTCCGTCGTCGAAATCTGTTCACAACACCTGACCGCAACGCCCCCGGCGTTGACAGCGGCGGATGGCGGCCCCGCCCACCCGGAACTCGCAAAAGTGATTCTGGACGCGCTGGCGAAGGACCCTGCAGCGCGCTGCCAGAGCGGCGCGGAGTTTGCCGACGCCTTGGAGGCCGTAGACGCGCTCGACTGGACCGTCACTGACGCGCGGGCGTGGTGGCGCAGCCACGCCCAAGACGCCGCTTCCAGGCGCGCCGATCTTGGTACCGAGAGCCGCTTGACCGTCGACATTCAGGATCGCCTGGCCGCTTTACCGCCGGTCCTTCCAACCTCGGACTAGCGCGGGAGATTTCCCAAGCAAAGCGCAGAGTTTGCCCTACAGCGGCCTGGCATCCCCCGGCGGGGAGCGCTGGTCCGCGTGGCACCGGCATGTGACCCGCCGCCGCGCGGCCGTGTCCACAGTCCGAGACGACGCGTCCATGGCGCAATCCACACCAGTCGGCGACCTTCCTGTGGAAGGCTCTCCCATCGTGACCGAAGCGAAGCCCACAGTGCGTCTGTACGGAACCTTCGGTGGCGTCTTCACGCCCACGCTGCTGACAATCCTCGGCGTGATCATGTACCTGCGCCTGCCTTGGGTGGTGGGCAACGGTGGTCTGTTGGGCGGCTCGTTGGTGATTCTACTGGCCATCGGAATCACGACCGCCACGGGCCTGTCGCTTTCGTCCATCGCGACCAACACTCGCTTGGGTGCAGGCGGGCCCTACGCGATCATCTCCAAGTCCCTGGGCCTGGAGATCGGCGGCAGTGTTGGGGTGCCGCTGTACCTCTCTCAGGCGCTCGCCGTCGCCATGTACATCTTCGGCTTCCGCGAGGGGTGGAACTGGATCTTTCCACACCACAATCCGCTGCTCGTCGATCTGGCGTCCTTCGCTGCGGTGTTTGCCATCGCCTATGTCAGCGCGGGGTTGGCGTTTCGGATCCAATACCTCGTGATGCTCGTCATCATCGCGTCGCTGTTCGTCGTTTTGGGGAACATGGACGTGTGGCGCAACGGTGCAGAGATCAAAGCCTGGGGCACGTTCCGCGGCTCGCCGGAGAACTCCTTTTCTGGCACGAATTTCTGGGCGGTATTCGCCGTGTTCTTTCCGGCCGCAACAGGGATCATGGCCGGCGCCAACATGAGCGGGGAGCTCAAGAACCCGCGCAAGAGCATCCCCCTGGGAACGCTCGCCGCCATCGGCATCAGCACCGTCGTGTACTTTCTGTTGGCGGTGTGGTCCGCCCGCGCCGGAACGCCCGAAGAACTCACCAGCAACTACACCATCATGATCGACCGATCGCTCTACGGTCCCGTGGTGCTGGCTGGTCTCCTGGGCGCGACGTTCTCTTCCGCGCTTGCCTCCCTCGTGGGCGCTCCGCGCATCCTCTTGGCGCTGGCCAAGGACGGCCTGGTGCCCCGCGGCGAAGGGTTGGCAAAGGTCTCCAAAAGCGGGGAGCCACGCAACGCGATGCTGCTAACGGGGCTCATCGTCTTGGGCGCGTTGATGCTGCGGAACCTCAACGCCATCGCGCCCCTGATCTCCGGTTTTTTTCTGATTGCCTACGCGGTGATCAACGTGGTCATGCTGGTGGAATCCAGCTTGGGGTTGGTGAGTTTTCGGCCAACCCTGCGCCTGCCCAGGTGGGTACCGCTGCTTGGAACCGTGGGCTGTCTTTTCGCGATGTTCATCGTAAATCCCACCTTCAGCTTGGTTGCCTGGGGGTTGGTGGTTGCGCTGTACTTTTGGATCATGCAGCGGCGCCTCACCCGTCGCAGCGACGATGTGCGTAGCGGCATTTTTGTGGCCTTCGCCGAGTGGGCCGCCAGCAAGTGCACGGAGCTTGGTATCAGTACCAGCCGCGCTTGGAAGCCGAGCTTTTTGGTGCCCGTAGCCGACGGCGCGGAGCTGCGCGGTGAGTTTCGCTTGGTGGTTGATATGTGCCAACCCAGCGGCAGCGTGAAGCTGCTCGGGATCGCCGACAAAGAGACGGTGCACGATCTCACGCCGCGCGTGGAAAACCTCGGCATGAGCCTGCGCAAGCGCGATGTATTCTCGACCTGGAGCGTGATCGATTCCGGCGGCTACGTCATGGGCACTACCGCGGGGCTGCAGGCGCTCAAGAGCGCGTTCTTTCGCCCCAATGTGCTGCTCGTCAGCTTGCCGGAAGACCCAGCCCGTTACCCGGAGCTTCAAGCTCTGATCCAAGAGGCGGTCCGATTAAAGGTCGGCGTGACTCTACTCGGCCTGCATCCTAAGGCTGGACTTGGGCGTACGGCCGTCGTGAACATCTGGCTGCGCCCCCCGCTGTTGGGGGAAAGCGTGGAGCAAACCCTCAGCCGGGGGAACATGAATCTGGGCATGCTGTTGGGCTACCGCCTAGGCCGGGGCTGGAACGCCGACGTCAACTTGATCTGCATCGCCTCGGAAGAAGGCCAACGAGCGTTGGCCGAACAATACCTGGAAGAGCTCCGCGACTTGGCCCGCATCCCTGGCCACGCTCACAGCCTGGTATTCGTAGGCGACTTTGAGTCGAGCTTGGCCCAAGTACCGCAGAGCGACATGGACATCATGGGCATGCCCAAAGACTTCAACATGGACTTCGTGCGACGCATGGTCGAAACCACGCGCTCGAGCTGCATGTTCACGGTGGATTCCGGGCAGGAAAACGTGTTGGCCTGAGCGCCCGGGCGCTACGCGGGGACATCGCGCGTCGCCGCTCCGAAATCGCGCAAAAAAAGCGCACGCAGGGATTGGCGTTTTGCGCGTCCTGCACAACAAAACAGCCAGAAAGTCGTCCGCCTCGCGGCCTCTGGCATTCTCATGTCGGGCCAATTGGAGTAGACGACATGTCGCCAGCCGTGCGGGAGCTATCGCCGGCTGGGGAGAGAGCGTCATGCAAAAAGCCCTGACACTGTACGACACCACGATTGGCAAGAAAGCCTTGATGGCGGTCACCGGCGTCGTGTTGTTCGGTTTCGTGATTGCCCACATGGTGGGCAACCTGCAGGTATTCCTGGGTCCGGAGCAGCTCAACGGCTACGCCAAGAAGCTGCACGATTTGGGTCCGCTGTTGTGGATCGCCCGCGGCATCTTGTTGGCGTCCGTGGTCGCGCACGTCGTGGTCGCGGTGCAATTGGTGTCTCGCTCCGTGGCTGCGCGCCCCGTCGGTTACCGGCAGAAGAAGAACACCGCCACGTCCTATGCGGCCCGTACCATGCGTGTCAGTGGCCCACTGCTCGCGCTGTTCATCATCTTTCACTTGGCGCACTTCACGGTGCCAGGCGTTCCGATGGGCAACTACGAACACAACGCCCGGGATGTTTACGCGAACGTCGTCCAGGCGTTCAGCATCCCCTGGGTGAGCGGCGTGTACATCGCAGCCCAACTGCTGCTGGGCTTTCATTTGTACCACGGCGCTTGGAGCCTGTTTCAGTCCCTTGGGCTGTCGCATCCACGCTACGACGACAAGAAGCGCATGGCCGCACAGACGCTGGCCATGGTGGTCATGTTTGGGAACATCGCCATGCCCGTGGCGGTGCTGGCAGGGATTGTGAAGTGAGCCGACGCGCTCGCTTGGGCTGAGACGAGGAAACGGTCATGGAACTCCTATCCAACGCACCTTCGGGTCCCATCGAATCCCGCTGGGAACGCCACCGCTTCGACATGAAGCTGGTCAATCCGGCGAACAAACGAAAGTACCGAGTCATCGTGGTGGGCACCGGGCTTGCGGGTGGCGCCGGCGCGGCCACCCTCGGCGAACTCGGCTACAACGTACTGTCGTTTTGCTACCAAGACAGCCCCAGGCGAGCCCATAGCATCGCGGCTCAGGGCGGCATCAATGCCGCGAAGAATTACCAGAACGACGGCGACAGCGTCTTCCGCCTGTTCTACGACACGGTCAAGGGCGGTGATTTTCGGTCCCGCGAGTCGAACGTGTACCGCTTGGCGCAAGTCAGCGTAGATATCATCGATCAGTGCGTGGCCCAGGGCGTGCCGTTCGCGCGAGAATACGGCGGCTTGCTGGCGAACCGTTCCTTCGGCGGCGCGCAGGTGTCCCGCACGTTCTACGCACGCGGACAAACGGGCCAGCAACTTCTGCTAGGCGCCTACCAGGCTCTGTCGCGTCAAATCGAGGCGGGCAGCGTCAAGATGCGGCCCCGCACGGAGATGCTGGACGTGATCGTCGTTGATGGCGTGGCTCGTGGCGTGGTCACGCGCGACTTGGTGAGCGGCAAAGTGGAAGCACACTTGGCCGACGCGGTCGTGTTGGCGACGGGCGGCTACGGAAACGTATTCTTTCTCTCGACGAATGCCAAGGGCTGTAACGCCACAGCGATCTGGCGCGCCCATCGTCGTGGCGCATTGTTCGCGAACCCCTGCTACACGCAAATCCATCCGACTTGCATCCCGCCGAGTGGTGACTACCAGTCCAAGCTCACCCTGATGAGCGAGTCCCTGCGTAACGACGGGCGCGTGTGGGTGCCGAAAAACGCGGATGACTGCGACAAGGATCCGAGCGCCATCGCCGAAAAGGACCGCGACTACTATCTGGAGCGGATCTATCCAAGCTTCGGCAATCTGGTGCCGCGCGACATCGCATCTCGGCGAGCGAAGATGGTCTGCGACGAGGGGCGGGGCGTTGGGCCGAAAGTGGATGGAGTACGTCGTGGTGTCTACTTGGACTTCCGCGACGCCATCAAGCGCCTGGGGCAAAAGGTGGTCGCGGAGCGCTACGGCAATCTGTTCGACATGTACGAGCGCATCACCGGTGACAACCCCTACAAGGCGCCCATGCGGATTTACCCCGCAACGCATTACACGATGGGTGGGCTCTGGGTCGACTACAACCTGATGAGTAACGTCCCCGGCTTGTTCGTCGCGGGCGAAGCCAACTTCTCGGACCACGGAGCGAACCGCCTTGGCGCCAGTGCGCTGATGCAGGGCTTGGCGGACGGGTACTATGTGCTGCCCTACGTGCTCGGCAACTACTTGGCGCAGGCCAAGCTGGAAAAAGTGGACGACAGCCACGCCGAGGTGAAGAAGACTGTCAAGGAGGTCGAGGCCCGCGTTGCCAAGCTGATTGCGAGCGACGGCAAACGCACCCCGGACTCGTTCCATCGCGAACTAGGCAATCTGATCTGGGAAAATTGCGGTATGGCGCGCAAGAAATCCGATCTTGAGAGCGCCATCAAGCGGATCCCGGAGCTCCGGGAAGAATTCGAAAGCAACCTGCTGATCACTGGCGGAGGCGAGGAGTTGAACCAGACCCTTGAGAAGGCAGGTCGCATCGCAGACTTCATGGAACTTGGCGAGCTCATGTGTATGGACGCATTGGCCCGCGACGAATCCAGCGGCTGTCACTTTCGCGAAGAGCACATCACCGCGGAAGGCGAAGCCAAGCGCGATGATGAGCACTTCATGCACGTGGCGGCATGGGAATACACCGGCGACGCTTCCAAGCCGACGCTGCACAAAGAGCCGCTCAACTACGAGTTCGTCAAGCCTTCGACGAGGAGCTACAAATAATGTCCAAGCCCATGCGCATCACGCTCAATGTGTGGCGGCAGACCGGGCCGAAAGACCCGGGGCAGTTCGAGCGCCACGAGCTGACCGACGTCGACGAACACATGTCCTTCCTGGAGATGTTGGACGTGCTCAACGAGAAGTTGCTCGGTGAAGGTAAAGATCCCATCGCGTTTGACCACGACTGCCGCGAAGGCATCTGCGGCATGTGCGGCATCGTGATCAATGGCCGGCCCCACGGCCCGCGCGAAGCCACCACCACTTGCCAGCTCCATATGCGCACGTTCTCCGACGGGGACGAGATCACCATCGAACCCTGGCGTGCCAATGCATTCCCCGTGGTCAAGGATCTCGTCGTCGACCGCACATCCTTCGACCGTGTGGTTCAGGCCGGTGGCTATGTGTCGGTGCGTGCGGGCAGTCCGGGGGACGCCAACGAGATCCCCATCCCCAAGAAGGACGCGGATGCGGCCATGGATGCCGCGCAATGCATCGGCTGCGGCGCGTGTGTGGCTGCTTGTCCGAACGCCTCCGCGGCGCTCTTTGTTGGCGCGAAGGTCTCGCACCTGGGACTCTTGCCCCAGGGGCAGGCGGAACGCTTCGACCGTGTGCGCAAGATGGTTGCTCAGATGGATCTGGAAGGGTTCGGCCATTGCACGAACCATTTCGAGTGCATGGCCGCATGCCCGAAGGAAATCAGCGTGGACTTTATTGCGCGCATGAATCGCGACATGCTGTCCGCCATGGTCAAAGAAAAGGACACCGTTCCCGGCCGCAAACCGCGCTGAGCACAGCGAGGCCGCGTGGGCTGGCACACGCGGCTCAGGGGCGCGGACGGCGCTTGCGACGCTGCATGCGGGCGCGGATGTCTTTTTGCATCTGCTTTGCGGCGACGATGAGCTTCGCTTGTTGTTTTGGCGTCAGCACTTTTGCCAGGGCATCCAGCTCCTTGTCGCGCAGGGCGCGCAGCTTCTTGTCGGTGGAGCGAAAGCCAGCAATCGCCCTTGAGTAGGCGGGCTGGTCGTTGCTGTCGGCGGACAGTAGGCTGGTCACCTTGCGACGGTGTTCGCGCATTTGCGTCTGCAGCGCCTTCCGTTCCTTGGCGTGTCGATCAAGAATGCCTTCGACCTCTACGGCCTTCTTTTCGTCCAGTCCGACCTTATTTCGCAACAGGCGCGCGCGGGCCTGATGGATGCGCTTTTGGACCTGTGCGGCCCGGTCTGGTTTCTGAGCATGCGCGGCACCCGGTGCCGTCAATACCAGGCCGGCGCTGAGCAGTGCGGCTACCGCAAGCTTCGAGGTCTTCATCCGTCTTCCTCCATCCAAGAATCCAGCGCGGCCAAAAGCTCGTCGCTCTCGGCGTCGACTTCAACGCCCACGCCGCCCCACAGGTCGTCGGGTTCACCCCACGCGACGGCCTCGAGGCCGGCCAGTTCGTCGTCCTCGTCTTCCGTCGCGATGACGTCGCGCTCGGGCTCCTCCGCAGCGACAGGCGCGCTTGCTTGCGGCGTCGCCACAGCGATAGCAACGGGGCTGGGCTCAGGCAGCGGCGCTTGGGGACCCGCGCGCAGCAGAAGGGCCGTCGCCGCCGCGCCTGCAAGGAGCGCGAAGCCCGGCAGCGCGAGCTTGCTCCACCAAGGGCGACGCGCCGTCGGAATCTCCCGCGCCCGCGCCTGCAGCTTGGTCAAGATCGGTCCGCTGGCTTCTTCGGCTGTCGCATCAAATAGCGCGCGTAGATCGTCGTCGTGCTCAGGGTTCATGGTGTCTCTCCCAACGAAGATGGTTCGACTAGGTCCTTCAGCGCCTCACGCAATTGCTTCAGTGCCATGTGCACCAGCACGCGCGCCGAGCCTTCGCTCGTGTCGAGGGCGGTAGCAATCTCGGAGTAGCTGAGGCCGGCGTCGAGGCGCAGCAGCGCAGCGGCCCGACGCTTTTCGGGCAGTGACTCTAAGACCTCCCGAATGCGCGCTGCCGTCTGTTTCGCGCGCGAGACTGACGCCGGCCCCGCGAGTTGTTCTGGCAGGTCGGCAGCTTCTTCCCGTTTCTGCCTGCGTCGCTCACCGCGTAGCAGCGTCTGCGCTTTGCGCATGGCGCATGCTGCCAAGAAGCTCTTCAAAGAGGTGTCCGGCTCGTAGCGGTTCAGCTTCTGATACGCCACCGTGAGGGCTTCCTGCACCGCGTCTTCGGCCAATGCCGGATTGCCGCAGGCACGCATGGCGACGCGATACAGCATGCTCAAATGCGGCGCCACGAGGCTCGCAAAGGCCTGGCCGTCGCCGGCCAAGGCGCGCTCGATCAGCTCGTGCTCCACGGTCATGGCATGGGGTTTGTGAGAATGGTTTGCAGGCTGGGTCGCAACAAATACCGCGGGGAAGGTCAGGCCGTGCATCACGTCCTACAAATGCCGTTGGCTCCCGCGGCGTTAAAGCCCCACAAAAGCTCAGGGATTGCGAGGGCTTACGCCACTAGCGCCCCTTATATTCTGCTGGCCGTTTCTCGAGAAAGGCCGCCATGGCCTCCCCCAAGTCTTCTGACGACAGAAACGCAGAATTGAAGACCGCCACGTAATCCAGGCCGTCTTGCACACGGCGTGAGCGGCCGAAGTCGAGCACCTTCTTCACCCCCCGCACCGTGAGCGGGGCATTGGCGGCAATCTCAGCTGCCATGGCCTTGGCGGCTTCTTGCAGCGCAGCCGCGTCGGGATGAACCGCGTTGATCAGGCCGATGGCAAGCGCTCGATCTGCAGCGACGTCCTTGGCAGTGAAGGCAAGCTCACGGGTGAGTCCATCCCCGATGATGGCGGGGAGTCGTTGCAGACTGCCCAGGTCCGCCACGATGGCGATCTTCGTTTCGCGAAGGGAGATCTTCACGTCTGCGGAGGCAATTCGAATGTCGCAGGCCGCTGCCAGATCCAAACCTCCGCCGATGCACCAGCCATGCAAGGCAGCGATGGTTGGCACGGGGCAATCGGCCACTGCATTGAACTCGGACTGCAGTTGCTCGATGGTGGCCAGAAGCTGAGCGCGCGTTGCGGCGCCACCGCCGGCGAAGGCTTCGCCCATCTCTGACGCTGCCGCGGGAAGGTCCAGCCCATAGCTGAAGCAACTCACCGCCGAGCGCACGACAACCGCGCGCAATTCTGCGTCCGACTTGAACTCGCGAAAGACAGCGCCCAGTTCCCGGAAGAACAGCGGTCGCATGGTCTTTTCCAGGAGCACAACGTGGGCCACGTGCCCGTCGCGCTCGACCCGTATCGTTTCCGTCATCGAACGGGGGTAGCATAGGCAGGCACAATGAGTCAGCCGGATCTCTTGATTGTGGGGGCGGGCACGGCGGGAGCCGCGCTCGCTGGTATGGCAGCCTCCGCCGGGCTGTCCGTTGTATGCCTCGAGCGCCGCGCGCTTGGAGACGCTGGAGCCCGCTGGGTGAATGGCGTGCCCGGGTGGCAGTTCGCTTCAGCCGGGGTGGCGCTGCCCAAGGGGCGTGAGTTGCGCGGAGCTGGGCACACTTTCCACTTAGTGGCGGGCTTTGGACCGACACGGGTCAGCGTGAAGAGCCACGACGTGATGGACGTGGATATGCGGCTCTTGGTGCAGCGCCTGCACGACGAGGCCGCGGCGGCCGGCGCGCAAATGCATGAAGGCGTCCACGTGCACAGCTTCGACGGAGCGACGCTCAGCACTTCCAAGGGCAAGTACACCGCGCGCTACGCGGTGGATGCATCCGGCCTCGCCGGACTTGGCCTGCTTGGCCGCGCGCGTCCGTTGCCCGGGGATCTCTGTGTTGCGGCCCAGGAAGTGCGCGAGGTGGCGAATCAGGAGCGAGCGAAGGAGTTCTTTCTTTCTCGCAACGTCGCGCCCGGCGAGACGCTGTGTTTTTCCGGGATCGCGGGTGGCTATTCGATTTTGAATCTGCGTTTGGATCCCGAGGGCGTCAGCATCCTTGCCGGGAGCATCCCGCAGCAGGACAGACCGACGGGGCAGGACCTGATCGACGAGATCGCGCGCCAAGAGCCCTGGATCGGTCCGCGTCTCTTTGGCGGGGCGCGCGCGATCCCGCTGGCGCGCCCCCGAGCACGCTTTGCACGCGGTCGTCTGGCCCTGCTTGGGGACGCTGCGGGGCAGGTCTTCGCCGCCCATGGCTCCGGCATCGGCGCGGGTCTTTTGGCTGCGCGGGTGCTTGCAGACTGCCTGGTGCGCGACCCCGGCGATCTATCGGGCTACTGCCGAGACTGGTATCGATCCCACGGTGGTTCGATTCTCGCCGCGGATCTCCTGCGAAGGTTTTCGGAAACACTTTCCATCGATGACATCGAGCTGCTGATGCAATGCGGCGTCATGAATCCCGAGAGTACACGAGCGACTCTGGAGCAACGCACGCCGACCCTTGCCGAAGCCCGCGCCCAGCGCCCGCGGCTGTCCGCCTTGGCTGCTCGCCCCGGCCTGCTCGGACGTGCGACCAAGATGTTGGCGAAGGTCCCGCTGTGCATGCTCGCTGCCCGCGCCTATCCTACACAAGGACCGGGTCCGGTCTGGGAAGCCGCGCTCGATCGCGTCGCCTCGTGACCAGCGCGGCGCCCGCCGTCCCTGGGCGCGTCGCTGCTCACGGCGCGAATTCCCGCGCGTGGGGTGTGCAGCCCGCAGCATTGCCGCGCCTGGAACTGCCCACTAGGAAGGAGGCATGACGACGGATCCAACACCACTTGCCGGGCGTGTGGCTCTCGTGACCGGCGCGTCGGCCGGGATCGGCCGGGCGACGGCGCTACGCCTGGCGGCCGCGGGCATGCGGGTGGCGGTCTGCGCGCGTCGGGCCGAACGGCTACAAGCGCTGCAGTCCGAAGTGGAGCAGCTGCTGCCGATACCTGCCGATCTACGGGATGAAGCAGACGTGCAGCGTGTGTTCGCTGCGGTGCGCGAACGCTGGGGCGGCGTCGATGTGCTGGTCAACAATGCCGGGCTTGGGCACATGGCGCCCTTGGTGAGCGGCAGCACGGAGCATTGGCGCGAAATGCTGGAGCTCAACGTGCTGGCGCTCTCAGTCTGCACGCGTGAGGCCATCACGGACATGCGGCGGCGCGGTGACGACGGCCATATCGTGCACATCTCCAGCATGGCTGCGCATCGCGTCCCGCCCGGAAGCGGCATGTACTCGGCCACGAAGTTCGCTGTGCGCGCCCTGACCGAAGGTCTGCGGCAAGAGCTCCGCGAGCTCGGGAGCAAGATCCGCGTCAGTGCAATTAGTCCCGGTTTCGTAGAGACGGAGTTTGCGGAGCTGTATCACAAAGATCCCGCCGCGAAGGAACGCACCTACGGCAAGTTCAAGGTCCTCGAGGCCGACGACGTGGCCTGGCTGGTGCACGCGCTAGTCGCTGCGCCCCCTCACGTGCAAATTCACGACGTGCTCTTGCGCCCCAGGGATCAACTCAGCTAAGCGCCGGCGTCGCGACCCGGCCTGCTTCTCGTTCTAGGTCGAGGCGTACCGCGATAAGAATTGCGCAACCGCCGCTTCGATGCGGTCGTCCACGTCTGCTTGGGTTTCGCCCAGGGTTTTGAGCTGGCGCTTGCCTACCTCCAGGGAATGATTCCCGCCGACAACCACATATAGCTCTGAGGGAGCGTCCATTTCGCGCCGGACGCTAGCAAGCTCGTCCAGGGGACACATCGTGTCGCGGTCACCCTGCACAAACAAGATCGGCAAATTGAGAGCGCGCAGCACTTGATCGCGACGTTTCTTCAGCTTGCCGGAGCCGACTAACGGGTAGCCGAAACAGATCAACGCGCGCACGGCGTCGGGCTGTTCCACGGCGACGTGGCAGCCAATGCGGCCACCCATGCTCTTCCCGACGAGTACGAGCGCTTCAGCGCCGGTTCGCACGCTGCTCGCGGCTGCCCAATGCGCTTGCACGAGTCTAGGAAGTGGATCGGGTCGTCGCTTGCCTTGAGCCATGTAGGGATAGTCGAAGCAATGCACTTGCCCGTGGTGGGCTAGGCGCCCGGCCCATGCCCCCATCCAGCGCGACGTCGAGGGCGCTCCGGCACCGGGCGCGAAGACGAGACTTGGCTGTGACACACTGCATCTTTCCGCTCGTCGCCCAATTTGTCGAGGCTTGGAAGGGGACTTTCTTCCTGGGCGTTCTTGGCCTACGTGACGCTTGCAACCCTGCGCCTCTCCATGACCGCGTCGGTGGACCGTTTCAAACCCGCGCCGGAGGAGCGCGCGCACTGGCTCAGTGAAGGCCGGGCACTCGTGCGCCTGAGTGTGCCCTTGGCGTTTGCCCACTTCGGCCAAACCCTGCTGGGCGCCGTCGACACCGCCGTCGTGGGCCGCCTGGGCGAGCTGCCTCTGGGTGCCGCGGGGCTCGGCAATTCGTTGTTCTTCACGGTCACCGTGCTCGGCATGGGCGTGATGCTCGGCTTGGACCCATTGGTGGCGCAGGCGGTGGGTGCCGGCGATGACGCCCGCGCGCGCCGAGCGTTGACCCAGGGAGTGTGGTTGGCGCTGTTGGTCGGCACGCCGCTGATGGCGGGCATCGTCTGGCTCGCTGCCTATCTTGAAGCATTCGGCATTGCGTCTGATTCCGCATCCCTCGTTCGGCTGTACGTCGTTGCTCGGGTTCCTAGCCTGATCCCATTCTTGGTCTTCGTCGCGTTGCGAAGCTACCTGCAAGCTACCGGCGGCACGCGGCCAGTTGTTGTGTCCGTGATCGTCGCCAACATCGTCAACGTGCCCCTATCCATCCTGCTCGTATTCGGAGACAGTGCACTGACGGCCGTGGGCCTACCGCAGCTCGGGGTCCCGGCGCTGGGTGTCGCGGGAGCAGCGTGGGCCAGTACGGGTTGCACCGTCGTGCAGATGCTGGTGCTGGCCGAGGGCGTGCGCCGAGGGAGCTCAAGACTGCGGCTCAGCGATTGGAAGGTGCAGCGCGCCCCAATGGCCACGGCCCTGAGCATTGGCACGCCCATTGGTTTGCAGCTCTTAGCCGAGTTTGGCGTGTTTGCCCTGGTAAACGTCGCCATGGGCAATCTCGACGCGACCTCCCTGGCCGCGCATCAGGTCGCTCTGACCCTGGCCAGTGCGACGTTCATGATCCCCGTGGGGATCGGCGCCGCCACCAGCGTGCGGGTCGGACACGCGGTAGGACGCCGCGACGAGGCCGGCACGCGTCGCGCGGGATTTGCGGGGTTGGCGCTGGGCATCGGATTCATGCTGGTGTCGGCCACGACGTTCCTGACTTTGCCCCGCCTGCTGGCCCACCTCATCACCACAGATGAGGTGGTCGTCGAAGCCGCCGTGGGTCTGCTTGCCGTTGCCGCCGTATTTCAAGTGTCCGATGGCGCACAGGCCGTGCTGGCTGGAGCCTTGCGCGGCGCGGGAGACACCCGTTTTACATTGATCGCCAACGTGGCCGGTCACTATCTGGTGGGGCTGCCCCTCGGTTTGGTGTTGACGTTCACACTTTCGATGGGTGCTCCGGGACTGTGGTGGGGACTGTCTGCCGGCTTGTCTGCGGTGGCGCTGTGCCTGATTTGGCGCTTTGTGAAAGTGAGTCGTAGCGCGGTGGCGCCCCTGTAGTCTGCGCTGTCGTGTTTGCCTGGATCTAATCGCGCACACTGTCATCCAGTACTCCTAGGCGCCGGCCTACGTCGATTTGCTCGCGGAGCGCTGCCAAGGAGTCTGGGGTGTGTCGCACGAAGCTCTCCACGCCCAAAACGTGCGCCAAGGCCGCGCGGCTAACGTGGTCATCGCCCAGCTCCTCAAGAGACCGAGTCAACTGGGCGCGCAATACGGCCGATAGACTCTGCGCCGCCACGATCAAATCCGATGGGATGGGACTGGTCGCCAGCAAGATGCGTCCGGTGGCCCCAGGCTGGTCGAGAAATGGGGCGCGAACTAGGGTGCTTGTCGGGTTGCCGTTTTCGAATACCGCATAGCCCGCTCCGACATCGCACCGACCGCTGAGGACCGCTTGGGCCACCTGACCGTGGGACCCGTGAAAGCTCTCCTCGGCAAACAGGGTTCGCGGATCGAAGCCGTACCCCGCCAGCGTCAGCCTCGGGAAGATGAAGCCCGCCGCGCTTGATGGCGCGACCCATGCAGCTCGCGTTCCCGCTAACTCTGCCGGACTGCGGATGTCCGAGTCAGATTTCACATACAGGCAACCGTGGTACGCCGTGAGCCCTTGGCGTACGGAGCACACCAGCGGCACGGCTTGGGCGAGATCCCGGGAGGTCAAGAGCGAAGCCGGCGACACCCAGGCGACGGTGACGCGTCCCGCTCGAAATGCGGAGGCCAAGGCGCGGGGGGATGGAGAACGATGGGGAAGCACGCGCCTGCCCAGACGTTGGGAGAGGCTTTCACACAGATCGGCCAGACGCATGCGCGTGGCGTCGTCGTCCAGATCCGGAACGCAGCCGAATACGAGCTGAGCCCCCGAAAGCCGTACGTGTGCCACTATTTCATAGTTTTCCAGGTCCGGCGCATCTGTGCAAATGGACGCTGACCGCTTGTTGGCGGCGTTCGGTCAATCCGGTTGGTAGGGGAAGCCTTCTAGGGGGCCGAGTTCGAGGCGATCTCGCTGGAAGGTTGGGGGACTCTGGATGTAGAGCGCGAGCAACTCTGATAGAGCCGTCAGGGCATCGAGGTGCGTCCTCTCGTAACCGTGGGAGCAGTCCGCTCCAAACGCCACCAGCGCGAAGCGAAGGTCGTTCCCTGCTTCCACCGCAGAAGCCGCGTCGCAGCGATAGTAGCGAAAAACGTCGCGTTGGTGCTCTACGCCGAACTCTCGGCACAAGCCCAGCAACTTCCGTGTGAGGTGGTAGTCGAAAGGTCCAGATGAGTCCGCCATCCCAATCGTCACGCCGCGTTCCCTCGAATTCTGACCGGGCGCCGGTGTGGCGTTGTCCACGGCGACCATCTCGGCCACGTCGCCGTGTAGGATCGCAGACGCGCCGGTTCCGACCTCTTCAGAAATCGTAAACAGCAAGTGGCAATCGACGGGCACGGGGGCCTCGGCTTCGATCACGGCTTTGACCGCGGCGAGCATTGCCGCGACGCCGGCCTTGTCATCGAGATGGCGTGAGTTGATGAAGCCGTCGTTGAATTCCGGTTGCGGGTCGATGGAAATGAAGTCGCCGACCGCGTAGCCGAGCGCGCCGAGTTCTTCTGCGGTTGTGCAAAAGTCGTCAGTTCGGAGCTCCACGTTGTCCCAAGCGACTGGCTGCGTGTCGATCTCCTCGTTGAAGGTGTGACCCGACGCTTTCAGGGGCAGAATCGTGCCGCGTTTGGATCCGTGGTTGTCCGTGAAGACCGTGACGCGCGCGCCTTCGGCGAAGCGGCTGGACCAGCTGCCAATCGGCACCACTTCGAGACGACCGTTTTGCTTGAGGTTCTTCACCAGTGCGCCGAGGGTATCCAGATGAGAAACGACAGCGCGTGCGGGCGCGCGCTTCTTACCTTCCAGCTGAGCGCGAATCGCTCCGCGGCGTGTCAGTTCGAACTTCAGACCGAGTCGCTCCAATTCCTCGCCGACGTGATGTACGACGCGATCGGTGTAGCCACTGGGGCTTGGAATGGCCAAGAGCGCAAATAGGGTATCGATCAAGTAGTCGGTGTCGACGGGCAGACGCTTCATGCAGCTCCAGTGCTGGTTTGCGGAAAGAGGAGATTGACGAATCGCTCGGCGGTGGGTTGCGGTTCGTGGTTGGCCAACCCGGGCCGTTCGTTGGCTTCGATGATGTGATAGCGCGGGCCAGTGATCTCCGGGACCATGAAGTCCAAGCCCACGACAGGAATGTCGAGTGCTTCGGCGGCACGCTCGGCCGCTTGAACCAAGCGCGGATGGATGTCACCAGTGACATCGTGGATGGTCCCGCCAGTGTGCAGATTTGCGGCTCTGCGCACAACGATACGTTCGCCCGCCGGCAAGATGTCGTCAAGCTCGTAGCCGGCCGCGCGAACGCAGCGCTCGGTCTCGTCGTCGGTGGGAATTGCACTTTCACCATCGGTTGCGGCCGTGCGTCTTCGGCTTTGTTTCTCGATCAATGCACGGACTGAGTGCTCGCCGTCGCCGGTGATCTCGGGCGGGCGTCGTACCGCGGCGGCCACGACTTGGAAGTCGATGACAACAATGCGCAAATCCTCGCCTTCCACCATTTGTTCGAGCAACACGGGCTCGTTTCCTTGCCTGGCTTGGATCACCGCCTTTTCGAGTTCGTCCTCGGTACGGATGTCGACCCGGACTCCGTGGCCTTGTTCGCCGCGAGCAGGTTTGACCACGATGCGCTCATGCAACTTCAAGAACGCAGAGTTTTCAGCGCGCGTGGTCGCCTCGCGTTGTGCGGGCACATTGAGCTGCGCCACCTGCAGCACCTGACGCGTGACTCGCTTGTCGTCGCAGCGGCTCATGGCAATGGCGGAGGTCAGTTCGGAGAGCGATTCTCGACACACGATGGTCCGGCCACCGAAGGAGAGCGAGAAGAAGCCCGCTTCTGCGTTGAGCACGTCTACGGCGATGCCGCGTCGACGTGCTTCACGCACGATGATGGCTGCGTAGGGGTTGAGCGCCTGCTCGGGCGGGTCAGCAATAAACAGCGGTTCGTTGATGGGGTTCTTGCGTTTGACGCAGAACACCGGCACCCGCACAAAGCCGAGCTTTTCATATAGGCGTATCGCCTGTTTGTTGTCGTGCATCACGCTCAGGTCCAGGAACGCGCGCCCGCGAGCCGAATAGTGCTCAAGCAAATGGGACACGAGAGCTTCGCCCACGCCCGGGTGCGTTGTTTGTGGGTCGACGGCAAGGGCCCACAAGCTACTGCCGTTCTCTGGATCCCCGAATGCTTCCGCGTGGTCCACTCCGGTGACGGTCCCAACGATGGCGCCTGTGGCCTTGTCCTCCGCCACCAACACGGCGTGGGTGCGTCCCGCACGATGTTCCCATACGAACTCCTCATCAATCGGGACGAGTTGCCGGGTTGCATAGATGCGAGCAACCGCTTCCACGTCGGATCTCGCACCAATGCGGCGCACGCGGAACCCACGCAGGCGGGTGGCACGCGGGCGAAGCTGTTCGAAGTACATGCGAAAAGTGTGTGAGGGGTCCAAGAAAAGTTCTTGGGGGCAGAGGGCCACCACCACGTGCGGGTCGCTCACATAGAATGCGATGTCGCGCGCGCCGGGCTTTTCCTGGCGGAGCGCTTCGACGAGCTCCTTGCTGCCCGCGAACGTGTGTCCGAAAAGCAAGCGCCCCCAGCCGCAGTCGATGCACACGCCCTTCGCGGCAGGCGCCGCGTCCCCACGTGCCGACTTCCATGCGGCCAAAGTGGGAGACGCATCTCGATCCACTCGATGGTCCGGCGCGCGTCGACGAGGATCGTTCTTCATGGGCTCATCTAGAGTTCGTGGGTGGACAGCCAGAGCTCGAGCAGTGCCAATTGCCACAGTTTCGAGCCGCGCAGCGGAGTGAGGTGGGCGTCCGGGTTTTCAAGGAGCCCTTCCACGTAGTCTTGTTGGAACCACCCGCGTTGTTTGAAGCGATCACTGGTGACGGCAGTCTTGACTAGCTCCAGAAACGGGCCGCGCAGGTACTTCAGCGCTGGTACTGGGAAGTACCCCTTGGGCCGGTCGATGACCTGGCTCGGAATGACCCGTCGCGAGGCTTCCTTGAGCACGTGCTTGCCGCCACCCGCCACCTTGAGCTCTGCCGGCACTCGTGCCGCAAGCTCGACGACTTCGTGGTCGAGAAACGGCACGCGGGCTTCCAGGCCGAAGGCCATGGTCATATTGTCGACGCGTTTGACGGGGTCGTCGATGAGCATGACGGTGGTGTCGATGCGTAGGGCCTTGTCCACAGGCCGCGGCGCCCCGGCGCGGGCAAAGTGTTCCGTGACAAATGCGCGGCTCGCGTCGCCGCCAAGCAGTTCCGGCGTCAGCAAGCGAGCCATCTCCGCGTGGTCGCGGTCAAAGAATACCCGAGCGTAGTCCTCGACGGCCTGCTCGCTCTTCAGCATGGGAGGGTACCAATGGTAGCCCGCGAAGATTTCGTCCGCGCCCTGACCGCTTTGCACGACCTTGACGTGTTTCTTCACTTCCTCCGACAGCAGATAGAACCCGATGTTGTCGTGGCTGACCATCGGTTCGCTCATCTGCTGAACGCAGCGCTGCAGGTTGGGTAATGCCCGGGACGAATCCACGAAGATCTGGTGGTGGTTCGTGGAAAAGTGGTTGGCAATGACGTCCGAGTACTGAAATTCGTCGCCGCGTTCCTGTCCGACAGTCTCGAAGCCGATGGAGAACGTAGAGAGGTCCTGCTGGCCGGCCTCGGCAAGCAGTCCAACCACCAGGCTGGAATCTAGTCCGCCGGAGAGCAGCACTCCGACGGGAACATCTGCAACGAGCCTGCGCTCCACAGCAGTTCGCAGCGATGCAAGCACGCGATCTTGCCAATCCTCAAACGAGAGTCGTGCGTCTTCCGCTCGGGGTTCAAACGCGGGTTCCCAGTACACGTGCTCAGTCTGATTGCCGCGTTTGTCGATGCGTAACACGCTGCCCGGTCGGAGCTTCTTGACTCCAGCGAGCAGGGTGCGTGGCGCAGGCACGACCGAGTGAAAACTCAGATAGTGGTGCAAGGCGACGGAATCGATTTGGGTGTCGACGCCGCCGGCGGACAGCAGCGCCGGAAGGGTGGAAGCGAAACGCAGCCCACCACTGATCTTCGCGAAATACAGCGGCTTGATCCCCAGGCGGTCACGCCCTAGCAGCACTTTGCCGCTATCTCGCTCGACGATTGCAAAAGCGAACATGCCCTGTAGGCGCTCTACAAAGCTGTCACCGAACGCATGGTATGCCTTCAGCAACACTTCCGTGTCGCCCTGCGAAAAGAACCGGTAGCCCTTGTCCTCGAGTTCTGCGCGCAGCTCCCGATAGTTGTAGATGGCGCCGTTGTAGACGATGGACAGCCCGAGATCTGGGTCGACCATCGGTTGGCGAGCGCTGTCGCTCAGATCGATGATCTTGAGCCTGCGGTGACCCAGCGCGACCGCGCCGTGCGCCGATACGCCACTTGCGTCTGGACCGCGGGGGGCCATGGTTTGCATCATCGCATCGATGGCCGCCAGCGAAGGCCGCTCACCGTCGAATCGAACTTCGCCGCAGATCCCACACACGCGCTTGGCCTTCTCCTTGGTCGTACTTCCCGCGGGTGGGCGCACCCGTAAATGGCGGCGCACACGCGGCCGCCGCAAGAAAAACGCGCTTCTGCGCGAACGGCGCTCGCAATATTTCTATACCAATCGCTCCTAGCAGTGTCCAGGCACGCGGGTTGCCGCCCACTTTGTGCCCGTCGCGGGCTTGTGGCCGTCGCGGGCGCGGACTGCCGAGCTGCTTGGTCGACGCGGGGTCGAAGTTCCACCTAGTCCGTCGTTGACCGCGTGCGTCTGCGCGCATGTGAGCCGCGGGCTACTGCGTCGGTGGATCGTCAGTACACAGCGGATCCCCGGCGCGGCAACGAGAGGCCGCGCGCTCTGGCACGGTCGGGTCCGTGCGCAGTGCTGCGTTCGGTTGCGCCACGGGCTTGCCGGCCAAGTAGGCTTCTGCAAACCCCGGCGGAGGCGCCTGGGCAGCGCGGGCCGCATCGGCCAAGGTGTCTAGTTTGGTCCCGCCGCTGCGCGAAAACACGAGCGGGTACTGCACGTAGATGGTCTGCCGATGCGGATTGGGAAACGTCAGCTCGAACATACTCCGCAGCAAGCAGCGCCGCACTTCGCGATCCGGTAGCGTTGCAGCGCTTTCCCGGGCACGCCACACCCGGCCGTCGGAACCGATCTCGAACTCGACCATGACGCGACCCTCCAAGCGGGCGGCGCGACGCATGCCCTCAAGGTAGCATTGGCGGAATCTGCCCGTCTGCTGACGGACGATACGACGGATCGCCTGAGGCGGCACTCGGAAGTGGGCGCTGCGCGCAGTGGGACCGTCGGGCCGCGCGCCATCTCGCTGCAGCGGTTCGAGGAGCGCCAGCATGCGTGCGTCTCGCGCCACGGCGTCTTGTCCGCGCTGATTTGGGATTGAGCCAGCGGCTGCGCCGCGGATGCGCTCGGCGATGGCGGCGTGCAGCATCGCACGCCCATTCACAGCCGCGTCCCGCGTCGCGTCATCGGCGATGCCGGCGCCGCGTGCTTTCGGCTGCGCCTTCGACGGCTGATCCGCAGCTGCGGCTTGGACCGTGAGCCGAGGCTGGGACCTTGCCGCCGGCAGCTGGGCCGGGTGCGCGCAGGCCAAGACCAGCGCTGCCGGCGAAAACAGAAGCGGAAATCGGCGAAGGCGCCCAAACATGCAGCGTTCGACAGCGGCGGTTCCGGTGAGTTCCCGCTGGAGCGGTCTAAGGCACCGGCCCGCGCATCGAACCCGCCCCCCAGGTTTCAAACGCGGGCCGATCGCCGCCGAGGCAATCTAACGAGCGCGCTGTATTTGCTCGTGGATCAGTGCGTGCAGCCGCTGCCGCATCGCCGGACTGATGCTGTGGCCCACTTCCGGGAAGGCTTCGAATCGTGCGTCGTAGCCCACGGATTTCAGCTCGCTAACGGAGTGCTCGCCGTCGGCGGTCGGCACGCGGGTATCGTTGGCTCCGTGGAGCGCGACCACTAGAGGCGCGGCCGCGGAGTTCTTGGGCAGCAGCGGGCGTGGCAGCAGGCCGCCAACTGGAAACGCAGCGCCAACGCGGGTCGGGTGCTGGCTTGCGATCGCGAAAGCGAGCATGCCGCCTTGCGAAAACCCTGTGACCATCGGGCGGCCTTGGGTTGGGTAGCGCGTCTCCATCGCCCCGATCTCTTTGGCCACCAGCGCGGCGGGCGCTTGCAGCACACGGGCGCGTTCTTCGTCACTCTGTCCTGGCCGATACGGAAACCAAGAGTAGCCATCACCGAAGGGCAGCGGCGCGCGCAGCAGCACAATGCGCGCTTGCCAAGAGATCCCGTCGAAGAGCGTCGCAAAGCTCTCCGGTCGGTCCCCGAGTCCGTGGAGTGCAACCACCAGGGGCAGCCGTTGGCTCGCTTGCGCATTGCCCGTGAGCACCACGACCGAGCTGAGAGCGGAGGTGTTGGGCGCAGAGGCCGTCGCCGTGGTCGCGGTCGTGCCGCGGGGGGCCGGGCTGTGCTCGGCGCTGCGGTCGCAGCCTGTCCCCACGCTCGCCACGATGAGCGCGCCCAGCGCCCGAGCGAGCCACGCTCCCGGGGCATGGCGCTTGACCTGCGATTTGCAGTGCAGGCGGCGCAACTCTTGTTGGTCGTCGCGCCGGGCGTGATCTGCGGCGCCGCGAAAATTACCGTGAGGGAAAATCGAATGGGGGTGCATTGTCGCATGCAGCGCACGTTGCGCATCTAGCGAACGGAGCGCCCGGGCGCGAATGCGTCGTGGCGTCCGCTCGAAATGAGCTAGACTCTAGAGTCTGGAGGTCCAGTTGCAAATCCGCCGAATCTTGGAACTGGGGGGCCTTTTCCTTGCCTTGGGCTGTGGCGACGCGGCGTCGGACGAAGGCTTCACTCCTGCGGGCGGCGGCAGTTCTCTGGGTGGCGCATCCGCCTCGGGAGGCAGCGGTGGTGCCCTCCCCAGCGGAGGCAGCGGCGGCGCGGGGAATTTTGGCGGCGGCGGGCTGCCGTCCGGGGGCAGCGGCGGCGCGCCAGGCGGCGGCGCCGGGCAGGCGGGTGGGGGGGGCAGTGGTGGGGCTGGCGCCGCGACGGGCTGTCTGCCCATGCCTGCTTGCAACGGGGCGTTGCCGAACGTCGGGCCGAAGCGCAGCTGGAAAGACACGATAGGGTCCACGCTGATCACCGCGACGGGGTTTGACAATCATCGCGGCCGCGACCTGGTGTTGCTCGAGAACGAAGAGCAGTGGGTGATCGGCAAGTTCGCGTACGGCGTGATCGACAAGGACCTCAAGGGCGAGGAAGTCGACATTTGGCTGAATCGCGACTGCGGCGCGAACTGGGAGAAGCTCGGGACGGCGATCACCACGCCGAAAGATGGCACGCACCCGACGGTGTATGGCGTTACGGATAGCGGCGGGCGCGCGGACTTCAAAAACCCCGGCCCCGAAAAACCCGGGGGCGGTGGCCACCCCCCCCCCCCGGGGGGCGCAGGGGGTCTTGAGGGTGGGGGCCCCTACAACCAGGGGGTTCCCCCCGACACGCACTATTTCGTGACGGACGTCGACGGTACCCTCACGACTAAGGAGACCGAGGAATACAGCGCGCTATTGACGGCGAGCGTTTCGGACTCCAACACCGACGCCCCGGCCGCGCTCTCGCTCTTGGCGGCGCGCGGGTACCGCCCCATGTACTTGACTGCGCGTCCGGAATTCCTCGTGGGCCGCACCCGGGAGTTCATCAAGAAACACGGTTACCCCCTTGGCGTCGTGCGTACGACCACAGGGCTTGGGGCCCTTGGCTCCGCAGCGGTCGGGTTCAAACGCCCTGAAGTTGACGGCATGACCGGCAAGGGACTCTTCGTCGACTATGGGTTCGGCAACACGGATTCGGATGCGGAGGCGTTCTTCTTGGGCAACATCCAGCCTGCCAGCCACCGCATTATGTACCAGTACACCGATGGCACCCACGGCTCTCGGCGCATCGAGGCCTACACCGAACTGCTCGGCGAGTTCGCTGCACTCACAAATCTATGCCCCTGAATTGGATCAGTCCTTCGCGGGCGACCCCCAGCCGGCTGCCATTGCCTCGGCGCCGCGCATGATGATGCGTACTTCTGCGACGATGCGCTCCAATACGGCGAGGCGTTGATCCGATGGCAAGTCGAGGGCGTTGGCTCCGAGGTTGAACGCGATCGTGACCATTGCTTCCGCCGCGAGCTCTGGGTGGGCGATGGGGCGGCGTGACGTTTCTGCCTCGCGGATCAGGTCTTCCACCAGATCCGAGGTGAAACGCTTGACCTCCAGCTGAATGGCTCGACGAAACGCCGGGGACGCGCCGGCCCCCCCGCCCAGGAGCAGCCGAAACAGATCGGAGTCGTTCTCTGCGAACTCCATGAACATCTGAATAGAGTTGCGCACGACGCTGCCGTCACCGGCGTCGAGCACGCGTCGGCGGGCTTGGCGGACCAGTTGGCGCAAGGACAACCCGACCTGATCTGCCAGGGCCAGCCCCAGATCGTCCAAGTCCTTGAAGTGTCGATAGAAGGCGTTTGGGGCAATATTTGCCTCCTTGGCGATGGCGCGCAGGCTCACGCTCGCAAATCCACGGGCAGAACTCAGGCGTAGGGCTGCGTCGACAATGGCTCGGCGGGTTTGCTCTTTTTGCGCGGCACGGCTGCTCATTCGGGGGCCTTCCGTGTACAAGCGTACACCATTGATCAGCGGTGCGCGGGAAAGCCTCCCCTTCGTCACAGATGCATCACGAAATCAGAACCCGCGTTGACCCGGCGGGCTTCGGTGAGGATAGTCCCCGACTCTCCAGTATTTCGGTGCACACCCGTACACCGATGTCGGGAATCCCATGCGATCAATCGGTGTGTGGACCGCAAGCAACCAAACCCCAAGCTTCAGCCAGACGCAGCTCTTGCGCAGCGTTCACAATGTGCGCGACACGACCTACGTCGTGCAAGACCCTGAGTCCGGCGGGCTGGGCGTAGCGCACGGCGGCGCTAGCGCCGGAGCGCCCAATGGCGCGCCGTCATGGCCACTGCTTGCCACGCTACCCCCGACCTACCCGGAATGGCTGGGGGATCGCACTTTCGCAGAAGTGCACGGAGTGCGCTTTCCGTACATCGCGGGCGCCATGGCCAATGGCATTGGTTCTACGGACATCGTCATCGCCATGGCGCGCGCCGGCATGTTGGGTTTTTTTGGCGCGGCCGGGCTTTCCCTCGAACGCGTCGAGCAGGCGCTGGATGTTCTGGAGTCTACGCTCGGTCGTGCTGATTCCGGCGGGTTGCCCTGGGGCGCGAACCTGATCCACTCGCCCAACGAACCGAGCCTGGAAGCTGCCGTTGCCGATTTGTACATTCGCCGCGGCGTGCGCAGGGTTTCCGCTGCCGCGTACATCGCGCTCAGCAAACATGTCGTGCGCTATGCATGCACCGGGCTCTCCGAGTCTAAGACTGGCCGGGTCCTGCGACGTAACTTTCTATTCGCGAAGATCTCCCACCCAGGAACTGCAAGACCGTTCATGGAGCCCGCGCCGCAGGCGCTGCTCGAACAACTGGTAGCCAGCGGTGAACTGACAGAGCAAGAAGCCCGCCTGGCTGCCCGCATCCCGCTGGCCGAGGACATCACGGTGGAGTCGGACTCCGGCGGCCATACGGACAACCGTCCGCTTGCTGCGCTCTACCCGACGATCGCCTCCCTTCGCGACGCGATCCAGGCTGAGCGCAAATACGATCGACCGATCCGCGTGGGCGCCGCCGGTGGCTTGGGAACGCCCAGCGCGGTGGCAGCAGCTTTTGCCCTGGGAGCGGCCTACGTGCTCACAGGCTCCGTCAACCAGGCGGCGGTCGAGTCCGGATTGCACTCCGCTGGAAAGCAGCTCTTGGCTCAGGCCGGGCTGGGCGACGTGATCATGGCGCCCGCCGCCGACATGTTCGAACAAGGCGTCGAGGTACAGGTCTTGAAGCGCGGGACGTTGTTTGCCAGCCGCGCCCGAAAGCTGCGAGAGCTCTACCGGGCGCACCGCAGCTGGGACGAAGTGCCCGGGCCCATTGCCGCAAAGGTCGAAACCGACATCTTGCGTGCCGGCTTCGCAGACGCCTGGAGATCCACGGCAGAGTTCTGGGCCAAGCGTGACCCCGGCGAGATCGCCAAGGCAGAAGCGGATCCCCATCACAAGATGGCATTGGTGTTCCGCGCCTACCTGGGCCTCTCCAGTCGCTGGGCGATCAACGGAACGCAGGAGCGCGTCGCGGACTATCAAATCTGGTGTGGGCCAGCGATGGGAGCGTTCAACGCTTGGGCTTCCGGCACCTTCCTAGCGAAACCAGAAAACCGCCGCGTCGTGCAAATCGCATTGAACCTGATGGAGGGCGCCGCGGTGATCACTCGCGCCCAGCAACTGCGCAGCTTTGGTGTGCCTGTGCCCCACGCCGCGTTCGACTTTCGCCCCCGGCCCCTCGTTTGACCGATTGGACAACTGCCATGAATGAATCACACACACCTCCACGTCCCGCCATTGCCGTCGTCGGTGTCAGCGCGCTTTTTCCAGGATCCATCGACGCCACCGGGTTTTGGTCCGACATTCTAGCGGGCTCTGACCTCATCACGGATGTGCCGCCGAGCCACTGGCTGATCGACGACTACTACGATCCCGATCCGAGCGTACCGGACAAGACCTACGCGAAGCGGGGCGCGTTTCTGCCAAAGGTGGACTTTGATGCGATGCACTGGGGGGTGCCGCCGGCACTCGTTCCGGAAACGGATACCTCGCAGTTGCTCGCGTTGATCGTCGCGCAGAAGGTGCTCGAGGACGCGTCCGCAGGCGACCCCCAGCGGCTCGACCTCGCGCGCACTTCTGTGATCCTCGGTGTCACGTCTGGCCAGGAGCTGCTCGGTTCCATGGTGAGTCGCTTGCAGCGCCCTGTCTGGACCAAGGCGCTGCGCGAGGCCGGACTACCCGAAAGCGAAGTGGTCGACGTCTGTGAACGCATCGCTGCGCACTACACCGACTGGAAGGAAAGTACGTTTCCCGGCCTGCTGGGGAATGTGGTCGCGGGGCGCATCGCCAATCGCTTGAACCTCGGGGGGACCAACTGCGTCAGCGACGCGGCTTGCGCGTCGACCATGAGCGCGCTTTCCATGGCCGTGAACGAACTCCAGCTCGGTGACTCGGATTTGGTCATCACCGGTGGCGTGGACACCATGAACGACATCTTCATGTTCATGTGTTTTTCGAAGACGCCAGCGCTGTCCATGAGCGGAGACTGCCGCCCCTTTAGCGATCAGGCGGATGGAACCATGCTCGGCGAGGGCCTCGGCATGGTTGCGCTCAAGCGGCTTGTGGACGCCGAGCGTGCCGGCGACCGTATCTACGCGGTCATCCGCGGAGTAGGCGCTTCATCGGATGGACGCTCCAAAAGCGTGTATGCGCCGGTTTCCGCCGGACAGGCCAAAAGCCTGGCCCGGGCCTACACTCAAGCGGGCTACGGCCCAGACAGCGTGGAGCTCGTCGAAGCCCACGGCACCGGAACGAAAGCAGGAGACGCGGCGGAATTTGGCGGACTCGAGATGGTCTTCGGCGCAACCGCACGCCAGGATCGCCAGTGGTGCCAACTGGGATCGGTGAAATCGCAGATCGGTCACGCCAAAGCAGCGGCGGGTGCGGCTGGCCTTTTCAAAGTCGTGATGGCGCTGCACCACAAAGTGCTCCCGCCGACGATCAAGATCGATCGTCCCAATCCGGCGCTGCAGCTTGAGTCTTCCCCCTTTCACCTCACGACGCGCGCACGGCCCTGGGTGCGCGCCGCCGATCACCCGCGCCGCGCGTCGGTCAGCGCCTTTGGTTTTGGCGGTTCCAACTTCCACTTGGCGCTCGAAGAGTTTGTTCCGCCGCCAGGCAAGCGTCCAGAGGCGCCTCGCTTGCGAGCCGCCGGCGCCGAGTTGGTGGTGCTTTCCGCGGACTCCAGCGCCGCGCTCGCCGCAAAAGCCAAAGAGGTCGCACGGGATTGCGCACAGCCCGGAATGCTGAAGTGGCTAGCGGCGACGAGCCGCGGCAGCGCGCTGTTTGAGCATCGCCTTTCGATCGTTGCCGACAGCGACGGGGACCTGGCGCAGAAACTCAATCAAGCCGCGCAACTCATCGAATCAAAACCAAATCAGGCATTGTCGACGCCGAACGGCATCCATGTGGGGTGGGGCCGGCCCGAGGGACGCCTTGCATTCGTGTTCCCAGGTCAAGGTAGCCAGTACATCGACATGGGTGCCGATCTTGCCATGCACTTCTCCGCCGCTCTTGCTGCCTGGGACACAGCGGCGGAAATCGTGCGAGACGGAGACTTGCGGCTGCAAGAGGTTGTATTTCCTCGCACCGCTTTCGATGATGCTGTCGCGGCGGAACAAGCTCGCAGATTGTCCGACACCGAGTGGGCGCAGCCCGCCATCGGTTGCTCAAGCCTCTCGCTACTGAACCTGATCGGAGAGCTTGAGCTCAAGCCGAGTTGCGTCGCGGGCCACAGCTTCGGCGAAGTGACCGCGCTGCACGCCGCGGGCGTGCTCGACGCGAGTCAGATGCTCCGAGTGGCGCGTCGTCGCGGCGAGCTCATGGCCGAGGCCGCCGTGCATCCAGGCGCGATGTGTGCAGTGCCGCGGCCCCTCGACGAGGTGCGTGCTTTGCTTGAGAAGTTCGGTGAAAATGTAGTCGTCGCCAACCACAATGGTCCTGCGCAAGTCGTGCTGTCAGGCATCACATCGGCGATCGAAGCCGTCGAAGCCAAGCTGGCTGCCGAGGGCATTCAAGCTCGGCGCCTTCCCGTTGCTACGGCTTTCCATTCGGAAGTGGTCGCTGACGCCAGCGCCGGGCTATCTGCCTTCCTGACCGAGCAGTCTTTCGCGACGGCGTCGCTCCCCGTGTACTCGAACACCCTCGCTGGGCCCTATCCGGAAGCGCCCGAGAAGATACGCGCGCTGCTCGCCGAGCAATTGGCGCGCCCGGTGCAATTCGTAGGAATGATCGAAGCGATGTACGCCGACGGCGTTCGCACGTTCGTCGAGGTCGGTCCCGGCGCAGTGCTCACCGGGTTGATCAAAGGGATCCTTGAAGGCCATCCGCATCAAGCTGTCAGCCTGGACCGGAAGGGTGTCAGTTCCAGAACTGCGCTTTTGGACGCCCTCGGCGCTCTCGTCGCCGCGGGGCACTCACTGCGTCTGGAGGCGCTGTGGAGTGACTACGCGGCTGCGTCGGATCCTCGTACCGTTGCCAAGCCGAAGCTCAGCATTGGCCTCGACGGAGCGAACTACGGCAAGCCGTACCCGCCTCCGGGCGGAGCGCAGCAGCTGCCGCGGCCGAACGGTCCACGGCCCGAGGTTGCCAGAGTGGCAGCGGGGCAGTCCGCGGGATCTGTGGCGCCGCAAGCGCCTTCGCAATCCGCAGCGCCCAACGAGGGCGCTGCCCTCACCGCGCCGAGCAACGGCGCTGGACGTGCCGCAGCGAGCAACGGCGGCGGTGTCGCATTCGACGGGAAGGCATTGATTCCTGTAGCGCCGCCGGTTGCGGTCGCCGCGGCGCCCTTGAACGCGGCCGGCTCGCCCATGTCCCACCGCGCGGAGCCCGGCTGGGCGCATGCCTATCAGGAGGCGCAGCGCCACACCGCGGAAGCACATTCCGCGTACATGGCCGCCATGGCGCAGAGCCACATGGCCTTTCTCCAAACCATCGAACACGGCTTCGGTGCCATCAGCGGGCTTCCGCTTCCCGTGACGCCGACCCTGCAACCTATGGCGTCTGCGCTCGCCGCGCCGCCGCCCGCGCCTGCACCCGCACCGACCCACGCGGCCCCGCCGACCCACCCCCCCGCGCCTGCAGCGTCCGTGGCGCCAGTCGTGGTGCCGCCGCCGGCTGCTGTCGAGAGGACGCGTCCTGCTGCGGCTGCGGTTCCTGTGCGCGATCTGCATGGGCTGATGCTGCAAATCGTGTCGGACAAGACGGGCTACCCGACGGAGATGCTGAGCGCGGAGATGCAGCTCGAAGGCGATCTCGGGATCGACTCGATCAAGCGGGTCGAGATCCTGTCAGCGATGCGCGAGCGAGCACCGGAGCTGCCCGAAGTGGACACGGCGGTGATGGCAAAGCTGCAGACCCTTGGTGAAATCGTCGAGTACATGCAGGGACTGCTTGGCTCCGTGCCGGCCGATGCAGCTCCAAGCGTTTCCGTGAGCCCGGCTCAGCCGGCAGCTGCCGTGCGGGATCTGCACGGGCTGATGCTGCAGATCGTGTCGGACAAGACGGGTTACCCGACGGAGATGCTGAGCGCAGAGATGCAACTGGAAGGCGACCTCGGGATCGACTCCATCAAACGAGTGGAGATCCTGTCGGCGATGCGCGAGCAAGCGCCAGAGTTGCCCGAGGTAGACACCGCGGTGATGGCCAAGCTGCAGACCCTTGGTGAGATCATCGAGTACATGCAGGGACTGCTCGGCTCCGCGCCGCCCGGTCCGGCGGAACGCGCGCCTCAGCTGGCAGCGCCCGTGCGGGATCTGCATGGCTTGATGCTGCAGATCGTGTCGGACAAGACGGGCTATCCGACGGAGATGCTGAGCGCAGAGATGCAGCTGGAAGGCGACCTCGGGATCGACTCCATCAAACGAGTGGAGATCCTGTCGGCGATGCGCGAGCAAGCGCCGGAATTGCCCGAGGTGGATACGGCAGTGATGGCAAAGCTGCAGACCCTCGGTGAGATCATCGAGTACATGCAGGGCCTGCTCGGCGGTGGTCCCCCGGAGCCGAACGCTCCACCACCCGCGCGGCCGGGCGCTAGCGCTGTACGGGCAACGGAAAGAGCCACACCCGGCGCCGATCCCGTCACCACGCCGAGTCTCGGACGCTTCGCGCTGACCACCCAAGAGCGACCCGCTATCGGCATGGCGATGCGTGGTCTGCTCGGTGCACAGCGCGTGGGCGTTACGTCGGATGGCACGGATCTCGGGGCCACCCTCGTCAAGGAGCTGTGTGCCCGCGGCGTGCGCGCGGAGCTCGTCGACCCCGCGTCGTCTCCAGGGTTGGACGCTCTGCTGTTCCTGGGTGGGATGCGACCTGTCACCGATATTGACGAAGCCGTTCAGGTCAATCGTGAGGCCTTCGCCGCCGCGCAATCCTTCGCTCGCCAGCGTTCGGGCAAGGGCGTTTTCGTGACGGTACAGGACACCGGTGGCGCCTTTGCCACCACCCACATCGAAAGCGTGCGTGCATGGCTGTCCGGACTTGCGGGATTGACGCGCAGCGTGGCGCAGGAATGGTCTGATGTGGCCACCAAGGCCATCGATCTGGAGCGCGGCGGCAATAGCAGCGAAGTGCTCGCGAAATCCCTGGCCGACGAACTGCTGCTGGGCGGGCCAGAGCTCGATGTGGGGCTGCCCGTCGATGGCCGCCGTCTGGTCTTAGATAGCGTTCGGGTTCCGGTGGCGGTGGGGGCCAGCCCGTGGCGGGACGGGGATGTCGTGGTCGCATCCGGCGGGGCTCGGGGCGGCACCGCCGCGACTCTGATCGAGCTCGCCACTCAAGCAAAGTTGCGCTTCGTGCTCCTCGGGCGCACGGCGCTAGTGGCAGAGCCTCCCTGTGTCACGGGCATCCTAGGGGACGCCGAGCTCAAGCGCGCGCTGCTCGCTGAAGCGCGCGCTGCCGGGAGGATGCCGAGTCCGACGGAACTAGGCGCGCAGGTCAGCGGAATCGTTGCGGCGCGCGAGATCCGTGCCACGCTGCGGGCCATCGAAGGGACGGGTTCCGAGGCGTGCTACGTTCCCGTAGACGTTACGGACACGGATGCGTTGCAAGCCGCGCTGCACGATGTGCGCGCGCATTGGGGACCCATCGCTGCCATCGTGCACGGCGCGGGCGTCATTCACGACAAACTGCTCGTGGACAAGACCACGGAGCACTTCGATCGCGTGTTCGACACGAAGGTCGCCGGGCTGCGCGCGCTTCTGCACGCCACGCAGGCGGATCCGATCAAGCTGTTGTGTTTCTTCTCTTCCGTGGCGGGCCGCTGCGGCAATGTCGGTCAATCCGACTACGCCATGGCCAACGAAGTCCTCAACAAAGTGGCCTGGGCCGAAGCGCGATCCCGAACGGGCTGCCTGGTGAAGTCTCTGGGGTGGGGCCCCTGGGAAGGAGGCATGGTGAGTCCAGAGCTGAAGCTTCACTTCGAGCGCATGGGCGTGCCGCTGATTCCGCTGCAAGTGGGCGCGCGCATGTTGGTCGACGAACTCTCCGGCTCTCAGCCTGAGCAGGTTGAATTGGTGCTCGGTGGGGAGCCGCGTCCCGAGGCGCTGGCCCCGAAGGCGGGGGCGCCTGGCCTCTCCCTCGAAGTGGTGGTCGATCGCAGGAGCCACCCGTTCTTGGCGGACCACAGCATACACGGCACACCTGTGGTTCCGGTGGTGGTGGCCATCGAGTGGTTCAGCCGCGCCGCGCGCGCGTTTCGCCCGAACTTGGTGCTCAGCGGCATTCAGAATCTGAAGGTCTTGCGGGGCATTCCCTTGAAGAACTTCGAGCAAGACGAATTGCGGTTGGTGGTCAACTGCGCGCTACGCTCCAACGGCAGCGGTGCAATTCTGGATCTCGAGCTGGTCGACGATTCGGGCACGCCGTACTATCGGGCCACAGCTCAGATGGTGGAGACGCGCCCCGCGCCCAGCAAAGGTGGAGCGAACGATCTGGGCCTCGAGGCTTGGGGGGATCGTGTGGTCTATGACGGGCAGGTGCTCTTTCACGGTCCGGACTTTCAGATGATCCGCAGCATCGATGGCGTGAGCCAAAGCGGGATCGCCGCTGCGCTCAGCGGCGTGCTTGAGGCGGGCTGGCCCCAGAGCTGGTGCACGGACCCCCGGGCACTCGACGGCGGTTTGCAGCTGGCGCTGCTCTGGAGTCATCATGTGCTGGGGCGCGCATCTCTGCCGACGGGCATCGGCGAGGTGCGTACGTTCACGGACCGGCCTAGCGACGGTCCGCTGCACTGCACTCTGACAGGACGGGATGCCTCGGGTCAGCGCACGGTCTCCGACGTGGTCTTCCGCAATGGTCTCGGCGAGGTCATTGCCGAGCTCGAAGGCGTGGAGGTCCACCTGCTTCCGCAGGCGTGAGGTCCCATGCCATTCGTGCCGATTGCCATTGTCGGCCGGTCCTGTCTCTTGCCTGGAGCGTCGAGCCCAGCGCAGCTTTGGGATCTGGTCGACGCGGAGCGCGATTCGATCAGCGCCGTGCCCGCCGACCGTTGGCGGGTCGCGCCGGAGCAGGTCGTGTGCCCACCGAGCCGCCCGCGACCCGACGCGACTTGGTCGGACCGGGGCTCCTACGTTCGCGGCTTCAGCGACATCTTCGACCCAGCCGGATTCGAGTTGCCCGCCTCGGAAATCCTGGAGCTAGATCCGCTATTTCAGTGGCTGCTTCATACAGCGCGAGAGGCCCTGAGCGATAGCCAGCACCGTGGCGAGCGGAGACGGGTGGGTGCGGTGTTTGGAAACCTCGGTTTCCCGTCGGCGGAGCTGAGCGCATTTGCTGAGAGTGTTTGGCTCGGCTCCGAAGCGCGCCCGGCAGCTCGCAATCGATTCTGTTCAGGGCTCCCGGCGCTGCTGCTCGAGCGTGCCCTCGGTCTTGGCGGCGGATGCTTCGCTCTGGATGCGGCGTGTGCCTCGTCGCTCTATGCCATCAAGATCGCCTGCGACTGGCTCGCTGAGGGCAGACGAGACCTGGTGCTCGCCGGCGCGGTGAACTGTGCGGATGATCTCTTCATTCACGTTGGCTTTTCTGCACTTCAGGCCCTGAGCAAGACGGGGCGAAGTCGCCCCTTCCACGCCGCGGCGGATGGCCTGGTGCCGGCAGAGGGCGCTGGCTTCGTCGCCCTCAAGCGCTTGACCGACGCAGAGCAAGCGGGGGATCGGATCTTGGGGGTGATCCGCGGCGTGGGCCTGTCGAACGACGGGCGCGGCAAGGGCGCACTCGTGCCTTCGGCGGAAGGCCAGGCGCGCGCGATGCGCGCCGCTCTTGAGCAGAGCGGGCTGACCGCATCGGATATCTCCCTGATGGAGTGCCACGCCACGGGCACGACCTTGGGAGATGCCACGGAACTCGAGAGCATGGCCCAGGTCTACGCCGGGCGCGCCGAGCCCCTGCCGATCGGGTCCCTGAAATCCAATCTGGGACACCTGATCACTGCGGCCGGAGTCGCCGGACTGATCAAAGTGCTAGAGGCGATGCGTCACCGCACGCGCCCAGCGACGTTGCACGCCGACGAGCCAACGCCTGCATTGTTGGGAACACCCTTCCGGCTACTTTCCCGAGCAGAAGCTTGGAATAGTGACGGTCCGCGGCGCGCCGCAGTGTCTGCGTTTGGCTTCGGTGGTAACAACGCTCACCTGATCGTCGAGGAGCACGACTCGGCCGCGCGAACCGCTTCGCCCGCAGCGAGTGCCGAGCGTCCTTTGTCCGCAGCGAGTGCCGAGCGTCCCTCGATTGCGATCGTCGGGCTTGGCATCACCGCAGCGGGCGCCGCTGACCGCATGGACTTCACCCGGGCGCTTTTCTGCGGCGAGCAGCGACTGAGCACCGGCAGTGACGGCACCTTGCAGGGACGCTGCCCGGATTTCGAACTGGATCTTGCGACCCTGGGCATTCCTCCGAAGGATTTGGATCAAACCCTCGCGCAGCAGCTCTTGGTGATGCGGGTCGGGCGCGAAGCTGTGGCCGAGACGCGGGCCTTGCCCCGGGAGACCACCGGGATCTACGTCGGCATGGGCGTGGACATGGAGGTGGCGCGCTACGGTGCGCGCTGGCGCCACGGGGACGGCTTCGTCGATCCCCTTAGCGCTGCGGGGGTGATCGGTACGATGCCGAATATGGCGGCAAATCGCCTGAACCGCCTGTTGGATCTGGGCGGTGGCAGCTGCACCGTCTCTGCGGAGGAAGCCTCTGGACTGGTGGCGCTTGAGCTTGCAGTGGGTCGCTTGCAGCGATTGGAGCTAGACGCTGCGTTGGTGGGAGCAGTTGACCTCAGCTGTGAACCGACGCACCAGGCAGCTGCGCACGGCTGTCTCGACGGCGCACGCCAGATTGCCGGCGATGCAGCGGTTGTCCTGGTGCTGAAGCGACTCCGTGACGCCCGCGCGGCCGGGGACCGTGTGTACGCCGTGATCGAGGACCATGGCGTTTTGGCCGAAGGTGAGACGACGCTCGACGGCGTGACGGTTTGGGGACCCGACGACTGTGCTCTGACGCCGCACTTCGGGCATGCGCACGCCGCATCAGGTTTGCTGCATCTAGCTGCGGCAACGCTCAGCCTGCACCATCGTCGGCATGCGGACGGCTCGCCGTGGCTTCGCAGCACCATGCGTCGAGCCGAAGTGCGCGTCCGACCCATGGACGGCAACGGCGCGCACCGCGCAGTCTTGCGCGAAGACGAGCACTGCCGCACGCAGCACGAAGGTGAAGCGCCGACACTGCAGTTGTTCCAAGGAGCCAACGCCGACGAAGTGTTGGCGGCGCTAGTCGCTGGGTGCTGCGCGGACCTTCAGGCAGAAGCGCAACCCGCGCGCCTGGTGATCGTCGCCGACGGCGAGTCCCAGCTCGCTCAGCGCCGCGAGCGAGGGCGTGCGCACATCGAGAAGGGCGCTCCGCCAGGCGAGGGCGTGCACTTCAGAGCGCAGCCGGTTCTCGGCGAGCTTGCGTTCGTTTTCACGTCGGCTGGCTCGGCGTACCACGGCATGGGCCGCGAGCTGCTGCTCGATCTGCCCGAGCTCGGCGATGCCTTGGCGCAGCGCTTTGAGGGGTTTGGCGACGCGATGCGCTGGGCCCATGATGCAGCCCTGCCGAGCGGCAGCGCGTCGGAGCGGCTCTGGGGCGCTTCTTCCTTGAGCCAGCTTCATGCGGAGCTGAGCCTGGGAATGCTGGGACTGAAGCCGCAGGCGGCGCTCGGCTACAGCTCCGGGGAAAGCAACTCGCTCTTTGCGTTTGGCGCCTGGCGCGACATGGACCGAATGCGTGCCGACTGCATGACCGCAGGCCTATTCGAGCGAGAGCTCAGCGGCGAGTTTGGTGTGATCAAGCGGCTCTGGGGCGCGGATGCACGCTGGGCAATGTGGTCGGTGCTGGCGAATGTGGACGAGGTCCGTGCGGCACTACGCGCAGAGTCTGATGTGCATCTCGCAATTGTGCACACGCCCGTCGACTGCGTCATCGGTGGTGAAGCTGCGGCTTGCGCCCGGGTGGTCGAACGCCTCGGCCCAGAACGCTGTCGCCCCCTCGACTACAACCTCGTGGTGCATGTCCCGGAACTCGACAACGTGCGCGAAGCGTGGCTCGCTGCGCACCGCCGCGAGACCCACGCCGTTCCTGGGGTCCGCTTCTACTCAGGCGGTCTGGACGGGGCATACAACCCAGACACGGAACTCTGCGCGCAGGCGATCTTGGGCCAAGCGCATCGCCAGCTCGACTTCCCGAAAATGGTGGAGTGCGCCTGGGCCGATGGCGTGCGGAGTTTCATCGAGCACGGTCCGGGCGCCGCCTGCAGCCGCTGGATCCGCGAGATCCTTGGCCCGGAGCGCATGCGCAGCGCGGTCGTCACGCACCTTGACCGGCGTGGCCGCGGCGGCGCCCAAGCGCTCGACGTAGTCGCAGCCTTGATCGCCGCCGGGGTCGCAGTGGACCCAGATCCATTGCTCAAACGCTTGGCAGGCCATGCACCGATCCCCGCGCCCCGCACTGCGACCACGCGCCGTCTGCCATCGCACCCGGCTCCCGTACGGCGCGGCGCCGCACCCGACAACGGAATCCAGCTCATGCAACCCGCTCCACCACTCCCGCCCATTTTCGATTCCGAGTTCGTTGTGGCAAGCCGCCCGCCAGACTCCGATCTTCCAGCTCAGCCCGCCGCCGCTCCGCATTCCTCTGCCGTCGCGACGCTGCCGTCCGCGCCCGCGCCCGCCGCGCTCGGCCCCGCGCCTGCAGCGCATGACGTCGCATCTGAACCCGCCGTGACGCCATTTGCGTTTCTTGCCCAGATCCACACGCGCTTCCTTCAGGATCAGTCGCAGGTCCACCAGCGTTTTCTCGCAACACAGGCCAGTCTGCAGCGCATGGCGTTTGCCGGCGCGCAAGCGCCCGTTCCCGTCGCCGAGGCACAGCCCGCGCTGGCGCCCGCACAGATGAGACGCGCGGACGTGCCGGAGCCGACATTCGTGCAGCCGCCCGCGTCGCCGCCCGTTCCGCCCACGCCCACGGCGCTGGCCCCGGCGGCCCTGCACGGACCATCCCCCGCTAAGTATGCGCCCACTGCGCCGCCGCCTCGGGGGCCGACCTTCAGCCGCGCCCAGCTCGAGGTGAACTCGAGCGGCAAGATCTCCGACATCTTCGGGGCGCAGTTTGCGAAACAAGACGCGTACGCACGCCAAGTGCGTATGCCTGAGCCGCCGTTGCTGCTGGCGGATCGAGTCACGGGGATCGATGCGGAGCCGGGGGTCGCGGCTAAGGGCACCATTTGGACCGAAACCGACGTGCGCTCAGACTCCTGGTACCTGAATCAAGGCCGCATGCCCGCCGGGATCTTCATCGAGAGCGGGCAAGCGGATCTCATGTTGATCAGCTGGATGGGCGCGGACTTTCTGAACAAGGGCGAGCGTGTTTATCGTCTGCTTGGCTGCACTCTCACCTACGAAGGCGATCTGCCTGCACCGGGCGATACCCTGCAATACGACATCCACGTCGACGGCCACGCCCGTCATGAGGACGTGCGCTTGTTCTTCTTTCACTACGACTGTCGCATCAACGGCGACGTGCGCCTTGCCGTACGCGAGGGCCAGGCCGGGTTCTTCAGCGATAAAGAACTGGCCGAGTCCGAGGGCATCGTCTGGACCCCTGAAGGCGCCGAGGTCATCGACAACCCGCGCTTGGACGCGCCGGAAAAGCTCACGCTGCACCGCAGCTTCAGCCGGGAGCAAGTGCAGGCGTTTGCCGAGGGTCGCGCTTGGGACTGCTTTGGGGTGGGCTTCGAATTGAGTCAGACGCACACACAGAGTCCACGCATTCAGACCGGACGCATGCTGCTCTTGGACGAGGTGGTCGACTTCGATCCGGCCGGCGGTCCCTGGGGGCGTGGCTATTTGAAAGCAAGGACTCAGATCAGCTCTGACGACTGGTACTTTGACGGTCACTTCAAGAACGACCCGTGCATGCCGGGCACCTTGATGTTCGAAGGTTGCGTGCAGGCTCTGAGCTTCTACTTGGCCTCCCTGGGTTACACGCTCAAGCGCGACGCTTGGTCGTTCAAGCCGGTGCCGGGCGAGCCCATCGAAATGCGCTGTCGCGGTCAAGTCACGCCAGAGAGCAAGGAGCTGAGTTACGAAGTCTTCGTAGAGGAGATCGTCGCGGGGCCCGAGCCGACGATCTACGCGGATTTGCTGTGCACCGTCGATGGTCTGAAGGCGTTTCACGCCAAACGGGTTGGCTGGCGCCTCGCGCCGGACTTTCCTTTGGAGAGCCATCCAGAAATCCTTGGCGATCACACCGAAGCAAAGCCCGTCGCCATTGCCCTCAGCCCCGAGGGCGAGGCGTTCAGTTTCGGCTACGAGTCGCTGCTGAGCTGCGCCTGGGGCAAGCCCAGCAAGGCGTTCCCGATTTACCGAGTATTCGACGGCCACCGCCGTGGCGCGCGCTTGCCCGGCCCGCCTTACCACTTCATGACGCGGATCGCGTCCGTGAGCGGCAAGATGGGTGAGCCCAAGGCCGGCGCGGAGGTTGTAGCCGAGTACGACGTGCCGGAAGACGCGTGGTACTTCGACGAAAACGGCAACCGCACGATGCCCTATGCCGTGCTGCTGGAAGCCGCGCTGCAGCCCTGCGGCTGGCTCGCGAGCTATGTGGGATGTGCCCTCACGATCGAGACGGACCTCTTGTTCCGCAATTTGGATGGTACCGGCACCCAGCATGTCGAGATTTTCGAGGATGCGTCGTGTCTGCGCACCACCGCCCAACTCACTGCGGTCTCCAACAGCGCCGGCATGATCATCGTGAGCTTCGACGTGGAGGTGCATCAGTCCAGCACGCTCGTATACGATATGAAGACCGTATTCGGGTTCTTCCCTCCGAGCGCCTTTGACAATCAGGTCGGTTTGCCCGTTTCGGATGCGCAGCGAGAGTTGCTGGTTGCGCCAAGTGACTTCCTCGTCGACCTCGACACACGTCCCGACGTCTTCTATCGCGGCGGAGCGCGCCTGCCGAATTCGAAGCTCGACATGCTCAATCGCATCGAGGGCTTTTGGCCGGAGGGTGGCAAAGCTGGCCTCGGTGCGATGCGTGGCGTCAAGGACGTGCATGCCTCGGATTGGTACTTCAAAGCACACTTCTTCCAGGACCCGGTTCAGCCCGGCTCCCTAGGCATTGAAGCTCTGATCCAGCTCTTGCAGTGTTTCATGCTGCAGACCGGCATGGCTGACGGCATTGAAGGACCGCGCTTCGAGCCCATTGCGATCGGATTGCCGATGACCTGGAAGTATCGGGGGCAGGTTGTCCCGAAGAACAAGCGCGTCACCTCGGTCATCGAGATCACTGAAGTCGGCCGGGATGACCGGGGCCCTTTCGCGGTCTGCGATGCGTCCTTGTGGGTGGATGGCATTCGCATCTATGACGCATCCAAGTTGGCGATGCGCATCGTGGCCGGCGCTGCAGAGCGCCAGGACAAGCAGCGCCATGTGCCTCTTGGTGACGTCGCTGCGGGAGGGTCCGTGCCTCGGGGGGCGATCGTCATCGATCCGCAGCGCGATCGATGGATCCAAGACCACTGCCCAACTTGGAACCGTCCGGCGCTCCCTCTGATGCACGTCGTCGAGCTGCTTGCAGGCGGAGTCGAAGGAAAAGTTACGGGTCTCAAAGACGTGCAGGTCAAGGGCTGGCTGGACTTCACTGGGCCACGGAGCTTTCACACCACTTGCGAGGCGCGCGGAACGGCAACCCACGTGACTTTGTGGTCGACCCCCCGCGACGACCTCAACGCGAAGGCCACGGAGGTGGCTAGCGCACGAGTGTTGACCGGCGACTACAAGCCGCCCCCGGCTGCCCTCACCCCATTCAAGGCTCCGGCCCTGGAAGACCCATACGCGTCCGGCGCGCTGTTTCACGGCGAAGCGTTTCACTTGCTCGAACGCGCTGCCCGCTCGGATAGCGGGGTTTCCAGTGTGCTCGACGCTGGTGCCGGCGCGGTGCCGATCGGCAAGCTGCACCCTGCGTTGCTCGACGCGGCGCTGCACGGGATCCCCCACGACGCGCTGCACAGCTGGAGCTCGCAGATCAGCGAGGACAAAGTCGCCTATCCAGCGCGCATCTTAGAGCTGGAGCTCTACGCTCCGACGCCGACGGCTGGCCCAGTGCGTTGCGAAGTGCGCTTTGACGGGTTCTTGGCCGCGCCGGATCTGCCTCGGTTCCGCGTGCAGCTCAGCGCCGACGGGCGCGTCTGGGCCGAATTTTCTCTCGTGGAGGCGTGCTTTCCCAAGGGACCGCTGGGTGCCGCCGCTCCGAGCGAGCGCCGGGCGTTCCTGCGAGACAAACACTTCGTACCGGGAGTGCGTTTGTCGCGCAGCGACGGCGCGGAGACTCGACTGAGTCAACCCGAGGTGGAAGCCAGTGACTGGATGCCTGGCACCATTGTCGGCATCTACGGAACCACCGACGCGGAACGCATCGCCGTGCTCGAACATGTGGCAGCTCGCGAGGGCATCCACCCTGCGCACGTTCCCGGCGCGCTGCCCTTGAATGCGTTTGCAGTGCACAGCGTTCGGGAGGGCAGGGACGTTGTCGTTCGCGATACGGATCCGGCACGGCGGACCCTGGACCCCACGCCGCTGCGTGCCTTCTGGGACCAAGCCCTGGGCATGAGCGATCCATGGCTCGGTCGCGACCTATGGGAAGGTTTATTGAAGAAGTACGTGCGCCGTGTCGTTCTGGCCGATCCCGAGGCCTTTCGTTCCCTTGAAGCGCGTAGCGCGCTCTTCCTCGGCAATCACCAGGTGCAGATTGAGTCCCTGCTGATCACGAATATCTTGAGCGGACTCACCGGTCGCTCCGTAGTGACCATGGCCAATGCCAAGCACGAAAAGCGTTGGATTGGTTGGATCTTGCGGCATATGTTTTCCCATCCGGGTTCTCGGGACCCGGGCTCAATCCTGTACTTCGATCAGGGGCGCCCCGAGTCAATGTTCGAGATCATCAGCGGGCTGAAGCCGCAGCTTTCCCGGGGAGATCGCTCGCTGTTCCTACATCCCCAAGGCACTCGCAGCCAGAGCTGCCGTGAAACGACCACCAAGTTGAGTTCCGTATTCCTCGATCTGGCACTTGAGCTGGACTTGCCGATCGTGCCCATTCGTTTCTCCGGTGGGCTGCCAGTGACACCCGTAGTCGGCAAGCTAGAGTTCCCTCATGGCCACGCAGCTCAAGACTACTTCCTCGGGCGGCCCATCGAAGCCGAGGAGCTGCGGGCGCTGCCCTACGCGGCACGCGCGGCCCACGTGCTTGACGCCATTGCCGCTCTGGGTGAGCCCGCGGAAGACGAGCGCCCGAATAGCCCCGACATTGCTTTTTCCGACGCCGTTACCGAGTGGCAGCGCCAGACTCAAACCTCCGAAGTGGAGGCGGTGTTCTTTCGGATTTTGGAACAAGTCTCCGAGCCGAGCGCGGAAACAGAGCGACTGCTTGACGGGATCCGGGCGGGGGCGGTGCTTTCCGATCCCTGGCTGGCACGCCTGGCTTCGCGGCTATCCGGAAAAGGGGCATGACAGAGCGGCTAGGTGACGAGCTCCACGTTTGGTTGTGCGACGTCGACCAATTGCGGGATGCGCGCACTCTCGAGACACTGGCCAGCTGGCTTGACCCAGTTGAAACGGCACGCTGGCGGCGCTTCCTGTTCGAGCGCGACCGCCACTTGTTCTTGGTGGCGCATGCCTTGGTTCGACGTACCTTGAGCCTGTACGCCGATGTGCCACCTGCCGACTGGCGCTATTCTGTGGGTCCCCACGGACGGCCCGAGATCGCGGCTCCGATCCCCGCTGGGGAACTTCGCTTCAATCTCAGTCACACTCGCGGGCTCGCTGCGGTGCTGGTGCATTCGGGAATCGACTGTGGCGTCGACGTTGAAGTGCGGCACCGCGATGTCGACTACCTTGCCGTCAGCAAACGCGTGTTCGCAGCTGCGGAGCGCGAAGCGATGCTCGCATTGCCCGAAGCCGAACAGCGGGAGCGTTTCTTTCAGTACTGGACGTTGAAAGAAAGCTACATCAAGGCGCGGGGAATGGGGCTTGCGTTGCCTTTGGAAAAGTTCGCGTTCGGTGTTGAAGGACCGATCCGCATTGATATCGACGCGACACTCGGCGACGACCCGGCGGACTGGCAGTTCGAAATGCAGTCTCCCACCCCTGACCATCAGCTGTCCTTGGCCGCCCGCCGCGGCCGCGACGCCGAGCCACGTAAGGTCAACGTGCGTTGGATGGATTTCGCAGCGCTTGTTGAGCCGTAGCGGCAGCCCCACCTTGCTCGGCCTACGCCGTCAATCCGCGCTAGTGCCATCAACCCGCGCTAGTGCCGAATAATTCCCGGCCCATAGGGCTCGCGCTCGTGCTCTGGGCGACTTAGGTTGTTCATATGCGTTGGTCTCTCCGCGTCGCCCGTGTTCGGGGAATCGACATTCGGGTCCACGCCACGTTTGTGTTCTTGCTGCTGCTGGGCGCCGTGCAATGGGGGCTGCCCCATGGCGGGCTAGGGGCCGTGTTCGGCGTGCTGCTGCTCGCCGCCGTTTTTGCCTGCGTCGCACTGCACGAACTCGGACACAGCGTGGTCGCTCAAAGCGTCGGAGTTGGTGTGCGTGAAATCCTACTCTTGCCAATCGGTGGTGTGGCTCGCCTCGACAAGGACCCCTCGCGACCGGTGCATGAGCTTCTGATCGCCGTCGCCGGACCAGCCGTAAACGTCGTGCTCGCTGGGGCCTTGTTTCTCTTGGGCCGCGTGTTCTTTGGTAGCGCCTGGTTCGAGGACGGCCTGTGGTACTCCGGCCTACTGTTGCCGCCTTCCGCCTTGACCTTTGTTGTCTCGCTGCTGTGGGCGAACATCGGGCTGGCCGTATTCAACATGTTGCCGGCACTGCCCATGGACGGCGGGCGCGTGCTGCGCGCTCTGCTCAGCATGCTCTTCGGACAATTGCAGGCGACGTCGATCGCCGCGGGTATCGCGCGCGTCCTGGCCGCCTTGCTGGGCTTGCTGGGGGTCTTCGGGGAAAACCCGATCCTGGTGCTGATTGCCGTATTCGTCTTCATCGCTGCGGGGCGCGAACGCGAAGCAGTCGAGGCCAAAGCCTGGCTCTCGAAGTTCAGCGTCCGCGCCCTCGTTTCGGGGCCGACTGCGACGCTGGAGCCTGGCGCGACCCTAGCTGCAGCGGCGCACCTGGCTCTGCAACACCCGGCGTCGGTTTTCGTTGTCAAGCTGGGCCACGGCGTCGTGGGCGCGATCACCCGGGGACAAATCGCCACAGGACTGCAGCACCGCGGTCCCGACGCGTTCGTCGCAGAGTGCATGTCCCGGGAGCTTCCCATCGCCCAGGCTGAGGATCCGCTGTTCGCCGTGCACCTTCAGTTGATGCAGAGTGGGGGGCGACCGGTACTGGTCGTAGATGGCACGCGCGTGATGGGCGCCGTCTGTATGGACGACATCGCCCGAGCGCTTTCGTTGCTGCGTCCGGGGGGCCGCCCAAAACGTCGCAAGTGGCGCGCAGCGCTGCTCCCCAATCGCGGCCCTGAACGCACGCTATAGCCTGATGACAAAGCCACGGCTTCAGCTGTCACGGCGCACTTTCGCGACGACCGCTGCCGTGGCAGCCGGCGCCGTGGCGCTCGACGCCTTCGCCATCGAACCGCGTTGGTTGGACGTCACTCGGCATGATGTCCCCATTCCGAATTGCCCCGGCAGCTTGGAAGGCTTCACGATCGTGCAACTGACGGATGTGCACCTGTCCTCCTTTGGCAGTCTCGAGCAGAGCGTTGTCGAGGCCGTCGGACGGGTGCAGCCGCAGCTCGTGGTGATTACCGGGGACGCCCTGGACAGTCCAGAGATCTTGCCGGTTCTTCGCCAGCTGTGCAGCGAACTGCGAAACGCTGGCGGCGGCACGGAGCTGTTGGGGCTGGCTGGCAATTGGGAGCATTGGGGAAAGGTCAGCCTCGAATCCCTGCATGCGGCCTATGCATCTGCGGGCGGAAAACTGCTCGTGAATGACGGCATCACGGTGTCTGGAGTCTCCGTAGTCGGCACCGACGATGGTCTGGCGGGCCTGCCGGATCTGCCCCGAGTCTTTTCCCAAGCGCGGGCAGAGGTTGCCCTGCTGCTCACCCACAGTCCGGCGCTTCTGGACCGTGCTGCGCCCGACGCTCCGCGATTCTCGCTATCGCTCGCGGGACACACCCATGGTGGCCAGGGCACGATCGGCCCCTTCGCACCCCTTGTGCCACCGGGCAGCGGTCGCTTCGTCGCGGGGTTCTACGACACACCCGTGGGCCGCGCATACGTCAGTCGCGGTCTTGGAACGAGTGTACTCCCGGCGCGTTTCGCATGCCGTCCCGAGCTGCCGGTCTTCCGCCTCGTCCGCGCGTGAGACCGTGAAGGAAGGGATCCAAGGTCGACCTATTGCCGCGGATGCGCAGGCATGCGGCTTGGTGTAGGTTGCTTCGCTCATGACCGAACCTTCCGGACCCGCGCGGCGCCATCTAGCTGAAGAATTGCTTCAAGCACCGACGCACGCATCTTGGGCTCGCGTTGCCGCGGATGACCTGGACGCAACCCTCGCCGACCACGCTCACTGCGAGAAAAAGGCCTCTGCCAGTGCCCTCGCGCTGATCAACGACTATCCGGAGGACGCCGAGCTCGTCACGGCGCTGGCGCGCCTAGCCGAAGAGGAAATCGGGCACTTTCGCCAGGTGCACGAGCGTCTTTGCGCGCGCGGCGTGGCGCTACCGCGCGACAAAGGTGATCCTTATGCACGCGCGTTGCTCAAGCTGGTGCGCCCGCCAAACGATGAGCGCAAGCTGGACCGTCTACTGGTTTGCGCGCTGATCGAAGCGCGATCTTGCGAACGTTTTCGCCTGCTGCGGCAGGAGCTTTCGCGCAGAGGACAGGACGAACTCGCGGACTGGTTGCGTCGCTTGGAAGGCAGCGAGGCCGGGCACGCGAGCCTGTTCGTGAAGCTGGCCGAAGGCCGATTCGGGCAAGCTGCGACCGAACGACTGGCACAACTGGCTGCGTTAGAGGCGAAGCTTGTATCAGAGCTGCCGACGCAAGCCCGCGTGCATTGAATCGCCGTTCGCGGTCGGCAGGTCCCGCTGTGCTCCGTGTTCGCGGGTCAAGCGCTCGGTTTGGGCCAGGGCGGGTCGCCGCTTGCTAGGGAATAGCCGCGACGGATCAGTTTCTGCCGACAGTCGGCGCATAGGTCGTACTCACGGTCGGAAGTCAGCACGCTGCCCTTTGCATCTTCCATCAGGCAGCCGCGATTCGGACAGTGCGACAGCCCGAAGGTATGTCCGATCTCGTGCACCGCGACCTTGCCGAAACGCTGGCGCGCATGTTCGGCGTTCTTCGCCTTGCGCTTGCAGCGAAAGGACGACATCACGCAACTCGAACCGTCCACATTGGCCAGCCCCAGCACGCCCCAGTCCTTGTATGGCTTCTTGGTGGTGGAAATGTCCACGGCGGTGATGCCGAGCACGCGGTAGGCGTCCGCCGGAGCGCGCTTTTCCAAGAACGAGAGCAGCTTCTCGGCGCGGTAGCGGCGGCGCGGTGAGTAATACGCAGCTTTGGGCAACCCGAGGCGTGGCGCCACGCGCACGTCCATGTCGTAGAAGACCGACAGCGCGGCCTTGACCAGCGCGACGTCGGCTTCAGGAAGCGCTTTGCCCAGGGGCTGGAGAAAGATCACGCGTCGCGGATCCGCAGCGGCGGCCCAGGCCGGAAGCCAGGCGGAAAGCAGTAGACTGAGAAAGGGTCGGCGTTGGATCATGCGCGGGCCTCGCGAAGGCTCTCGATGGTAGCGCGGCTGAGCCGGAGCGGCTCGCGCGGAAGTCGCTCAAGCGCATACGCGCGCACGACATCCGACGCTTCGGCACGGGGTGGCACGTCGAATCCCGCAGAACGCGCGGCCCAACTGACGATGGCGCGTGGATCGGTCCCGCCCGCACGCAGCTCCGCCATGCTCAGATCGTCCGCGCGTTTCGCTAAGCGTCGGCCGTCGGCGTCCAGTACAAGGGGCACGTGCACCCATGTGGGCGTCGAAAGCCCTAGAGCTTCTTGGAGCAACTGCTGCCGCGCCGCGCTGGGCAAGAGGTCGTCACCGCGCAGCACTTCCGTCACGCCTTGGTAGCCGTCGTCCACCACGACCGAAAGTTGGTATGCCGGGCTCTTGTCACGCCGCGCGATGTGGAAGTCTCCGCCCTCTGCCGCAACGTCAAAACTGCGCCTGCCAGCGACGGCGTCTTGGACCTCGACGGGGCCGTCCGCCACGCGAAAGCGCAGCCCTGCTTCCTTGCCCGCTTGTGCCTCTGCGTTCGCGACGGAGGCGAAACGGTCCCGGCAGGTGCCGGGATAGCGCTGCTCGGTCTGTCCCTGTTGGGGGGCGGACTGCGCGGCGCGCACGTCCGCACGCGAGCAGACGCAGGCGTAGGCGTGTCCGGCGTCTACTAGGCGATCAACGGCCGCGTGCATGCGTGCCAGCCCGCTGGACTGCACCAGAACCTCGCCGTCCCAGTCGAGACCCAGCCATTCCAGGTCCCGTAACGCTTGCTCCACCATTTCAGGTTGTACCCGTGGCCCGTCGAGATCTTCCATGCGCAAGTGGATCGTGCCGCGCCGCGACCGAATGCTCCACCATGCGAGCAGAAAGCTGCGGGCATGCCCCAGGTGCAGCCGCCCCGTCGGGCTGGGGGCCA
>CALMUT010000015.1 GCA_937872925.1 uncultured Myxococcales bacterium | reverse complement strand
CGGGCCCCTGCCCCGCCGCGGGGGGGGGGCGCGGCCCCGGGGGGGGGTGGGGCCCCGCCACTGGCGGGGGGACGGCGGCAGGCTTTTCGGCCGGGCGCGCAACGGCACGCACACGCAGGGCCATATTTTCCTTGGGCGAGATCGTTTCTTCGACCTCTGCCCCGTCTGCAAACACAACAACCAGCTTGGTGTCTTGACTCGAACGCGGAAGCGACAGCGTCACACCATTGTCGATGAAATCGATATCGCCCACGCCAGCGCCGCGAACCTCGCTAACGCCTTGATCGGCGCGGATGGTGATGCGCACGCGCTCCGACGGCCCTTCGCTCGACGCGGCCACAGGCGCAGCCGAGGCAGCAATGCTCGTCACCGCGTCGCCATCTTGCGCGGGGGGGGCGGGGGCTTTGCTCCACCAGATCGCGAGCACAATCAACGTGGAGGCCACGACGACGCCGCCCACTGCGGCACTCGCCACCACCATCCGACGCTTGGCACGGTAGGCATTGAGCTCCTCTGGCGTCAGCGCTTGGATGATCTTGACGCTATCCAAGGTCAGCGGCGCACTGGTACCCACACTCGATCCCGTACCAGTGGTCACTCCGGGCACGGACAGCTCGCCCAACGCTGGCGGCGTGCGCCGCCCCGCCAACACCTCTCCCAGACTCTTGCGCTTGGCGCTCACGTCTGTTCCACAAAACTCGTGCACCAACCGCGCAACGTCGCTTGGCGACGCTAGTTCTCCGGCCTGCTTGCCCCACGCCGTGATGGCATCGGCAAATGCTTGCGCCGACGAGTAGCGGTCGTTGGGCTGCAACCCCAGGGCTCGCATCACGATGCCCTCGAGGTCCGCCGGGATTGTCGGGTCGACGGACGTGGGTTTGCGGTAGTCGCCGGCGGTGATGGTGAGCAAGACCTGCCCATCGCCTTCGGCGTCGAAAAGCCGTGCCCCGGTGAGGAGCTCCCAGGCCACGATCCCCATCGCGAAGACATCCACGCGGCGATCGAGAGCGCCGCCCCGGGCTTGCTCCGGCGCCATGTACCGGAACTTGCCTTTGGCCAGCCCCGCAGCCGTGTTGACGCTGCGTTCCGCGGCCTTGGCGATCCCGAAGTCTGTCAAACGCACCGAACCGTCCACACCGAGCAGAATGTTGTGGGGAGTGGCGTCGCGATGCACGATCGACAGCGGTCGTCCCTCCAGGGAACATTGCTCGTGGGCCGCGTGCAGTCCTTGCAGCGCGTCCACCAGAATGCGCAGCGCCGCTGGGCGGGAAATGCGCTCATTGCGCTTGCGCGCTCCGCGCATCACGGACGCCAGACTCGCCCCCTCGACGTAGTCCATGACCAACAGATGCTCGCCGTCGGCGTCATGCACATCATGCACGTTCACGACGTTGGGATGCCGGATCAGGCTGGCGATCCGCGCCTCATCCATGAACGAAGCCGCCAGCTCTGGCTCGCGCGCCACGTGGGGATGCATCCGCTTGATGGCCACCAGTCGTTCGAAACCACCGGCGCCGAACTGCCGACCAATATAGACCGTCGCCATGCCACCGGATGCAATCTCCAGCAGCAGTTCGTAGCGGCCGACGCGGGGCGCCCCCGAAGCCGGAACCGCCTCGACGCTGCCGCTAGCGAACCCCTGCGGACTTGCCGCTGACGTGGGCGAAGACAGGATTTCCGGGTGGCTGGCGTAGGCGGGATCCCGAGCCTGAGTCAGTTCGATGTCCGACAGCGACACCTCCTGCAGTAGGTCGCTTTCCTTGCGTGCCATCAGAACGCGCCCGTGACCGCGAAGTAGCCAGGGGCCAGGCGCAGCTTGAACGAAACTTCGTCCTCGACGGGTTCTTTCGGAGTCTTTTTGGATGAGAAATCCGTAAAAAACGCACCGATCACCCCCGTGGCGACGCCCACCACCGCCGTCGTTCCCAGCAGCAGATTGGTGCGGGATTGCTTCGACTCGCCTTCGTCCAAGGCATCCTGGCTCGGATTCTTGTCAAAGTCGTCGCGTGCACTATTGGTGTCGAGTCCGCTCCATACCGTGGCGCCCGCTAACACCGCCGTCGCGCCCAAGCCAACGTAGAACAGCGTTGGACTCAGTCCGCTCGACTCGGGCTCGACGTCCTTGGGTTCCTCCGGCTCCGGAGCCACTTCGTCTCCCTGATCCAGCGTCGCCGCAGACTCGACCTTCTTTGGCTCAAGGGTCACGCGCTCCAAGCTGCCCGCGACCACGTTGACTTTGCGGCGTGCGATGCGGTTGCCGAAGCGGCCCGCCACTTGGTGGTCCCCGGGATTCACGTACGTTTCTTCGAGCGCAAGGGCGCCGCCGTCGAGCGTGATGTCGTCCGCATCTACGGCAATCACCGTGATCCGTCCGAGCTTCGGCCGCAGTTCGGCCAACATGCCCATGGCCTTGGCACGCCGCTTGTCACCTTCTGGCGCGTCGCGCAGGTAGCGTGCGCAAAGATTTGCGGCTTGGGCTAACTCCCCGGCACGCTCATACGCGCGCGCAGCGTTGAAAAGCGCCGCCGGGTGCGGCGCGATGTCGTTCGCCGCTTCAAAAGCCGTCGCTGCGCCGGAGAAGTCGTTCTTCTTGAACGCCGCTTCCCCTTGCTTGAACAGTGCTGCAGCCTCTTTCTTCTGTGCCGCCGTCACCTCCGCGCTCTGAGCGGCAGGAGCGAAACTGAGAAATGCACTGGCTGCGGCGCAGACGAGCAGGGCGTTCAGCCTAGGCAGCATGACGACAAGACTACCCTGAACCGACAAAAGCGGCCACGATCCCTAGCCTGTCTTTTCGTAAATCTCCGCCAAGATCTCCGGTGTCACGGGCTTGGGCGTCGTCAAGATCAGTGGGTCCGCCAGGGCATCTTCCACCAAGGTGGGGATCATCTTCGCGCTGATGCCCAAGGCGGACCCCGGCTTGTCGGTGCCCACCCGGGCGCTGAGAGCCTCCACCGCGGCGATGGCCCGTTCGGCGTTGGCGGCGGCCCCGGCCTCCGGGTCATAAACGCCGAAGGCAAGCGCCACCTGCACCAACTTGTCTTCGCAGGTGTCAGCGTGGAAGCGCAGCACATGCGGCAACAAGGTCGCGAGGGCCTGGCCGTGAGGGGCGTCAAAGCGAGCGGAGAGCGGGTGCCCCAGGGCGTGGCACACCCCGAGTCCGGAGCTGGAAAACGCCATGCCCGCCACGTGCGCCGCACACAGCATCTGAGCCCGCGCCTCCATGTCCGTGCCGTTTGCGAACGCCGTGGGCAGGTGGGCATACACCATTGCCATGGCGCGCAGCGCCAGCGCTTCTGACACCGGGTTCGCCCGGGTGGCCATCAGGGATTCCAACGCATGGGTCAGGGCATCCATCCCCGTCATGGCGGTCACGGATTGGGGCAGTCCGACGGTCAGCTCCGGGTCTAGCAACACGAGTTGGGGCAGCACGCTGGGATGCGCCACCAGTACCTTGCGCTCGGCCTCTTCGTCCGTGACCACGCCAAACATATTGGTTTCAGAGCCGGTGCCTGCGGTGGTGGGCACGCAGACGACGGGCATGCCCGGCGTTTCCGGGCGGGATCCAAAGCGCACGTTGTCGAGCTTTGCCCCGTTGGGCGCCGCAAGCGCGATCGCCTTTGCCGCGTCAATCACCGATCCGCCGCCGACCGCAACCACCACCGTCTGGCCGTCCGGCTCAATCTCCGCTGCCGCCCGCTCGACCGTGCGCTTGCGGGGGTTTTGCTCCACGTCCGCGAAGCGCGTGACGCTGAGATCCGCCGCCGTCAAACTCGCTTCCACCCGCCCGGCGATCTCTGCGGCGACCAGTCCGGCGTCCGTCACGACAAACGCCTTCTGAAAACCCAGACCGCGCACACGTTTGCCGAGCTTGGCGGTGCTGCCTGCAGCAAAGGTCGTCTTGGGTCCCGGGTGGATCTCGACGCGTTCGGACGCGAGCACGGGCGCAGCCTAGCACGAGCCCGCACTGCCGCGAGCGGTGCCCGCTGCGCAGCGAACGGACCGGCTTTCGGTGTCACGACGGCGGATCCCAGCGCAGCTTGACCGGCCCGTCGGATGTACGGATAGTCCGGGCCCTCCATGCCCGATCCCGGCCTCAATCGACCGCAACAAGAAGCCGTCTCGACCTTGTCGGGCCCGGTGTTGGTGCTCGCTGGCGCTGGCACCGGAAAAACCCGGGTGATCACTTATCGGATCGCGAACCTGATCAAACACCGGGTGCGCGCAGATCGTATTTTGGCTGTGACGTTCACCAACAAGGCGGCGCGTGAGATGAAGGAACGCGCGCTGAAGTTGCTCGGCAGGCGGCGGCCGGGCGCTGCGGTTCCGGAGATTTCGACCTTTCATTCTCTGTGCGTGCGCATCTTGCGGCGGCACGCGGAAGCCCTGGGTTATCCCAAGCAGTTCTCCATTTACGATCGCAGTGACCAAGAGACCCTGGCGCGGCAGGCGCTACGGGACGTGCGCGTGGGGCACGAGAAGCTCAAACCCGGGGACTTTCTCTTCATCGTATCGGGCTGGAAAAGCCAGAACGTGCGCGCTGACCGCGCGATGGAGGTCACGACGAGCGAAAAGGAAGAACTCGCCGCCCTGGCCTACGGCAGGTATCAGGCCGCACTGCGTGCCTCTGGCGCCATGGACTTCGACGACCTGCTCCTGAACGTGGAAGAACTGTTCCAGCGCCACGCGGACTTGCGGATCGCCGAAGCGACCCGCTTCGAGCACCTCTTGGTCGACGAATACCAAGACACGAATGGGCTGCAGTACGCCATCGTCAAGGCCCTCGCCGAGCGACATCGCAACCTTTGCGTGGTGGGAGACGACGACCAGTCTATCTACGGCTGGCGAGGCGCCGAAGTCAGCCACATCCTGAGCTTTCAGCGGGACTGGCCCGAGGCCAAAGTCGTGCGCCTCGAAGACAACTACCGCTCCCGTGCGCCGATCCTCGCGTTGGCCAATACGCTGATCGCCAACAATCGCGAGCGCCACGACAAGACTCTGCGTGCATTCCGCGGGGACGGCGAGACGCCGCGCTTCCTTCGCTTCGAAGACGAAACTGCCGAGTCCGAACAAATCGTTCGCGAGATCGGCCGACGCATCAATCACGAAGGGCCCGAGCGGGTGGTTGCGAGTGATATCGCGATCTTGTTCCGAACCAACGAGCAACCACGGGTCTTCGAGCTGGAGATGCGACGTGCTGGCGTCCCCTACGTACTTGTCGGTGGGCAGTCCTTCTATGATCGCAAGGAGATCCGCGACATTCTCTCGTACCTGCGCGTGCTTGCGAATCCTGCCGACGAAGTGTCGCTGCTCCGCATCATCAATACCCCGGCCCGCGGCATCGGCACCAGCACCGTCGAGCTGCTGCTGGAGCGCGCCGTGACCACGGGGACGAGCGTGTGGCAGATCCTGCCGGACGCCCTGGCCAGTGGGGATCTGTCAGCCAATATCGCTGACCGCATTGAGGCGTTTCGCATGCTTTTGGAGGGGTTTCGCCGGCGGCTCTCCACCGAACCGTTGTCCGCGTTGGCATTCGAATTGATTCAGAAGATCGACTATCGAGCGGAAATTGAGCGCAACTACAAGAATCCGGGGGACGTACAGACGCGCCTCAACATGATCGAAGAGCTGGTCAACGCAATCGCACAGTACGAGTCTCGCGCTGAGAGTCCGTCTCTGCTCGGCTTTCTCGAAGAGTGCACCTTGGCGGGCCGCGACGACACCCGCGACGACAAGGACTCGCGCCGCGAGCATGCGGTCACGCTGATGACCTTGCACAGCGCCAAGGGCCTCGAATTCCCCCAGGTCTACATGGTCGGCATGGAAGAGGGCCTCTTGCCCCACAAGCGATCCGTGACGGACGACGGCGATACAATCGCCGAGGAACGCCGGCTTTGCTACGTGGGCGTGACCCGAGCGCAGGAGCTGCTCACTCTGTCGCTGTGCAAGAACCGCATGAAGTGGGGCAAGCTGCGTCCACAGATCCCGAGTCGCTTCCTCCTGGAAATGCGTGGTGAAACCGCTCGTGCGGAGCAGATGGCAGAAGAAGCCAAGCTGCTGCTGCAGGCTGAAATGCGAGCCGCGGAGAAAAAGGCGCGCGACAAACGACCCCGGCGCGCTGCGCGGGACCGCAATCGCAGCGCCGAACCCAGACCCCCCGCTCGGCAGCGAGCCGCAGCCCCCGAACCAGCTGGGGAGCGTGCCCGTGGCGGGCCGCCCGAGGATGCATCCGCAACGCCGAGCCACGGCGCGCCGCCTCCCCTCGCCGACCTCTTCTTGGATGACGAAAGACCCGCCGTGAAAGGACCGCCCGCGCCCGGGCTGGAACGCGAGCCGGGCCAGCCGCCGCAGCCTGTCAGCAAAGAGCCCCAAGCGTGGACACCCGAGAGCGCGCTTTTGGCAGTAGAAGCCGCTCTCGGCATTGAGAAATGAGGACCCCATGAGCATCTCCGTAGTCACCGGCGCCAATCGCGGCATCGGGCTCGAACTGACGAAACAACTCGCGGCACGGGGCGCTTCGGTCGTCGCGCTGTGTCGCAAAAGCAGCCCCGAGCTCGACGCCCTCGGCGTCCGGGTGGAGTCGGGAGTAGACGTATCGAAACCCGAGAGCGTCGCGGCGCTCGCAAAGCGTCTCGAACCCATCGAATTGTTGATCAACAACGCCGGCGTATTGCGGGCTGATTCCCTATCGGATGCAAGCCCGGCCACGGTGCTGGAGCAGTTCCAGGTCAACGCCCTTGGCCCCCTATTGGTGACCCAGGCCCTGGCGCCCCTGATGCAAAAGGGCGCCAAGCTGGCCCTCGTGACCAGCCGCATGGGATCCATCGCCGACAACACGTCTGGCGGCTACTACGGCTACCGCATGAGCAAGGCCGCGCTGAATGCCTGCGGCAAGAGCCTGGCACTCGATCTCGCGCCCCGCGGCATCGCCGTGATCATTCTGCACCCCGGGTTCGTGCGCACGGAGATGACCGGCAACAACGGCTTGGTCGATCCCAAGGAATCCGCTGCGGGCCTGCTCGCCCAAATCGACGCGCTCACACCAGATGCGACGGGCAGCTTCCGACACATGAACGGCGACGCACTGCCGTGGTAGCCGACCCGACGCGCGAGGTGCGCGCCGCTTAGAAGCCCAGTGGCAGGCCGGCGCGCCGTGCGATGACGTCGAGCACAATGCCCGCAACGTACAGGCCGCCGAATCGACGCATGTGCAGGAACGCAAACGCCACGAACCAAAGCGGCCAGATCCGCGGAGGAAACGCCGCGGGCGGCTCTGCCGGACGCGGGGCCCGGTAGGCTTTTACCGCGAGCCACAAGGTGGGCAGTGCGACCCCCACAACCAAGATCAGCGGCGAGAAATAGCCGCGCACGACGAGCAAGATCACTAGCAGGTACTGCACCACGAGCATCGCGATAGTCACCCCGCGACTGACCCGAGCCCCCAGCAGCACCGGCATGGTCCGGATCCCTTTTTCTTTGTCGGCGTCGAGCTTGTCGATGTGTTTCCCAAACAGCACCGCCGTGGCGCCGAGGGAGAACGGCATGCTGGCCAACGCCACATCCCAGTCGAAGCGACCGGTGACGACGTAGTACGTGCCGCCCACCATCAGCGGGCCCCAGACCACCAGCACCGCTGGCTCCCCGAGGCCGAAGTATTTGAGGGGCCAGGTGTAAAAGAGCACGAAGAATATGCCCACGGCAAAGAGCGTTAGCGTCGCCTGCCCGCGGGTCAGTACCAAAAAGCCTCCGGCGAAGAGCGCAATCCCGCCGGTGACCGCCGTGTAGCGCAGCATCTGTGGGACCGTCAGCAAACCGTGCTCCAGGGGCTGCGGCCCATACTGGGTGCGAAAGTAGTTGTCCTTGTCGACGCCCTTGGCGTGATCGGTCAGGTCGTTGACTAAGTTGTTGGTCGCGTGGGCAAAGATCAGCCCCAAGGTTGTCACCGAAAACGCCACCGCATCAAAGGCCTGATCCCGAAACGCGAGCAACCCGCCAATCGTCGACGCGATGATGGTCATGATGATCACGGTGAAGCGCGTGGCGATGAGCCACTTGGACACGAGGTCCAAATCACTCCACTCTTCTTTGGTGATTCTTGGAATCACGCGCAGGGCTTTGCCCCACATGGCGACGTTCGGCACGAGACCTCCAGGCGCCTAGACCTCGTCGCCCGGGGCCAGCTTGTCAAGCATTGGGATATCTCATGGCTTCCCAGCGTATCGTCAGCTAGACTGCGCCCGTGATTCGTCCAGTGTTGGCGCGCGCCCTGTCGGGCACCCTTGCCCTGGCCGCAGTAACGATCGCCTGCTCGGGCAGCGAAGAATCGGCTTCGCCACCGGCTTCGGGTGGCACTGGAGCCCTGGGCACAGGCGGGCTGGGAGACTCGGGTACCTTGGGCGGCGGGGGGTTGGGGCTAGCCGGGGCACCGGTATTCGACGGTGGCCTCGCCGGCTTTGGCGGCGCAGGCGGCGCGGCGGACAGCGGAGCGGCGGGCTCGGGCGGCCTACCCACGGGAGGAGCGGCAGGCGCCGGTGGTAGCGGTGGCGTCGTGGTGACCTGCCCCGCGCCCACCGCGAACTGCGACGCCAACGAAGACTGCGAGACTGACCTTTCAAAGTCTCCGAATAGCTGCCAATCGGCGACGGTGATCGATGGTCCGAGCGACCTGGGCGTCTTCTGCGGAGATGCCGTCTGCAATACCTACCCCGTATGCGGCGTGCCGGTCAGTTGGAAAGCCGCCAAAGGCGTGAAGAGCCGCGGCAGCCGCTGGTTCTGGGCAACGGCGGGAGAGTGCTCACTCTGCTCCGCTGACATCAACGCCCTGGCGCTACTTCGGTCACCCCCCGGCACGAACTATGATCTGTTCATGTACGAGGCCTGCGGCACGCTGGTGGGTTCGTCCACCAAACCCGCAGGGCAGGACGACCAGTTGGCCCTGGTTCAGAAAGAAACCTCCGGACCCCAGGGGTTCAACTATTGGGTCGAAGTGCGATGGGAAAGCGGCAATACCTGTGAAGACTGGCAACTGCAGATCTACAAGTCTGGCTGCCCCTTCTGACTGAGCCGACTCAGAGTTGCTTTAGCTCCGCGTCGATAGCGTCGTCGAAGCGATCCCGCTTTGGATCAACTTTGGACCCGGAAGCTTTTTCTAAGGCGAGTTCCCGCCGGCGTTTCCAGCGCAACAGCATCCACACGCTGAGCCCCCCGGCCACCCCGAAGAGCAGCGCCAGCACCGTTGCGAAGGACTGGAGCGGACTGCCTTTGGGCACTGCCCGGATCTTCTCGCCGTAGCGCTCGACGATGACGGCTTCCACCTCTTCCACGCTTTCGCCTCGTTTGAGGCGCATGCGGATCTCCTTGCGCAGCGCGTTGGCGCTGGGGGAACCGTGGATGTCGAGGGTCTGGTTCCAGCAGCAAGGGGCCAACAGGCGTCCATCCAGGACCGCCGCGCCAGGAACGTAACCCCCCAGCTCAGCGTCACCGGCGGGCGCTTCGGCATGCTCGTCCCCGGCGCCGGCCCATGCCGGAGAGGCAACGGCAAATAGCGCCGCAAATACAACGAACAGGAAGCGGCGTTGGCCCATTGCTCCGTACATAGCGCAGCTGTCGGCGCCTGCCCACCACGGCCCCACCCAGGTCGTGAAACGCGCGTGGTTTTTCGCTATAACCTCCCAACCCCATGAGACGAGCAGCAGCGTTCCTTGTGCTTTCCCTGGCCTCGGCCTGTAACCAGACGGCCGAAACCGCGCCCGCGGCGAGTGCAGCCCCGGCCGAAGACGGTTGGAAGTCCTACGGAGCTAGCTTGGGCGACAGCCCCCAGGCGACCGTCGCCGCGATCTTGGCGGCGCCCAAATCCTTCGAGGGCAAGACGCTTCGCGTGGACGGCAAAGTCCGCCGTGCCTGCGCTCAGAAGGGCTGTTGGATGGAACTCAGCGACGATCAAGGCGACAAAGCGGCCGGCTGCCGAGTGACCTTCAAGGACTACGGTTTCTTCGTACCCAAAGACTCCGCTGGCGCGCAGGCGCGCATGGAAGCCAAGGTCGAGGTCGAAGTCGTCAAGAAGTCCCATGTCGAACACATGGAGGCGGAAGGCGCCACCTTCGAGCACAAAAACCCCGACGGCACCGCCAACGAGGTGCGGCTCGTGGCCAGCGGCGTCCAGCTGAAGAAATAGCCCGGGCCCGGACGCTGCCCGGGCCCAATGTTATCACCGTTAACATTGCTCCGGTTTGCCCCGATCCCCCGAGGATGTGCTACCGCTTGGCCCATGCCGCGCATCGCCGCGATTTGCCTGAGCCTGATCTTCGCCCTCACGCTGGCCGCGCCGGCGTTCGCGAAGCCCCGCACCCATGTCGTGGCGGCAGGGCACACCCTCGGCCGCATCGCGAAACGGTACAACGTCGGCATCGACGATCTGTGCAAGGCGAACGGGATCACGCGCCGGGATCCGATCAAGCCCGGTCAGCGCTTGGTCATCCCTTCGGAAGACGGTAGCGCCCCGCCCCCCAAGGCGGAACCACCGCCCAAAGCCAAGTCGCCGGAAAAGAAAGAGCCTGAGAAGGCAGACGACTCAGACGACAAGGACGACGACCAAGGCAAGATCCGTCGGATCGGCAACGACGGCCTGCGTGTGATCGACTTGCCAGGCGTGGGGCCCGCGTACTTCTACCAACCCACCGGCCCCGGGCGATTGGCCATGCGTCCGCTCTACGTGTACATGCATGGGCGCGGCGGCAATCCAGGACACGATTGCCGGCGCTGGGCACCGATCGTGCGTCGGCTTGGCTGGTTGGTGTGTCCGTCGGGGCCCGGTGCTCGCGGAGACGGCCGCGGATGGAACAATAACTGGGCCGTGGGCCAGCGCACTGCCCTCGCCGTGGTCAAAGGCTTCCGGGACCAATTCGGGCGTCGGGTGCAACTCTACGGCAATACGCTGATTGGATTCTCCGAGGGCGCCTACGTCACGATGAACGTCGGTGTGCGCGAGGCCCGCACCTTCAACCGACTGCTGATCCTTGCGGGCAAGACCAGCTATTGGGGCGGTCCCGGCCTGGAAGCCTTGGCAAAGTCGAAGTCCCGCCTGCGCCGGGTCTATTTGATCACCGGAGAGCAGGACGGTGTGATCGAAGGCACCCACCAACTCCGCGACATTCTCAAGAAACACTCGGTGCCGACGCGCATCAGCACGCCCGCGGATATGGGCCACGAAGTGGCCCTCGAACGCAAGCAGTCGATGTACCGGGCCGCGCTGGGGGGGCTGGAGCGGGGCACGACGAAGCAGTCGCGCAGCAAGAGCGTCGCCCGGAACTCGAAGAAGAAGAGCGCGCGAAAACGCTGAAGTAGCAGACCGAAGGATGGTGACTCACCTGGCAGCCCACTAATGCCAGGCGGACGCGGTTTGCACGGGCTGTCCGCTGCGGTCGTGCTCGACGACGCGTTTCTCGGCTTCGCTCATGCAGCCGATGCAGCACGCAAACTGAGAGCCGTGGTCGCAGGTGATGAACGTCGCCGTAGCGGGAGAGGCATTCAGCTCTCCTGGATCGAGGTGCCTTCCGCACGCGATGCAGTGAATGTGCTGATGGGTCGCGTGCGGCCCCGGACGGTGGAAGGGATCTTGAGCCTTGCGCTCTCGCTTGGTCTGACGTTTTTCGCGCTTCATTTCAGAGTGCATGAAAGCCGAGTTTTCCCTCGGCGGTCAAGGTCCACTTCCCTCCGCCCCGCTTCCGACGTATGGGCTGCGCGAGCGCTGCCTCGTGTATCAAAGCATCGAGCCCTTTCTCGTGCCGGCCCAGCTCATCTTGGCGATGCTGGGCATGGGCGCCACGATGACTGTTGCGGATTTCGGCAGCGTGGGTCGGGATCCGCGCGGCCTCGCCATTGGCCTTGCCTTGCAGTGGTTGTACGTGCCGGCCGTCGCGATGGGATTCATCCACGTCTTTGGCCTTTCCCAGGGCTGGGCCGTCGGGCTGTTGCTCGTCAGCGCCGTACCCGGGGGCGCCTTTTCTAATCTGCTGACCTTCCTGGGCCGAGGCAACGTGCCCCTGAGCATTGCCGTGACCAGCGTGACCACCCTTGGCTCGGTGCTGGCCGTACCTTTGATCCTCCAGCTCGGCGCCGGCGCGATCTTGCCACCGGATTTTCACTTCCCGATCCCCCGGGTCATGGCGGAAATTTTCGGATACTTGTTGGCGCCGCTTGCCTTCGGCATGGCGATTCGGAAGCGATTCCCGGGCGCGGCCCCCGGGATCAGCCGCTGGGCCATCCGCGGCAGTTTGGCGCTGGTGATCACCATCGCCGTGGCCTCCCTAGGAACCGGCCGGATCCGGCTCGCCGAATATGGTTTCGGCCCGCCCCTCATCATCGTGCTCTTCGGGACCTTCTTGGCGGTCTCCATCCCGCAGCTGTGCCGACTGCTCGGTCGTTTCGACGACGACACGGTCGCGCTCACCATCGAGGTCGCCGTGCGCAATGTCGGTTTGGGCCTGCTCGTGGTGCACTTCTTCTTCCCGGGCCAGAAAGAGCAAGGCATGGTGCTCTTCTCCGCACTATTCTATGCCGGCGCCTCGCCAGCATTCGCCATCCCCGCGATGCTCAGACATCGCTTCGGAAAAAGCGCCGTGCTCCTGCGGCGGCCGAAGCCGCGACCTCAGCCCGCCTCTAACTCGGCCTTGAGCTCTTGAGCCGGTCCGTGCTCCGGGTTTTCTGACAGTGCCTTGTTGACCAAGACCCGCGCCCTGCGCTCGTCCCCCTGGTTGCGCGCCATGACCGCGAGCTGAAACTGCGCGTGGGCCCGATGCTCCGGGGTGACCGCATCCGGAGCATCATCCGTTGGGCGCAGCATGGTCACGGCCCGGAACGCGCGGGCCGCGATGTCTTGGTCATCCATGTCGAGGGCTAGCTGACCCAGCTCCAGGGCAACCATCGGATTCTTCATGTCCATCTCGAAGGCCTTGTTCAGCGAAGCGAGCGCTTCGTCGAGCACGCCGCCGGCGAGCTGCAGCTCGGAGATCTGCCGGTATACGGGACCCAGTTCCTTTGCGCGGCGCCCCTTGAAGCCTGCGATGATTTCGTTCAAGAGCGTCATCGCTTCGTCTGGCCGGCCGACGACGGCCAGACCGCGGGCGTACGCCACGCTGCCTTCGATGCTCTCCGGGCTCAAGCTGCGGGCTTCGTCCAATACCCGCAGGCCCTCGGGCGCAGCGTCCTCGATGAATAGCAGCTGTGAACCCGCAGTGAGCAAAAGCGCGTGCCGCGTTGCGATGTCTTGCTCGCCTTCGGCTTGGGCCAGCAAGAGTTCTGCCAGGGCGCGGTGCTCCTCCGTCAAGGTATACAAATGCACCAGCCGCTCGCGCAGGTCCTCCCGCTCTGGTGCAACGGACAGCGCGCGCTCGAGGCCGCCCCGGGCATCGCCGGGTCGCCCCGCCTGTTCACATGAGTGCGCCAGCCACAGCGCGGTATTGACCAAGTCGTCTCCCTCAGTCAGGGCGATGAGCTTGCGGTACGCGGTTGCGGCGCCATCCCAGTGACCGCCCGCGACCTCCATTTCCGCTAGCCTGTGCCAGAGGCTGGCATCTGCCGGACTTTCCTTGAGCATTTCCGACAGGCGTACTCGTGCCGCGTCCGTGTTGCCCGCGCCTTCGTACAGCTGAACAAGCTTCAGGGACAGTTCGCGATCGAGGGGCGGCTCCGCGCGTAAGATGGCCCGCTCCAGAACGCTGGACAGGGGTGCGCTGACGTCTACGCCGAGTTCTGCTGCGGCTTCGTACGCGCTCACCGCCTCTTCCACCCGATCCGCGGCCTCCAAAAGCTGCGCCTGGCTTAGCGTCAGTTCGGCGTCTTGGGGCTCTGCTTCGATCAGGCGCTGCAGGGTTTCGAGTGCCGCTTCGCTTTCGTTCGCTTGCAGGGCCATCTCCACGAGTTGCGTGACCAGCGTTCGGTCCGACGAATGCAGCGCGGCCTGGGCAAGCAGTCGCGTGGCCCGACTGTAGTCGCCGAGTTCTGCGCAGCGTTGCAGTAGCGGCTCACGCAAATCCGCATTGTCCGGGCACGCAACGAAGCCGAGCTCCAAGGCGCGTTCCACGCCCTCTTCGTCCATGAGTTCTCGCCGCGCCTCCACCAGGCGCTCGGTCAGACTGAGCGCCTCGTCTCCGCGCACGACGCCCAGCAGGCCTTCGAGCATTTCGGCAATCAAGTATGGGTCTTCGCGCTTCTCCGAGAGCCGCAGCAACGACCGCCATGCGTCTTCCAGACTACGATCCCAATCGGTGATTGCGTTGTATGCGTCAAACGCGTCGTCGGGTCGGTCCAGACGCTCCAACAGCCGACCGAGCTTCAGGGACGTCGCACCGATCACGGCGGTGTCCTGACGGTCTTTGGCAGAATCGACGCGGGCGGCGTAGAGCGCCACGAGTTCGTCGGTCTTGCCCTGCTCTTCATAGAGCCCGGAGAGCAATTCTGACGCCCGTACGTGCGCCGGATCTTCGTCCAAGATCTCCCGCAAGATGTCTGCAGCGCTGTCCCCTTCCCCGCGATCCAGCAGCAGATTCGCTTGCTCCAAACGCAGCCGGGCGCGGTCTTCCGCGGAATCCACCAAGGTGATGGTCTGATCCAGCACGCGCACCAGTTGCTCGCCCTCTTCGAGAGCGCGGTAGATCTCGAGCAGCGGCTGCCACACTTCACGATCCGCGGGTTCCTGCTCCAAAAGCTTCTCGTAGATCCTCGCGGCACGACGGTCGTCCGAAAGCTCACTCCGCGCGCGGCCGGCTACGTCGAGCCACGCCGCACGCGCCGCCGTCGGATCGAGCAATGGAGCCGCGGCCTCCCTCAGGTCGAGCGCCCGGGCGGCATCGCCCGTCGCATCGAGTCGCGCAGCCAGTTCGAGGCGCACCCAAGCGCCATCCTCGTCCGAAAGCCGCTCCGTCATGTTGAGACCAGATTCGAGGAGCAACCGCGAGAGCGCGTGCTCTTCCAAGGTATCGGCAAGCTCGACGCCCTCGCGCACGACCTCGATCCGAGCGTCGGGCAGCCGCGCGAGCAGCACCAGGGCATCCAGCAACTTGCGAGCATCCCCGCTGGAACGGGCGACGCGCTCAAATAGCGCCACGACAGCCACGACGTCGGGGTGCTCCGCCAGAGCCGCGCGCAGCAGTTCTTCCGCGCGTGCGACGTCGGGCCAGATCTCCAGCGCGCGCTCCAGCACTTCTACTGCCCGCTCTCGGTGTTCGGTGCCTTCGAAGTAGATGGCAGCCAAGCGATAGTAGGGCTCGACCATTGCCCGCGTTGGTTTGCCGCGCACGCCGCTTTCGATGCGACGCTCCAGGACGCGCGCCTCGGCGTCGGCGTCTCCCAGCCAATCGAAGACTCGCGACAGCGCCTCCCAGGCGCGCTCGTCGCTCACGCCGGCGGATTCGAGTTCTCCCTGCAGCTCCCCGGCGCGCTCACGCAGCCGCTCTTCAACGCCGGCCAAACCACCAAGATGCTCCGCATGTAGGAATGCCAGATCCGACAGGGCCCGGGCGGCCGTCTCGGCATTCGGGGCCCGATCTAAGCGTGTTTCTACGGCGCGCGAAAGCAGGTCGTAGCGCTTCCGATCGCTCAGCGCGCGCTCCAACGCGATGCTCTCCCGCTCGTTCTCCAAGGCGGCTTCGAATGCAGATTCAATGAACTCGCCCGCCCGAAGCTCGTCGGACTTCTTCGCCGCGATTTCACTCAGGTCGAGCAACGCTTCGGAGCGGCTTGGCGCGTCCTCATCTTCGTCGCGTCCAATCACCAGCAGCAGCGCCCGGTACATGCGTTCGGCGCGATCGTACTGTTCCTCTTCAAAGGCCAACTGCGCCAGCGCCTGCAATATGCCGGGATGCGCTGGGTTGATCTTGTTGGCAACGTCGAGTTCAGCGATGGCCTCGGCCCGGCGCCCAGCACTGAGCGAAACGCGCGCCAGCTGGAAGTGAACCAAGGCGCGTTCTTTGGGTTTGCGGCTGCCGTATTGCTCAATTTGCGCGCGCAGCACTTCCACGGCGCCGTCAAAGTTGCCGGCCCGGGAATGCGCGTCCGCAAGTGCTCGCCGCACGGAGGCGTCGTCGGGTTCGACCTCGACGGCTTGGGTCAAGAGCTCCACGGCGCTTTCGGGGTCGTTGCGCTTCTTGGTATGCAGCGCCGCCGCTTCCATCAACAGGGCGAGTCGACGCGCCTTGTCGGCGGTGCGAGCAGCGTCTTGCGCCAGGAGCTCCGCCAGGGGCGTCCAGTCTTCACTGGCGCGGTACAAGTCGCTCAGTCGCTGACGCACGGGCCCAGCGTCGAGGGCGGTCTGTGCCGCCGCCTCCAGACGCAGCCGCGCAACCTCGGGGTGATCTGCCTTCAGATACGCCTCCGACAGGCGCAGGGCCCGCGGTGCGAGGGTTTCCCGGGAAGACTGTGCGCACAGCCACTCCAGAACGTGCGCCGCTTCCAGCCACTGCTCGTTGGCCTCCAGCAATCGCGCCAGGTTTTCCAGGCTTGTTTCCCCACCGAGCGCCGATCCGGCGCGGTAGTCCCGCATGGCACGCTGCGCGTCGGCGAGTTCCCGCTCGGCAATTTCCGCAGCCCGGGCATAAAGAACGCTGGCCCGAGCCGTATCCGACAGCTCCGCGCGGCAGCGTGCTTGTTCTTCCCACAGCGAACAGAGCGCCTCATGCGCGTGGGCTTCTTCGAGCAACTTCGCGTAGCGCGCGACAGCGCCCTGCGCGACCTCGTCGGCGGGGTTCTCTTGGAAGAGCCGAGCGAATAGCTCGATGGCGCCGGCACTATCCCCCAATTGGTCCGAGGCGATGCACGCGGCGTCCTTCAGGAACGTTCGACGACGCTCTTCGGCAAAGGGAAGCCCATGGCCGCGCACGGACAATTCGATGACCGAGCTGTGCTCAGCTTCCGCACTCAAGCGCCGAGATAGCTCGGAAATGGCCCACTCCGCGGCCCCCGGGGGATCGAGCGGTCCCAAGGCCTCAGCTGCTTCGGACGCATCTTGCCCAGCATCGACGCCTTGCTCCTTCCAGGCGCCAACGCTCAGATCGAGTAATTCCCGCAGGAGCTGCTTGGCACGCGCGCGGTCTTCGACCTCGGAAGCACACACATCCACAGCGGCTGCCCAGTCCCCGGCCTGCACGAAGGCAGCCAAGCTCTTGGAGAGCTCACCGGTCTTGGAGCGGTAGATGGTGGCGAGTTCCGAGAGCAGCGCCCGTCGCTGCTCCGGGTCCTCTTCCTTTTCCACTTGGCTCGCGATGCGGCGCGTGAGTTCCTCCCAGCGGGACTGCTCCGACAACAGCGCCACCAACGCGCGGAAGGTCTCCCCGGTCGGGGAGTGCTCCTTCTCGATGCGATTCCACACATCGATAGCCTGGGCGGGTTCGTTCAGCCGTTCCGTATACAACTCGGCAACGCGCCAGAGATCTTCCCGGGCGGCCAGTCCGCCGCGTTCCGCGCGCAGTAGCAGCGCTTCGACCAGGTCCGCGTGCATATTGGCCCGAGCCAAGGATTCGCAGAGACCGTCCAACGCCTCGGCGTCCTGGGCGTCGTCGTCCAAGCGCAGGCGATAGCAACGCACGGCGCGTTGCAAATCATCCAGGCGCATCGCAGCGACTTCCGCGACGTTGCCCAGGGCCCTGCGACGTTCATCGGCATCCTGAGTCAGGCCCGCAAGCCGTTCCAGGATATCGGCGCGCTCGGCGTGCCGCCCCGCGCGATCGAGCAGAGGGTCGAGCGCCCGCGCGGCCCGTAGCGACGATGCCGCGTCGTCTTCGGATAACGCAAACGCCCGTTCGAATAGTCCGATGGCGTTCGGCACGTCGTCCAGATCGTCGCGCCGCACTTCGGCCGCCTCTAACACCAGGTCCCGTTGGATCGTTGGGTCCGTCGCGCCATCCGCTACGGTGACCAGCACGTCCGCGCGGCGTTCTGCGAGTCCGAGCTCTTTGGCAAGCGCTCCTAGCTTTTCCCGATAGCTTGCTTCAGACGGGGCGAGTGCGACCAACTGCGCCGTGGGTTCGAACGCTCCGGCGACGTCATCGAGCTTGTCCAAGCGCAACGCCACCAGCGCCTCCAAACCGGAAATGCGTTCTTCATTGCTTTCGGCGAGCTCGAGTTCGATCTCCACCATCCGTGCGACGTCATGCACCGCGCCGGACTCTTGGTAGGCGTGCTTCAGGCGTTCTGCCGCGGCATGCCGCACGCTGATGGCTCGCTTCTGGTTCTTGTTCTTCTTTGCCTTCTTCTGCTCGCTTTGCGGCGCAATACTCTCGCGAGCTGCCGGCAGGGTGACCAGGCGTTCCAGAAGCTCCCGGGTTGTTTCAGCAGAGCAGCCGCCCTCGGTCAGGGTCTCGATGGTTGCGTAGGCACGCACTGCATCGTTCAAATCCAGCCACAGCCCGGCGATGCGGACGTGCAAGCGCTCCGCAGTCTCTTCGTCGGCGCCTACAAGTCGGCCTTCAAGCAGCGCAATCAGGGGTTCGACTCGGACCTCCCGCTCGTACAACCGTTCCAGCGCAGCACCGATACGTTCGTCGTCGGGTTCGAGGCGGAACAGACCCTCGAGGTATTCGATGGCGCGCTGGGCATTAGACGCGAAGTCCTTAGCCGCCATGGACGCTTCCCGCAGTAGCTCGATGCGCTCGGGATCCGTCGTGGCACGCGCCAGGGCCGCGTCATAGAGTTCGAATAGATCGTCCCAACGCCCTGCGGCGTTGAATGCCAGTTTCAGTCGATCAAAGGCCCAGTTGGCTCCCGGGCTGAGCGAGAGCACCTTCTTCAGAAGCGTGACGACGCGCTCGGGTTCGTCGAACCACTCTTCGGTGAACTCCACCATGCGCCGGCCAAGTTCTTCGGCGAGCTCCGCGTCCAGGGGCGTGTCCAGAGCGCTGGAATACGCGTCGGCCAGGGGCTCGGGCTGGTTCAGCTTCCGGGCGGCGCGCTCGGCGGCATCCCACAACTGCTCTTCTTGAGGACGCTCGACTGCGCCGCGCAGGGCGATCTGAAGACGCGCCGCGTCGTCGTCCGGAGTGCACTCGAGCAGTTGGGTGAACCAGCGCCCTCGGGAGTCCAAGAGTTCGTCAACGCCTTCGCTGATTGCCAACAGCGACTCGAGCATTTCGATTCGCTCAGCTTCGGTTTCGACGCTCTGCACCAGGCGGTCTAGGAGCTTTGCTGCCTTGGCGCGCGCGGCGTCGTGCTCCAGGGCGCGCTTCACGAGGGCCAGGGCTCCCGGGTCATGGGGCGCCGTATCGAGGATCCGTTCCACTAGCTCCAAGGCTTCTTCGGGGCGACCCAAATCCAAATACAGAGTGGCCATCGTCGTCTCGACCGCAAGGCGGCCGTCGGCATCTCCGCGTTCCCGCAGCTGCGCCAAGGTGGCGAGAGCGCCCTCGGGATCCCCCGAAGCCGCACGGAGCCGCGCCAGCTGCGACAGTGCCTCCAGCCGTTCCGGATCGTGCTGCACCACCTGCTCGTAGACCGCGATGGCGCTTTCAATGCTGGCAAAGGTGGTCTCTTCAGTGACGGCCCAGGCCATGAGCACGGTGACCGGATCTGCCGCGTGTCGCACCCGCCACTGGAATAGGAAGCGTCGGTCTTCTACGCGTTCCGGCGTCAGTTCGCCTGCGGCCAGGAAGACATTGAACGCATCGGCCACCTGCGGACCATCCTCGGATTCCGCGCCAAGCAATGTCCGATACACCCCCGCCACCTCGCCCCGGCGCTCAGGCACCGCCGAAAGCGCGCGCGCCTTGCACGAAAGCAGCGCCCGGGACTTTGCGGGGGCAAGCTCGCCAAGCTGCAACACCTGGTCGACGAGTGCGGCCAGGGTCTCGTGGGCGAAGGCGGCGACGGCCGCAGGCTCTAGGCCCAGTACAATGGTGGTGACGTCTAGCTCGCCACTGCTCTCGGAAAGCAATGCGGTCAGTGCTCCGGGGACCTTGGTCCAATCGCCGGCGCGAGCATAGAGCTCGACCAATCGCCGCGCCGCGCTGGCGTCGCTTGCGGCGACGGACAGCACGCGCTCGTACAGCCGACGCGCACGCTCGTCGTCCATGGCGGCTTCGGAGAGCTCTGCACCCTGCAGCCACGCCTTGCGAGCTTCTTCGTCGTCCCCCAGCTGGTTGGACAGCACGATGCCCAGCTTTTCCAGCAGGCCGGCCTTCTCCTCAGGCACGGCCACTGCCACTCGGCGCGTCAACACCGCGCGCAAGGTGGGTGCGTCGGCGTTGGCATTCGCTAACAGCTCGATGTTTTCTAGCTGCGTGTCTTCCAACTCCGCGCTTTCGAGAAGCTCCCGATAGTGCGCAAGCGCGCGTTGGGGTTCGCCCGCTTCTGCCGACACCTCAGCCATGCGCACGCGCACTTGGACCTGGCGCTCACCCTCGGCGTGCTCCAGCACGCGCTGGAGCTCGGCATAAAGGGCATCCCACTTGCGTTGAGAGGCATACAGGTCGGCGAGGGCCTGGTGGGCGACGAAGTCCTTTGGATCGTCTGAAAGCGCCGTCTTCCAGCTGGCTTCTGCGCCATCCGCGTCCGCGAGGTCTCCGGACTGCAGCCGCGCCAGTGCGTGGAGGATTTGCCGACGCCGTCGCGCATCGCCGGGCTGCTCCAGGGCTGACCGGTATAGCGTCAAGCGTTCTTCGGGGTTGCCCTGCTCGGCGAGCAACTCATCGATGCGATTCAGCAGCGCTGCGTCGCTCGGCGAATAACTGAGTGCGCGGCGCAGCACGGTGACCGAGCGCTCCAGGGCGCCGGCGTCCGCCAAAGCTTCTCCGGCGGCGCGAGTCAGCTCAAAAAGCTCTTCAGAGGTGATCTCTCGGTCACCGACGGCGGCGGCCAGGGTCTCGGCCCGGGGCCCCGGGGCGCCGAGCTTCTCACCGAATGACTCGACCAGAGCGACCCAGGGGCGCAGAGCGACGTTCTGATCCAAAGCGAGTCGCAGCGCGGCGCCGGCGATTTGCAGGCCGCGCTCGGCATCTTCGAGGGCGGTGTCCGCGAGCTGGGCAGCTTCGCCAAGGGTTGCGAGGGCAACTTCAGCGTCCTCGCAGACCGCGGCTTTGGCCTCCAGCAATCGGATCAGCCCGGCGCCGGGGGCTTCCTGTCGGTAGATCGGCTCCAGCACTCCGATGGCTAGCCCTCGCGTGCTGTCTGCGGTCAGTAGCTTCTCGACGGCTTGCCGTACGCTTCGATCGCTGGGGTCAGCGTCCAATGCCCGCTTGTAGGCTTCGACTCCCCCGGGAGCGTCTTCCAAGCGCTGCAACCGGATCTGCGCCAACCGACTAAGCAGCACCGGCCATTCGCCTTGGGGCGCTAGCTCGATGTCGCGCTCAAGGACCCACGCCAGCTCCTTCCACAGTTGCTCCTGCTCCAGCAGCGGGATCATTTTCGCGTGGGCATCGCGCGTCGAGCCGTATTTGGCGATGAACGCGCGCCACGCATCCAGGGCTTCCGCTCGGTCCCCGCCCTGACTGGTCCGTAGCTCCGCCGCGCGCAGGGCCAATTCGCGCGCGTCTTCAGGGGACTTCGCGCGAGCCGCGCGCTTCTCCAAGACATCCACCATGCGCGCGTGGTCCCCGCTCGCCTCACACAGGGCCGTCAGTCGCGTCAGGGCTTCATCCGCCCAAGGGGAATCGACCAACGCGCTCCACGCCGTCATGGCTCGGGCGGTGTCGCCAAGCTCACCTTCGGCCAGCTTGGCCAATCGACGCGCGGCGCTTTGGCGCGCTTCTGCGTCCGGCTCATGGCGCACGCAGGCGTCCAAGGCGCCGGCAAGGCCGTGCGTGTCGCCACTTTCCGTGAAAATGTCCACCAAGTGCCGGGAAGAGACCAGCATGGCGCGTTCGTCTTCGCCGCTCTCCAGCACCTGTTGGAACGCGGCCTGGGCACGCTTCACGTCGCCGGAACGCAGATACACCGTCCCGATGTCTGCTCCTACCCGGGCGCGGGCGACCGGCTCCTTGCAGGACGAAAGTGCCCGCGACAGCAGCCGAGCGGCTGCGCCGGGTTGTTCCAAGCTGAGCGCCAGGTCCACGTAGGCCTCGCGGACTTCGTCGTCGCCGGGCTCCGCTGCAACCACCGGGCCGAGCAGCTCCATCGCGCCGGTCGGGTCCCCTTGCTCGCGACGCAACAGTCCCAATCGACGCTGCACCTCCAGACGCCGCGGTCCGCGTGCAAGCTTCAGCTCCATATTGAGCAGTTCCAACTCGCGAGAGGTCGTGCCGAGTTTGCCGTAGGCATCCGACAGAGCCGCCGCCACGCGGCCCGCCACGGCGCGGTTTTCCAGCAACGCTTCCGCCGCCGAAAGTGCCCGCTCGTGATCGGGGCGGCTGGCCAGAATGGCCTCTAGATGGGGCACTGCCCGATGCGGCTCTTGGGTGGCATCCGTATACAGATCGACGAGATGTTCATGCAGGAAGAACGCTTCCTCCTCGGGCATGGGTGGATCCCGCAGCAGCGCCTGTTCCAATACCTTGGTGGCTTCGCGGGGTTTGCCCGCGGCAAGGTAGGCGCGCTCCAGGCCTTCCCGAGCCGCAGAGTCGGTCGGGTCCGCACGCAAGATCTTCTGGCTGACCTCGATGACCAAGTCGGTGCTGTCTTCGGTCCCTTCGAGTTCAGCGCGAGCGCGTCGCAGGTGTTTCAGTTGCAGCTCAGGATCCCGTTCGTGCCCCGCGAGTTCCGCGAAGAACTTTGCAAGTCGCGCGCGATCCCCAAGGCGCCCGAGTAGCGACTCCAGCATCGACTGCGCGTCGACACTCGTTGGAGCCGCGCCCATGGCCCGCTCCGCAAAAGAAACACCACCGTCGAGATCCCCAAAGGTCTCCGCGAAGTAGGTCGACGCATTGAGAAAGATGGCCGCCTGTATCTCTGGCGGTACGAGCTTGATGCGCCGATCCTGCGCCACGTGTTCGTATGCAAAGGCGAGTTCCGCAGCCTTGTCATCTCGCGCAGCGACCGCGTGCAGCTTCGCCCACAACTCTGGAAACAGCTGGCCCTTTGCCGCTGCAGTCACCAGCGCTTCCAGAACGGGTTCCGGCGACTCGAGGGACGCGTCCATCAAGCCGTCGAGCTCCTCCACCCTGAGAATGCGCGACGAGCCTCGTGCCATGCCTGTCCTACTCCGGTAAAAAACGACGTCAGTTGGGGCACTTACGCTATCAGAAGCTGCCCGCCTTTGGGGCGCTCTTCGGCGCGGCGACGGTTCCTGTCCCGAACCGCTGAACACCTGACGACCGCGCTACGCCGCCGGCCTGGCCCGGTTGTTCGAAAACGCCGCCGTTCGTATTCTCGCGGGCATGCTCGTCCGGCCACACATCCGATTCAGTCTTGCTGCGAGTTTGCTTGTGCTGTTCACACCGCTGCCCGGCGCGAGCCAAGCAGCGCGTTTCCCGACGGAACAACCCGTGTCCTTAGCGGGGCGGGTCGCGATGCTCGAAGGCCGACTCTATAAACTCGAAAAACGACTCTCGACCGTCGAGCAAGGACGGATCACGCCCCGGGCGGACGGCAGCTTCCAATTCGAGGGCAATGGGTCGCGGGTGGTGGTCAGCGCGGGGGGTGCCGTGACGACGACGCCGCTGCCAGCGGCCAGCCCGACCGCACCGGCCGCCGCGCGCCGCAAGCATGACTGCGACCCGCCCTACGCCATCGATGGTCGTGGCATTCGCACGATCAAGGCCGAGTGCCTCGAAGTCGCCGAATGCGATCCACCGTTCACGGTTGACGCTGACGGCATTCGACGACCCAAGCCGGGTTGCCCCTAGCCACTCAGCTATTTGGTGCCGTACAGGCGATCGCCGGCGTCGCCCAGGCCGGGCAGGATGTAGCCGTGATCGTTCAAACGCTCGTCGATTGCCGGAGTGTAGATCGGCACGTCCGGGTGGGCGTCGCTGAGCCGACGCACTCCTTCGGGCGCTGCTAGAAGACACATATACTTCAAGGTTCGCGGCTGCGTGCTTTTCACGCGCTCGATCGCCGCCGCCGCGCTGTTGCCGGTCGCCAACATCGGGTCCATCACGATGACGTCCCGGTCCGCCATTTCACTCGGTACTTTGAAGTAATACTCGACGGGCTCAAGGGTCTTCGGATCCCGATACAGCCCAATGTGGCCCACCCGCGCCGACGGGATCAGCTTCAACACGCCATCCAACATGCCGGTGCCGGCCCGCAGCACGCTCACCAGCACGATCTTCTTCCCCTCGAGCACGGGCGCTCGCATGGGCATCAGCGGGGTATCGATCTGGGTCTCGACCGTCGGCAGGTCCCGGGTGAGTTCGTAGGCCATCAACATAGACAACTCCTGCAGCGCGGCGCGGAATGTCGACGTGCTGGTGTCCTTCTTCCGCATCAGCGTCAGCTTGTGCGAGATGAGCGGGTGCGTGATGACAAACACGTTCTTTCGGTCCATGACGGAACTCCTAAATTCTGAGCCCACTAGTATCCCAAATCTAGACTTGGGTAGCGTTCGGCATCGGGCCCGCCGTCGTGATGCGCAGGCGGGCGCCAAGGATCCACGGGCCGGGTTTCCCGTGCCCAACCCCAATTCGGTTGCGCCGGAGGTGGCGCGTAGCGAAGGGCGCGACAGCGCACTAGATAGCGGCCGGGCGCGCGAGACACGGTCCAGAACAAGTCGTAGCCCGCCTGGCAGCGCCGACCGACGGCCTGGTAGCATTCGGCTTCGTTGCCGCGGCAATCGACGTGCAACATCTGGGTGCCGTCGGGACCGATCACCTCTTTGACGACCGGGACGGGATTGGCGGTACAAGCCGCGCCAACCAGCATTGCGATCCCCGAAAAAGGCGCGAGCAGCTTAGTAAGAGACACGATTCTTGCCGGCCTGTTTAGCACGATACAGCGCCTCGTCGGCGCGTTGAAACAATGCCTGTGCGCTCGCTGCGTCTGTGGGAAACGCCGCCACGCCGATGGAGATGCCGGGGCGAAGCGGGATCCCATCCTTCTCGAAGGGGTGACTGCCAATGGTGAGGCGGATTTCCTCGCCGACGGCGGCGCCCTGTTCCGCCGTCATTCCGGGTAGAGCAGCAAGGTATTCGTCGCCGCCGAAGCGACACGCGATGCCGCGCTTCTCGACCAGCTGGCCGATCAGTCTGCCGGACTCGCCAATCACATACGCTCCAAAAAGATGCCCGTGCGTGTCGTTAATGCCCTTCACGCCGTCCAAGTCCATGACCAAAAGCGTCACTGGCGTGCCCTTGTTACGGGCGACGTCAATCAGCTGTGCAAGATCTGCGTCGAACTTGCGGCGCACGAATAGCCCCGACAAGTCGTCGGTATTGAGCAGCTTTTCGACGACTTGGTTGTACGCTTGGGCCGCTCCATCCTGCAGTTCGAAGCGCGCAACGGCTTTGCCGAACACCAAGGTATCCCCGGCGGCGAGCTGGGCGTCTTCCACCGGGTTGCCGTTGAGCAGCACACCGTTCGTGCTGCCCAGATCGACGACGGCCCAGCCATCCCCGCGATCTTCCAATCGCGCGTGGTGCCAGGAAACCAGGCCATCTGTGAGGCTCAATCCGGCCTCCGGATCCCGACCCACTATCAGCGTCCGGTCGACGATGACCCGCCGCCCCACGTCGGCTTCGTTTCCGTTGAGCACGACCAGCATCGGGCGATGAGGCGCCTTCACGCGCCGCATGACCTCGACGGAAACGTCCGCGTCTGCCTTGAGCGTCCGGGGAATGCCCGCGGGGCGTCCGCTACCGTCCGTGCTCGCCACGGCGGGAGGATACCACGCGGCCGGCTTTCCCTGCGCCCTGGGCGCGCCGTCCAGGCTTTCGCTCGCGCTTTTTCCCGGGCGGCACCAGCCCCTGAGCGCCGCGACGGATCAAATCGGTCCGGCCTGCACGTCCAAGCGCTTCTCGCGCCAGTGGCCACTTCTCTTCATCCCACCAGAATAGGAGTGCTTTGAGTAGACGCTTGTCGCGCAGTTCGCGCACCACTTGAAGCGGTTTTTCGGTGAACGGATCTACGCCGCTTACGTACATGGCCGTCGCCACAGCCATGGGGGTTGGGATAAATTCTTGGATTTGCCGTGGCCGCATGTTCCGCGCTTTCAGCCACAGGGCGAGTTCGACGGTGTCGGCAAAGCCCGACCCTGGGTGACCCACGACGAAGTAGGGGATCAAGTACTGTTCCTTGCCGGCGCGCTCGCTCGCTTCACAGAATGACGACGCGAAACGCTCGTAGCTGTTGATGGTCGGCTTCTTCATGGCCGCCAGCACCTCTGGGTCCGTATGCTCCGGCGCGACGGACAGCTGGCCGCCTGTGTGGTGCGTGGCCAGGTCGGCGATGAACTCTGGGCTGCGTTCGGCGAGATCATAGCGGATCCCCGATGCAATGAAGACGCGGCGCACGCCGGGTTCTTCGCGCACTCGGCTGAGCAAGTCGACCAGTGGCCCGTGGTCGGTGCCGAGGTTTTCGCAGACCTTGGGGTGCACGCAGGACAGCCGCCGACAGGCTGCCTCGATTTTCGGGTCTTTGCAGGCCAATTGGTACATATTCGCCGTGGGCCCGCCCACATCGGAAAGCACCCCGGAAAAGCCCTGCATGCGCGTGAGCGCGCGCACTTCTCGAAGCACGCTCTCGGCGGAGCGGCTCTGAATGATGCGCCCTTCGTGCTCGGTGATGCTGCAGAACGTGCAGCCCCCGAAACAGCCCCGCATGGTCACCACGGACTCCTTGACCGTATCAAACGCTGGAATGCGTTCACCGCCGTAGCTGGGATGCGGCAGACGCTGGAACGGCAGATCGTAGAGAGCGTCCATGTCCTCCGTCGCCAGAGGCAATGCCGGAGGATTGAAGTAGACCGCCTCTCGATCGAAGACTTGCAGAAGCGGCCTCGCATTGTGCGGGTTGGTCTCCACCTGGAACTGCCGGGTCATGCGTGCGAAGGCGAGTTTGTCGCGGGAGACCTCGGCGTAACTGGGAAGCACAACCACCTTTCCGTCGGGCACGTAGCGACTGCTATCTTCCACCATGGGCTGCCACTGACTCGGCTTGCCCAGGCGATAGCCAGTCCCGCGAATATCCGTGAGCGCGGAGATCGCCTCGCCAGCGTCGAGGCGCTGAGCGATCTCCCAGGCGGCGCGTTCTCCCATGCCAAAAACCAGCAGATCCGCCTTGGCGTCTAGCAAGATGGAACGCCGGATCTGATCGGCCCAGTAGTCGTAGTGAGCAATCCGCCGCAGGGAGGCTTCGATGCCACCCAGGACCACCGGCAACCCTGGGAACGCTTGCCGACACAGATTTGCGTAGACCAGTGTCGCGCGATTGGGACGCGCGCCGGGGCGTCCACCTGGAGAGTATTGATCCTCGGCGCGCACTTTCTTCTGGGCGGTTAGCTTGTTCAGCATGCTGTCCATGTTGCCCGCGCTGACGCCCACATAGAGTCGAGGACGTCCCATGCGCGCGATGTCTTCGGCGTCTTGCCATCGCGGCTGCGCGATGACTCCGACGCGATAGCCTCGCCCTTCGAGAAAGCGTGCGATCAAGATGGGGCCGAAGGCAGCGTGGTCGACGTATGCGTCGCCGGTGACGATCAGAATATCGAGCTCGTCCCAGCCACGCTCCTGCATTTCTCGGCGCGTGGTCGGCAGGAACCCGCGGCTTTGCGCCGGAGCGGACGCAGAGCGCCTCAAGGAAACCAGGGACATGGGGCAGCATAGCCCGACGCCAGGGTTTCGCAGGCGCCCATTACGCGGGGGACGTTCAGACGGGCTTTTCGGACGTCCGCTGTCCTGACGCCCGGGGGCGCGGGCCCCATGCTAATTTGACCTACGCCTCATGCGCCGACTGGTCGATCTACGAGAAGAAGAGCGGCGCCCCGCGGGCATCGCCTTTTTGACGCTGATGAGCATCATGGCGGGCCACGCCCTGCTCGAGACCGCCCGCGACGCGCTCTTTTTGGCGTCCCTGCCCGCTGCGCATCTGCCGTTTGTGTACATCGCCGTGGCCGGGGTGGCATGGATGATCGCCCACCTGGAGCCGCGGCTTCGCCCGGAAGACTGCGCGTCGGCATTGAGCGGGACGCTGGTGCTCGCCTCAGTGGTGACCGCCCTATTCTGGCTACTACTCGGTGAAGCCGGCCGAGCCGGGCTGTACGTTTTGTACGTGTGGTCGGCCATCGTCGCATCCCTGGCCGTCGCTGGATTCTGGCTCATGCTCAGCGAGCGATTCACGGTCACGCAAGCGAAGCGCGTCTACGCCCTGGTGGGAACTGCAGGCGTGTTGGGCGCCGTCTGTGGCGCTGCCATCGCCGGCCTCCTGGCCGCCCGGGTGCCCGCCCGGTACTTGCTCTTGGCCGCCGCGGCATTTTTTGCGGTCGCGAGCCTGGGTCCGCGCATGCTTTCCAAGGCGCAAGGGCGCATCGATCGAGTCCCAGCTGCCGTGCCAAAGCTCGGACCGAACCTGCCAAAGAATCCCTATGTGACCCGTTTGGCGCTTTTGGGTTTGCTGGCGGCGATCACGTTCACAGTGGTCGACTACGCATTCAAGAGCACGGTGGCGGCCCACGTGCCCGCTGCAGAGCTCGGCGAGTTTCTCGCCCTGACCTACCTGGCGCTCAACGTTCTTTCCCTGGTCGCGCAACTCGCCCTGGTCCAACGGGCGATCCAAGTGTTAGGCGTCACGGGCGCCCTGGTCCTATTGCCGCTCGGGCTGTTGGGCGGCGGCGTCGGCCTATTCATCACCGCCGGCCTGCTTTCGGCAATGGCTCTGAAGGGCCTGGACGGAACTCTGCGCTACTCACTGCATCGCACCAGCGTCGAGCTTCTGTACGTGCCGATGTCCGATCGGGCGCGTGCCCGAGCCAAGACCACGATCGACGTCGTGATCCAGCGGGGCGCCCAAGCGGTGGGTTCCCTGGGCATCCTCGTGGCACTCTGGGCAGGGGCATCCCCGCGCGTCTTTGGCGTAGCGGTCGTGGTGCTGTGCCTGGCTTGGCTCGCGGTCGCCATGAACATGCGCCGGCACTACCTGGATCTATTCCGCCAGACCCTGCAGGATTCTGCCGCACAACCCAAGCTGGCGTTTCCCGATCTCGATCTCTCTTCCCTCGAGAGCATCATCGCGACCCTCAACAGCTCGAGCGACCTGGAAGTCGTCGCGGCCCTGGACTACCTCCAGAACGAAGGGCGCGGGCGGCTGATCCCCGCGCTGATCCTGTACCACCCCTCGCCGGAAGTTGTGGTGCACGCTCTGGGTATCTTCGCTCAGGAGAAACGCGAGGATTTCCTAGTCATTGCCGAACGCCTGCTGGATCGACCGGAAGTCGACGTGCGGGCCGCGGCGCTCCGGGCCGTCGCGGCGGTGCGGCCCAAAAAGGCCCAGCTCGAGAGGTTCTTGGACGTCGATTGCCGCGCACTCTCGCTGACGGCGCTCGTGGGACTGGTGGCGTCCAACTGGCTCTCCGAAGACGAGGCAGAACGGCGCCTAGATGCGGCCCTCGAAAACGGCAACCCGATTGCGCTCACCGCGCTGGCAGAAGCGATTGCCGCGCGCCCCGCGGGACTATTCGAGGACGTCCTGATCCGCCTCGGCAAGAGCGACAGTGTGCCGGTCAAGCTCGCTGCCCTGCGCGCCATGGCCCGGGCGCCCACGGCCCGCTATCTGTCGATTCTGATGCATATGCTGCCTCAACGGGAACTGCGCGGGGAAGCGCGCACCACCCTGGTCGCTATGGGGGACACCGCCCTGTCCTATCTGACAGGTGCCCTGGCCGACGAGAACCGCAGCCTCCCGGTTCGGCGCCACTTGCCACGCACCATCATGCGCTTCGACGCAACCCGCGCGGCACCCGCGCTTCTGACTCAGTTCGCAGCCGAAAAAGACGGCGTGGTGCGCTACAAGCTGCTGCGAGCACTCGGCAAACTGCGCGTCGAACACCCGGATCTCGCCTTCGACTCTGCGGTGATCGATGAACTCATCAAGCGAACCGTTTCCCGCATGTACGAACTGGTGGAGTGGCGGGCCGCCTTGGAGGTGGGCGCCAGCGAATCGGACGCACGCAAGACCGACGCCCAGGAATTGCTCTTGCAGCTCTTGCTCGACAAGGAAACCAACGGCATCGAGCGTCTGTTTCGACTCATCGGCCTGGGCCAGCACTCGGAAAACATCGAGACCATCTATCGCGGACTGCGCAGTCGCCGCGCCGATGTGCGGGCCTCGAGCCGCGAATTGCTTGAGAGCCTCTTGAGCGGGCCACTGCGGGACGCGGTGCTGGGCCTGGTCGACGAGGCCCCGGCAAAAGTGCGGTTGCGCGCAGCAGGGCCGTTCCACACCCCCGTGCACAAGAACTACGAGACGGCGCTGCATGAGCTGATTGGAGTAAACAGCGAATCGATCCGCAGTCTCGCCATGTACCACGCGGCCGAGTTGGGTCTTTCCCGCATGCAGGCACACATCGAAGCCACCTTGGAGACCGAGAGCGCCCCGGCAAGCCGTCGCATCGCAGAGAACGCCCTCGACCTCCTGCGAACCGGGCCGAAGTTGGTGGAAGCATGAACACGGACGCACGCTATGTGGGCCCCGTGGAGCGCTTGATCTATCTGCGCACGTTGCCTTCCTTTGGCACGTTGCCACCCTCGGAGCTCGCCCACATGGCGCACAACACCCACGAGCGCTACTTCAAACGCGGCGCGCGCTTGCTCGAAGAGGGACGCGAAGCCGCCCACGTCTACTTTATCGTCGAAGGCACGGTCTCCACACGTCGCGGCGGTCGCATCATGCAGCTCATCGAGCCGCCTTGGGCCGTCGGGTTTCTGCCGGTGCTGTCCAAAGATCCCGAGGGCACCGAAGCGCGCGCAGAAACCGACGTGGTGGCCCTGGAACTCAGCGCGGACGATTTGCTCGACGCCATGGAGGACAACTTTTCGCTACTTGAAGCGGGCATCCGCCAAATGTCCAAGCAGATCGCGGAGCAGCAGGAGCGCCTCGAATCCCGGGGGCTGCTGTCGCGCACCGAACCCACGCCTGGACCGCCTGTCCCCTACCCCTTGGACCTAGTGCAGCGCTTGGTGCTGCTGCGGCGCAACGGCCCCTTTCGAAAGGCCAGCCTGGACCCGCTCTCGGAGCTGGCACGCCGCTACGTCGAGGTGCGCTACGAGCCAGGCTCTATCCTATGGCGAGCTGGAGAGCCGTCGGACTGGGGGCTACACCTCGTGCACGGAGTGGTCGCGTGCTCCGCGCCTGACGGCAAACGCAGTTTTCGCATGGGACACGACTCCGTGCTGGGCTTGTCCGAGGCACTGGGCCGTGCGCCTCGCAGCTACGACGCCGTGGCCGAGACGCAGGTCGTGGGGCTCCGCGCCGAAACCGAGAACTTCATCGACATGCTCGAGGACAACTTCGACATCGGCCTGGCGTTCATGCGCTTCCTGGCGACCCTGCTCACGCAACTCTACGAACGCGAGGCCGCCGCGGACGCCGCTAGCATCGAAGCCGCCCAAGCCGTCCCCGGCACGTAGGACCCGCCCCTGCGCTCAGTCGAAGCGACGAAAACCGCCCTCTTTCGGCTGCGACACCGTCACCCGGGAACTCCCCCGCTTCTCGTCTTTCTTGCTCAGCGAAACGCGAACCCGTTGGTTGATGTCAGGGGTGATCTTCTCGATCACGTCGGCGTGTTCATGAAGGCGAATGCTGACTTCGATCGGGCGGTCGCTCTTTTCCAATTTGAGCTCAAAGGGTGTCTTGCCCTGATTCTTGCCAAACGCCCAGACCGCCGCCCCGGCCGGTGTGCTCTCGACCGCGATGCTTACAAATACCTTCGGCGGCGGCGTCGCCAGCCGGGTCACGTCTTGCAGCGGGTTCTTGCCGTAGGCGGCCAGCAACGATGGAGGAGCCTCGGGGGTGCGGAACAACAGCACCACGACGCCGATGGCCAGAGACAGAACCGCCACTGCCCCGCCGAGAAAGACTATTCGAGCAGTGCGCGCGCGCGAACGTTCTGTGGCGTAGGGGTCCGCACTTCCGGATACGGAGCCGAAACTGAACCCACTCTCGATACGCTCTCGAATGGACTGCGCGCCCGGATCCACTTCCGGCATCTCCACGCCACTGTCCGTCTCCGCTGCCGGCAACTCGGTGATCCGAGCACCCGAGCGCAAGCGCGCCAACATGTCGCTCTTGGCTTGCACGCGGTCGGCGAACATCTCTTGCATCACATTCGCCAGCGCCTCTTCGGGCAGCAGTGGCGCGTCCATCTCGCGCATGGCAGTCAGAAGCGCGCGCCGCATCTCTGCAGCGGTCGCGTAACGCTCGTCGGGGTCCCGCGCGAGTGCTTTGAGTAAGACCGCCTCTAGGGGCGCAGGATACTCGGGCAGCTTGTCCCGAGGGCGCGGGATCGGAGCCCGACACACGGCGTCGAGAACGGCCAGCTTGCTCCCACGCTTGAATAGGCGCTTTCGCACGCTGAGTTCGTAGAGCACGATCCCGAGAGCGAATACGTCGCTGCGCCGATCGATCGGCTTTCCGCGACACTGCTCTGGCGACATGTACTCAAACTTGCCCTTGAGCTGGCCGGCCTCCGTCTGGGTGATGCGGTCCGCAGCCTTCGCGATACCGAAGTCCAGGACCTTCACGCTGCCCGCGTAGGTCACGAAGATGTTCTGCGGGGAAATGTCGCGATGGACGAGGTTGAGGGGGCTGCCGTCAGGGTCCTTGAGCTCGTGCGCCGCGTGCAGGCCAGCGCACGCCTCTGCCATGATAAAGGCGATCATCGCGAAATCCGTGGGACGCTTTGTGGACATGCCACGGCGCACCACGCCGGCGGAGTTCTCCCCCTCTAGGTATTCCATCACCAGGTAGAGGTTGTCGTCTTCTTTGCCCAGCTCGTGCACCTGCACCACGTTGGGATGACGAATGCGTGCGGCCAGCCGCGCCTCGTCTAGGAACATGCTGACGAAACTGGGCTCCGCGGCCAGATGCGGTAGGATCCGCTTGATCACGACCGGGCGCTCGAACCCGCTGGGGCCCACGAGTCGCCCGAGGAGGATCTCGGCCATCCCGCCCATGGCGAGGCGCCCAGCTACTTCATAGCGACCGAGCGTCTCGGTGGCTTCTGGTTCCTCGGCACCCATTTTCCCTGATAAGGTATAAGGCTAGCGCAATGCCAGCCGGGCAAACAACCATTGTAAGTCGTTCAATTTGCTTAGCAATTTGTGTGGCTTTGGCGCCGCTGCTCACCGCGCCCCCCGCCGCGGCCGCAGGCAAGAGTCCCAAGGCCCAGGCCCTGGAACTCTTCGAAGACAGTAGCGAGCGCTACCGTGAGGGCAAATTCGACGAAGCCGCCGCGCTATTGGAGAAGGCCTACGCGCTGCATCAAGAGCCGGTGCTGCTCTACAACTTGGGGCGGGCCTACGACGGACTCGGCGAGTACGAAAAGGCCATCGCCGCCTACGAAAAGTACCTGACCGAGTCCCCGGACGCGAAGGACCGCGGTGCCTTGGAGCGCCGCATCGCGACCATGCGCAGTGAACTCAAGCAGCGCCAAGAGCTCGAAGCAGAAAAGAAGCGCCTGGAAGCAGAGAAGAACCGACCACCGCCCCCCAAAGAGAAGCCGAAAGCAGAACCTCCCTCCGCCAGCCCGTGGCCTTGGGTCGTGGCGGGCGTCGGCGTCGGCGCCATGGGGGCCGGCGCGGTTTTCGGACTGCAGGCGAAGAGCAAACGCGGAGACGCGGAGGAGGAACCCGTGCAACGAAAGGCGGCAGAAACCTTCCGAGATGCCGAGGGTCTTGCTTCGACAGCCAACGTGTTTTTGATCGCGGGAGCCGTCGTTACCGCTGGCGGCGTGACCTGGATCTTCCTGGACAACAAGGGCCGCCGGGAAAAGAGCCAGCTTTCCCTGCGGGTGACGCCGAGTAGCGTCAGCGTTCTCGGCCGGCTCTAGCCGGGCTCTGGGAGCCGCGATCCCGTTCAGGGTGTAAATAGGTAGTGCTCTTTGAGCGGCGCCGCCTTGGCGGACGCTTCCACGTCGTCGATTTCGAAGGGGATCGCGTGGCTGTCGTTCTTACGCCAGTAGTCGGCTTCGTTGGCGAAGTACGGACTCGCAATCGCGAGCACCGCCCCGCCGGGCAGCGCGTTCTTGATCTTAGGGCCGGACTTGGTCATTTCCGCGACGAAGCGCTGGACCGGACCACTGCCGTAACCGAAGCTCAGCTTGTCACTCGGCTTGCGCACGATCGAGAAATTCGAAGCGTCCACGGCCCACTGATCCCCATGGCGCGGGAAGCCGTTGGGGAATGTGGGATCCGACACCGAGGGCTGCGCTGTGAGCCAAATAGAGATGAGGGAGTTGAATCGCACGCGGTGTTGGTCACCCCAGCGCCAAGTGCTGCGGTCCGCGCCGAAGATCCCGTCCAGATCCGCGATTGCGTCGAGCAGCGCGACGATCAGGCGGTCGTCTTTGGTCTCCGTGACGGACGCGGTGCTCATGTCGTCCCACAGCGCGCTCTCGCCGGTGGCGGCATCGAAAGTTGCGAGCTTGGTGGGATCTTCTTCCAACATGCGAATGAAAGCGCGCAAGGTGAAGTTCGTGCCGGCACTGCCCTCGCCTTCGGCCTCCGCTTCATCGGCGAGGGCCCGGCCCACAGCGCGGACCAGCCACGCGTTGAAGATCATCGTGGCTTTGGCGTCCGCGGCCTCGGCCGCGGGAACTGTCAGAGAGTTATCATCGAGATCGACGCCCGCCGCGGCGGAGTATCCCGCAGTGCCCCAAGCCTTCAGCTCTCCGATGATCTCCGGGATTTTCGCGCCGGCGTAGCGGCTGTCAGCCACCGCCGCAGCGAGCTTCGGATGGGTTCCCGGTGACAGCCGTTCGGCTTCCGCGCGCTCCAACGCGGCAACGAAGTGCGAGGTCAGCCGCGCGCCCAAACCACTCTTGTGATCGGCCTGGATGTCCGCCATGCCGGCGGCGGTCATGCCCTGCGCCTCCGCTGCCAAGCGCTCTTCGATGCGCCCCAAACGGAAACCCTGGGCGAACTCGCAACCGATATAGAAGGGCTGCCCGTTCGGCAATTTGTCGTTGCTTGGATCGTTGTCGATGGTGGACGCCACGTTGTCGGTGTTCGCTGTGGCGATCCAACCCTTGCTCGGCGCGGTGATCTTCGGCTGGTACTTTTCTTCCAGCATGCTCCCGGTCCACTCATGGTCCCCGCTGGCGCCGTCGAGCAGCATGCACGGCAAACTGCCGCTGAAGGTCGCGGGATCCCACGTGAACGCCTTCTTATCTCGGTAGGGAAGCGCCGCGGGGGCCGTCAGCGGGGGGGCGCCGGTGGATCCCGCCAGCCTCCTGTTTGGCGCCCCCCCGCCAAACCGCGTCTTGCTCGCCGGGCCCTCGTGGGCGGTTTCCGCGGTGGCCGGGCCGAGAACCGCCTCGATTTCGTTGGTTGGCGCCTGGCCGGTCCAGCGTGCGCTGATGGCTTCGCCGCCAGCGACGATGGGCTCCGCTTTGTGGTCCTTGATCTCCGGCACGATCGATCCGTGGTGCGGCGTGACCAATACGTCGAAGGTGTAGTCCGCGCTGCCAGCGATCTTGATCGTCTCGCTAACCTTCTGGAACGCGACGGGTTTGCCTTTGAGTATCACGCCGGTTCCGTCGGCTGTAACCGTCTCTTTCCAGGCATCGGAAACGTCATAGCCCGCAGTCGTCGCTCCCCAGGCCACATGACGATTTGCGCCCAAGATCACCCCCGGGATGCCGGGAAACGCAACTCCGATGGCCTCCATGTCTTGCTTCGAATCGTCGCTCTTCACGACCAGATGCGTCGGCCAGAACACCATCGGCGAAGTCAGCCCCAGGTGCGGGTCGTTGGCGACGATGGCGTTCCCACTCGCGGTCTTCGAGCCCGCGACTGCCCAGTTGTTTGAACCGGCAAATTCGTCGCCGCCGAGGAAGTCCTTGGCGCGCTGGATAGAGTCAAAGAACGGCTTCACTCGTGCCCGCAGCCCCGCGGACATGCGCGCTGCGGCGGCCGGCGCCTTGAACCCGAGCTGTGGCTTGCGGCTCGTGGGTCCGGCTTGCCATTTGGCGCTGGGCGCGGGCGTCGCCTCATCGGGATAGGTGGGCAGCGGCGTATTCGCCACGGGCGGGGCAAATCGCATCAGATCGATCAGGATGTCCTTGCGCTTGACCGCCAGCGGGTCGCTCGAAGTTGCGTTGAACGTGGTGCGGAACGCCTCGATCCGGCTAGAAAGACCGACCTCCGAGTCCGCGTCGTAACTGAGGGCAAAGGACTGCAGTCGCCCCATGGTGAGGGTGTCCACGGCCGTCCAGTCCGTGAAGAATTTCGGTTGCAGTCCACCGAGGGGCTGGGCGAGTTCCAGCTTGCCCTCCCGCAGCGCCCTGAAGTGCTGGGTGACCCCGTCTGCAAACGCATCGAGCCATTTCTTCTCGTCACTTTGGGGGTCGAGCGCGTCATAGATGGCCTGCGCCGCGCGGTGCATGCCGATGACGCGCATGGTGATGTCGTCGTCAATTTGCCCTGCGTCAGCGCCGCCATAGATTTCGGCAACGCGGCCGCTGGCGGAGCGCCGGGCAATCTCGAGCTGTCCGGCGCGATCCACCGCCATCATGTAGCCCTGCACGCGAAACGCGTCCTCGGGACTGCGTGCGTAGATATGCACCATGCCAAACTCGTCGCGGACGGCGTTGACGGCCGCCTTCAAGCCCGTGATCGCAGGCGACTCCGTGACCGGTGTGCGGTCGCCCCAGATGCCGGGATCCTTGCCCGCGTCGGTGTCGGCGTCCCCGGCTTCCGCGGTTGCGTCCATGCCCGCGTCTTGCCCACCGGGAGCGCCGGCGCCTTCTTCGCCGTCGCCGCACGCAAAGGCAAGTGCTCCGCCCAGAGCCAGCAGCATCCACGGAGCGATCGTCCAAGTTCGCGATTTCATGGCGCAGTTCTTTGACAAAACGCCCCTGGCCGCAAGTCCGCGGTCTCCGCCCAGGACAATTTGGGGCCTAGCGCCAGAAGCGCCCGCACGCGCCCGGGGCGAAGCCAGGCTTCGCCGGCCCGGCGCAACCGCTTTCAGCGAGCCGCTTCGAGTCCGCGTCGTGCCAGTTCGTCAGCGCGCTCGTTACCAGGATGCCCGGCGTGCCCCTTGACCCAGTGCCATTCGATTTGATGCCGCGCCATGGCTGCTTCCAATGCTTGCCACAGATCGACGTTCTTCACCGGCTTCTTCGCGGCCGTCTTCCAGCCGCGCTTCTTCCACTGCGGCAGCCACTCCAACACCCCGCTGCGCAAGTACACGCTGTCGGTGTAGAGCTGTACACGCATGGGTCGCTTGAGCGCTTCCAGCGCGCGGATGGCCGCGAGCATCTCCATGCGGTTGTTCGTGGTGTCGGGTTCACCGCCGCACAACTCGCGTTCGGTCCCGCGGTAGTTCAGCAGAGCACCCCACCCGCCGGGGCCCGGATTGCCGGAACACGCACCGTCAGTGAAAATCTCCACCCATGTTGAATCTTCTGCCACGCCGCTGACCAATACAGCGCGCTCGGCCCTCCGTAAAGCGACGGGCCGCTCGTCCCGGTCGACGCGCTTTGCTACACTCAAACAATGAACCAACGGGGACTCGTACTTGTTCTGTCGATGCTACTGGCGGCCTGCGGCGGCGACGACGGCGACGGGACGGCCTCGAATCCCTTCGGTCCCTCCGGCGGTGGCAAGGGAGGTAGCGGCGCGCAAAACGGTTCCGGCGGCGCGATTCAAATCGGCACGGGTGGCGCCGCAGCGTCGGGCAGCGGCGCGGGGGCTGGGGCCGGTGGCGCGGGCAACGACCTGTGCGGCAGTACGTTGACGGGCACCATCCGCGACTTCAAAGCAAGTCATCCGGACTTCGAATACAAGATCGAAGTGGACCCCGGCATCGTTCTTCCCGACCTGGGCGGCGACGGAAAACCGCAGTACGCAGGCCAGTCGGGCAATCCGACGACTACGGGCAAATCTGCCTTTGACGAGTGGTTCCGGGACAGTGCTCAGAGCCAGAAGAAGCTACACAGTATCCAACTCACGAATGCCTCCGGCAACGTGTGGACCTACAACAACAACGCCTTCTTCCCCATCGACGGGCAACTCTTCGGCAATGAGGGCAACTCGCACAACTACCATTTCACCTTCGAGCTCCACACCAAGTTCATCTACACCGGCGGCGAAGTGTTCACCTTCACGGGCGATGACGATCTGTTCGTCTACGTCAACGGCAAGCTCGGCATTGATCTAGGCGGCGTTCACGGCGCGATGAACGCCAGTATCGACTTGGACGCCAACGCCTCCAAGCTCGGGATCAGCAAGGGCAACGTCTACCCGCTGGACTTCTTCTTCGCGGAGCGACACACCTCGGAGTCCAACTTCCGCATCGACACCACCATCGGCACTTTCGTGGACTGCGGCCCGCCGCCCGTACGCTGAGTGACAAGGCCGGCCAAAAAGTAGATCTCCCAGGGGTTTGAGTTCTCGCGCCGCGTAGCCGCGTCGTGATAGAGAACTGAGTTGGTGAGGGTAGAGCGGCGAGAGTTGGTGGTTGGCCGGGGGGCTATCGCGCTTCTGAGCGTGCTGGGCGTCGGCGCCCTGGTCCCCCTCCGGCGGGAAGTGCTCACGCCGATATTCCTGGCGTTTGCCATCGCCTACGTGCTGGACCCGCTCGTGGACCGCCTGGAGCGATGGAAGCTCCCTCGCGGAGCCGCCGTTGGGGTGGTGATCGGCAGCTTCTTCATGGCCGTAGCGGCCTTTGCACTGTTGGTCATTCCCGATGTGGTGCGCGACATCGTCACGGTGACCAAAGAACTGCCGGACCACGCAACCCGCACCTTGGCGCGAGTGCAACCCTGGTTGACCAAGCAGGGCATCACACTGCCGAGCACGTCGGACGCGTGGATAGAAAAGCTCCGCGCCAACGCCGACGCCTTGAGCAAGGTGCCGTTGGCACCCGTCGGCAACGTGCTCAAGACCGTCATCGGCGGAACGTTTTCTGCAATCGGCGCAATCTTCGCCGCATTGATCGTGCCGATCCTGGCCGTGTACCTGCTGAACGATTTCGATCGCATCATCGCAGGCATCAAAGACCTCATCCCCCTCGCCCATCGCGAGCGCGTTTCGTCGGTTGCCTCCGAAGTGGACACTGTCCTGAGTCAATTCGTGCGCGGACAACTCACCGTCATGGCGATCCTGGCGGTGCTGTACGCCGCGGCCTACGCGGTTCTGGGCATCCGCCTGGCCGTGCCCATCGGTATCGCGGCGGGCGTCTTGAACATTGTGCCCTATGTGGGCAGTGCATTTGCTGTGGTCGCGGGGCTTCTGATGGCGCTGCTGGGCGGTGGCGATTGGGTGCAGATCATCGGGGTCGTTGCGGCCTATGCGATCGTGCAAACCCTCGAGGGATTCGTGATCACGCCGCGGATCGTGGGGGAAAGCGTGGGTCTGCGCGAGGTGTGGGTGCTGCTTGCCCTCTTTGTCGGCGGCGAGATTTTCGGGTTTCTGGGCGTGCTGATGGCGGTGCCCGCCGCCGCGGTACTGAAAATCTTTTTCTCGCACGCGGTGCGGCACTACAAGGCGAGCAACCTCTATGCGGTCGCGGCGGGCGCCGGCGGACCGGAGGTAGTCGTGGGGATGCCGCCCGATAGCGGCGTCGATCCCCCCGCTGACGAATCCGAGCCGGGCGCAGCGGGATCCCCCGCTTCGGAGCCGGCCGACCAGCCTCCCCTATGCGCCGGAACAACCAGCGACGCACAATCCTCTGCGCCGTCGGACGCCGGCGGGCCCAAGGCCGCAGAATCGCCCTCGCCCCACGCGCCCGAGGAAAACGTTGGGGAGGAAAAGCCGGCAGCGGCGCAGGCGGACCACGACGCAGCACAGGGGGAGGCGTCAGCACAGGCCAACGAAGACGCTGCGCAGGAAGAGGCGCCAGCGAAGCGAGCGCCGGACTCTACGCGCTGATCGTGGGCGGCTGTCGCTCGTCGTCGTCCGGCGGCATCAACGCAAATACCAGCGCAGCGCCGACAATGGGTAGCAGCCAGATCACCTTGGATTGGTTCATTTTTTGGCTGCGGTCGAACATGCTGCTCCGCCAAACGCGGCGCGTCAGCCAGATCTGAAATCCAACGATTGCTAGGATAAGCCCGGAAAAAACGAAGTCGCTCGCGTTCATGGTCGCGGGCAGAACTTGGATCCGAAGCCGGCCTTTGGCAAGCGCTACGCGCAGCAAATCGCCGGCCGGCCGCGTGCTATGACCCGTGCGAGATGCAGGACGACGCCGGCGCCACCCGCGTGACCGCACTGCTAGGCCCCACAAATACTGGCAAAACGCACCGGGCCATCGAGCGCATGTTGGACCACGAAAGCGGCATGCTCGGCTTGCCGCTGCGCCTGCTCGCCCGCGAAGTCTACGACCGCGTGGTACTGCGGGTGGGCTCGGACGCGGTCGCCCTGGTCACCGGGGAGGAAAAGCGCATCCCTCCGACTGCGCGCTATTGGATTTGCACCGTCGAAGCGATGCCCCACGACACGGCCGTTGAGTTCCTGGCCATCGACGAGATCCAACTCTCCGCACACCGTGAACGCGGGCATATTTTTACAGACCGGATGCTGCGCGCGCGCGGCACCCGAGAGACTTGGTTCTTGGGCGCGGAGACCATTCGCCCACTACTCGCCGCGCTCGTGCCCCACGCTGAGCTCCGCAAGCACCCCCGCCTCTCTGAGCTGCGCGCCGTGGAACCAACGACACTCGGAGGCCTGCCCAAGCGAAGCGCGGTCGTCGCCTTCAGCATGAATCGGGTCTACGAAATTGCCGAGCGGCTGCGCCACCGCCGTGGCGGCGCAGCCGTGGTGCTCGGCGCGCTCAGCCCAAGGGCACGAAATGCTCAAGTCGCGCTCTACCAATCCGGGGAAGTCGACTACCTGGTGGCCACCGACGCCATCGGCATGGGACTCAACCTAGACCTGAATCACGTGGCCTTCGCTGACCTGCGCAAATTCGATGGCCGCGAGCTCCGCGAGCTCCTGCCGGCCGAGCTCGCTCAGATCGCCGGACGGGCCGGGCGCCACGTGCAGAACGGCACCTTTAACTCGCTTAAGTCCGCAGCGCCGCTCCCCAGCGGAGTGACGCGCGCCATCGAAGCACACCGCTTCGCCCCAGATCGCGTGCTGCAGTGGCGAAACCCGGCACTGGATTTCACCGACGTGGACGCCCTGCTCGCGTCTCTGAAGCAGGCGCCTGTGCTGCCCGGCCTACGCCTGGCCGAACAGGCCGAAGATCACGACACGCTCTTGGAGCTGTCGCGCCGCGCGGACATCCGGGCGCGCCTGCAACATCCCGATCACGTCGCGCTACTGTGGGAGCTATGCCAGATCCCGGACTATCGACAGCTGATGCTGTCGCACCACGCGAATTTGGTCGCTGAGATTTTCGAACAGCTGGTGGCGCCTCCTGGCCGCTTATCTGCCGAGTTTCTGCGCCAGCGCCTGGCCCGTCTTGCCCGCTACGACGGCGATATCGAGCAATTGATGAGTCGCATGGCCTTCGTACGGACCTGGACCTACGTCTCTAGCCACGGCGCTTGGGCAGAGCAGGCAACGCAGATCCGCGAAGAAGCACACGCGATCGAAGACCGCCTCAGCGACGCTTTGCACGAGCGCCTGGTGCAGCGCTTCGTGGTTGCGCGCAAAGGGGCGAGCGCGGTGCCCATCAAGCCCGAAAAGAGCCATCCCTTCTGGGCATTGGAGCAACTCCGCGATGAGCTATTCGGGGACGGCCGGGAGCGCAGCGCGGGCACGAGGTCGTCCCTGGCGGGCGTCTTGGTGGAAGCAGACGGCAAACTCGTGGGGTCCGACGGGGTCCTCGGTCAGCTAGTGCGTGGCAATGATTTGCTCAATCCTTCCGTGCGGCTCTTGCTCGCCGACCGTGCCAACTTGGATCGCGAAACGCTTCAGTCTCAGTTGGTGACCCAAGTGCGCGCGCAAGTTGCCGACCTGCTCGCTCCCTGCCAGTTGGACTCTGGAGTCCCGGTGTCCCCGGCTGTCACGGGTCTGCTGTATTCCCTGCGAGTGTCGCTGGGGTGCGTCGAGCGACGGACGGTCGCAGCGCAGCTGTCCGCCCTGGGCGCCGATGACGCGGAGGAACTCGCGCGCCGGCGGATAGCCCTCGGTGTCCGCTGGCTCTACCTGAAAGACCGACTGAAACCTCGGCACACCGCGCTGCGGGCGGCGCTTTGGAACGCGTTTCAAAACGAGGCCATTCCGGTCCCGATGGCTGGAGCCACGTTTCTGCACGCGCCAACGCAGCTCAGCGACGCTGCGCTCCTGGCCCTGAGCCATCCCCGGGTGGGCGCCCTGGGCGTACGCGTGGACATTGCCGAACGTGTCCTTGCATTGTCCCACCGAAAGGACGCACTTCAGGCCACCCAGCGCCTGCTCGGCGCGAAGCGCGCCACAGCCCAAGCGGCGCTCGACGCCCTGCGGCCGCGCCGCCGCCGTCGCCGACGCGCACGACGTGCACCCAGCGGGGGCTGAGTTCGCCAATTTTGCCGGAACTCCGTGCACGGCGCAGGCCGTCAGTCGCCGCAGCGGCACGGCCGATGTCATATCCCTCGTGCGCTGTGTCGGTTTGTCTGGCCTAGGACTCGATGAGTTCGGCTAAGATGCGCCGCTAGCGTGGACTTGCGTTGTCTCAGCGCCGGCTGCACCGAATACAAGCTCTAAGCCTTGGAAGTGTCTGATGAAAACCGCCAAACTGATCTACGAAGGAAAAGAATACGAACTGCCCGTGATCGAGGGCACCGAAGGCGAACGCGCCATCGATATTCGCAACCTGCGCAAGGACACGGGATTGATCACCCTCGACCCGGGCTACGGCAATACCGGTAGCTGCCAGAGCGCCATCACCTTTATCGACGGCGAAAAGGGGATCCTGCGCTACCGCGGCTACCCGATCGAGGAGGTCGCAGTCCGGGCTCGGTTCACCGAGGTCTGTTACATGCTGATCTACGGCGGCCGCCCCAGCGACGAGCAGCTTCAAGCGTTTCGGCAGCAGATGACCATGCACACACTGCTGCACGAGGACATGAAGAAGTTCTACGAAGGCTACCCGCCCGGCGCACACCCCATGGCGATCATGGCCGCAATGGCCGCAAGCCTCTCGTCGTTCTACCCGGAGACAGAGGAAGAACTCGACCGCAACATCATCCGCATCCTCGCCAAGATCAAGACCCTTGCCGCCTTCGCGTACAAGAAGTCCATCGGGCAGCCCTTCATCTATCCGCGCAACGATCTTTCATGGCCCGCCAACTTCCTGCGCATGATGTTCGCGGTCCCAGCCGAAGAGTACGAGGTGCCACCGGTTCTGGAAGAAGCCCTCAATACGCTGCTGATCCTCCACGCCGACCACGAACAGAACTGCAGCACCAGCACCATGCGCATGGTGGGCTCTAGCGGAGCGAACCTATTCGCATCGCTGTCCTCCTCCATTTGTGCGTTGTGGGGTCCGCTCCACGGCGGCGCCAACCAGGCCGTGATCGAGATGCTCGAGACCATTCAAGCTCGGGGTGGCGACCACAAGAAGTTCCTAGAGCAGGTGCGCAAGGGCGAAGACGGCGTCCGGCTGATGGGCTTCGGTCATCGCGTCTACAAGAACTTCGACCCACGCGCGCTGCTGCTCAAGAAGGCGGCCGACCGCATCTTCGAAGAACTGGGCATCAATGATCCGCTCTTGGATCTCGCAAAGGGGCTGGAAGAAGCGGCGCTGAAAGAAGACTACTTCGTCGAGCGCAAGCTGTACCCCAACGTCGATTTCTATAGCGGCATCATCTACCGCGCCATGGGGATCCCGACGGAAATGTTCACGGTGATGTTTGCCCTGGGACGACTGCCCGGATGGATCGCGCATTGGATGGAGCAGCGCAACGACAAGTCCGGCCGGATCCATCGCCCCCGGCAGGTCTACACGGGCGAAAACCAGCGCACTTTTGAGGACCGCGGCACGAAGAAGTTGTAGCCTGCGGGCCACATGAGCGATCCGGACGACCTCGACGGCCTGTGGGACACTGCCCCCGAGGACCGCACCAGTAGCAAAGCACCGAAGCCCGGCCCCAAGACGCTCGCGGGGCCGGCGTCGGTCGCCAGTGTGCCGCCGCCCGCAATGCCGGACCTTGACGACGCCTGGGGCAGCCCGCCTGCCCCCGCCGTTGTGCCCCAAGCTCCGGCGGCTCCCTCAATTGCGAAGTCCATTCCCAAAGCCGCCGCCAAACCGCTCTCGGCCGCCGCCGAAGCGAGGGCCGCCCTGAGCCCAAAGCCCAGCCCTTCAGCCGCGGGCCCCGCGCCGACGAGCCCGAAGCCCGTCCCTGCCGTGGCCAAACCCGTGCCGACGAGCCCGAAGCTCGGCGCTTCAGCCGCGGGCCCCGCGCCGACGAGCCCGAAGCCCGTGCCGCCTGTGGCCAAACCCGTCGCGAGCGCGAAGCCCCCCGCCACCGCGGCGCGCCCCAGCGCGTACACTCCAACCCCTCGGCGCGAGCAGCCGGCGCGCAAGACCGCCAGCCCGCACCTGAGCAAGCGCGCCCGGCGCGCCCTCAAACGCAAAGCGCAGGTCGAAAACAAGCAGGCCAGCAGGCGCTCCAAGAAAGCGCGGCGCGCGGAGCGTCAGAAGGAGCGTGAACTCGCCCGCGCTCAAGCCGAGGCCGCCGCCAAGCAGGCGCTCGCGGAAAAGCTGGCGCGCGCGGAAGCGGAAGCAGCGCGCCCCAAAGTGAAGCCGTCTCCGAAGCCAAAGACAGCGCGCAAGCGCAAGGCCACCAAGGCCGCGCGCAACGAGGTTCGCGAAGCTCGCCAAGCGGTCGATTCATCCGCCGACTTCGACCGCGAGTCAGAACCGTCCGCACCGCTGTTGGCGCCTGGTCCCGAGAAGGCCACTCCCAAGGCACTGCTCGCCATCGTCGGATTGGCCGTGCTGGTCGCCGTCATCGCGATCGTGTGGGGAAACAAGTAGCAAGCGCCTCATTTGACTTGGCCCGACTATTGCTTTCAATTTGGCCCACCGGCTGACGGCGACTTGCAATTTTGGCCAGCCGTGTTATATGACTCCCATCTTGGCAGTCAGATGAACGTCTTCATGGTGAGGCGTTCCGACAGCCGGGGCTAGCGCCCACCGCCACAAGGTCGGCGCGCTCGATAGTAGCGCTTTTGCGCGAAACTCGACGGTGTCAGGCGGATTTCGCCAGTACGGACAAGCACGATCTGACATGGATCGACACCGGTTCGCCCCAAAAAGCAGCAATTGGAGGCCATATGACCACACTAGACGCAGATGCTCCCGAGACTCCCTTCGTTCCAGCGCTCTTCCGTCATCGCAAGCGCAAGGATTGGGGCCGAGCCATCTTGGCGTGGGACCGCAACGTCAAGCGCGCCTACCAGTTCGAAGATGGGGAGTTGCGCATCGTGGCCGAGGGCTTTTTCGGCTTGATGGAAGAAATTGACGTGCCGGCCGATGACGCACGCAGTGTCGTGCGCACCCTGGTGGGTCACCTAGACGCCAGCGAGGCACGTCGCATCATGCGCCAGCAAAGTGGTCGCGCGACCATGAGCTTGGATGACCAAATGGGGCTGTTCAACGCGATGTACCCGGGTGGTTTTCAAGACCCGCAGTGGCTCGCAAAGACCCGTGGCGAAGGCGCCAAGCGTCACCTCAAGCGTCATCGCAATCGCGTGATCGCAGAGGCGAAGGAAAGCCTCGCCAAAGAGAATATGGATCGACTCTTGGTCGAGCACAAAGCCTCTGAAATCATTGCGGCAGCTGAGTCCGTGATGGCGCGTACCGATTTGGTGAGCGCAGCGCAGCTCAAGCCGTTTTCGAGCATCGACCCCAAGCATCACACGGACCTCGCGTCCGGACTTCGGGACTTGCTGTACGGATCCCATGGGGACGCAGAGCGCGTCACGGCTTGGGTGCAGTTGCTCACCAAGACCATGGGCGTCGCCCCGGCGTGGCAGCTTGCCACCGTCCTGCTCGGGCTCGTTCGCTCAGACGAGCATCTTCCCATCCGCCCCACCAGCTTCCGGGACCAGGCCCGCTACATGGCGCCGCGTGTGACCTGCTCCAACTCGCCGGACGGCGCCACCTATGCGCGCCTGTTGTCCATGAGTCATGCGGTACGCGACCGCTTGCTTGAAGCCGGTCTCAAACCAGCCGACTTCGTCGACGTGCATGACTTCATTCGCGTCACGCTCGGCTCAGCCGCCAAAGCCAAATGGGAAGAGGCGAAAAAGAGCGTCGAGTCCGACGACGTCGCGGCCGCCTAGACCGCGGCCCCACACCGACACACGCGAGTTGCGGGCCTGTGCCGCAGCTCGCGTTGTCAATTTCCCGACGGAAAATACATCATGGTCGACAAGCCGAATACGTCCGTGGCCGCACCGTCGCGGGACTTCATCCGTGAAATCATCGACGAGGACCTCGCCCGGGGACGACACACACGGATTGTCACGCGTTTTCCTCCGGAGCCGAATGGGTTCCTTCACATCGGGCATGCCAAGAGCATCTGTTTGAACTTCGGCATTGCACTCGAATACGGGGGTGCGTGTCACCTTCGGATGGACGACAGCAACCCGACCACCGAAGACAAGAAGTATGTCCGCGCCATTCAAGAAGACGTGCGCTGGCTCGGTTTTGACTGGAAAGAGCATGCCTATTTCGCATCCGATTACTTCGAGGCGCTCTTTACTCTAGCGGAAGGGCTGATCGAAGACGGACACGCCTACGTCGACAGCTCCGACGAGGAGACCATTCGAGACCACCGCGGCACGATCACCGAACCCGGCAGACCCACGCCCTACCGGGACCGCCCCGCGGAGGAAAGCCTAGCCATGCTGCGGCGAATGCGTGCTGGGGAATTCGCCGACGGCACCCACGTGCTGCGCGCACGCATTGACCTGGCATCGCCGAATATGAAGATGCGCGATCCGCTTTTGTATCGCATTCGGCATGCGCACCACTACCGTACCGGAGATAGCTGGTGCCTCTATCCACTATACGACTTCGTCCACCCGCTTAGCGACGCAATGGAGGGCATCACACATTCGATCTGCACCTTGGAGTTTGAGAACAACCGCGAGCTGTACGACTGGGTCGTCGAACACTGTCGCGTGCAACACAGGCCGCGGCAGTATGAGTTCGCTCGCCTGAACCTGACCTACACCGTCATGAGCAAGCGCAAGCTGCTGGAGCTCGTGCAAAAAGGCCACGTCGACGGCTGGGACGACCCACGCATGCCGACCCTCGCCGGCATGCGACGTCGCGGAGTGACTCCAGAGGCGATCCGCAAGTTCTGCGACCGCATCGGGGTCGCGAAGAACAACAGCACGGTCGACGTCGCGCTCTTCGAGCATACGCTGCGTGACGACCTCAGTCCCCGCGCTCCGCGGCTGATGGCCGTATTCGACCCCCTGGAAGTCCGGATCGAGAACTTCCCTGCGGATGCCCCAAACACCCTGGATGCTCCGCTGTGGCCGGCAGATGTCGACCAAGTCGGCACCCGCGCCCTCCCCTTTGGGGATCGCCTCTTCATCGAGCGCGACGACTTCAGTGAACATCCGCCGAAGGGCTTCCATCGGCTCTCGCCCGGGGCGGAAGTGCGTCTGCGACACGGGTACGTGATCCGTTGCGAGCGAGTCGAAAAGGACGCCAGCGGTCGCGTCTGTCGGCTTTTCTGCAGCTGTGATCCGCGCAGCGACGCGGAGCGCGCGACTCGGGTCAAGGGCACCATCCACTGGGTCAGCGCCGAAGACGCCGTGGAGATCCCGGTGGCGCTATACGATCGCCTGTTCCGTTGCGAGCATCCCGGCGTCGAGGGTGGCGACCCGCTCTTGGACTTGAACCCAGAGTCCTTGCTTCGCACGACGGCGTTAGCGGAACCCGAGGTGAGCCGCTTGCCGGCCGGCGCACACTTCCAGCTGGAACGTATCGGCTATTTCTTCGTCGACGAGAAAGACGGCCACAAACTATTCGGGCGCACCGTGCCCCTCAAAGACTCCTGGGCCAAGGTGTTGGCGCGTGCAACCAGCACCACGGAAAAACCCGCAACGGCGACAAAGTCCGCGGCGCTCGCAAAACAAAAAGAGCCGATGCGGGCGGAGGCAGCGGCGCTCGTCAAGGCGCACGGCATTTCTTCCGAGGACGCTCGCGTGCTCGGTGACGACGCCGACTTGCTGCAGTTCTTCGAGCTTGCTCGCGCGCACCACGGTCAACCTTCGAGCGTCGCCAGTTGGCTGGTCAACGAATTGCCCGGTGCGCATCGCGGAGCCGCCGTGCACGCACTGCCCTTCGGCCCTGCCGAGTTCGCAGAGCTCGTAGCACTCGTCGACGGCGGCACGATCACTGGAGCTGCGGGCAAGGAGGTCCTGCGCGCCATGCTCGGATCCGAGGGGAATCCGAAACAGATCGTTGAAGCACGTGGGCTCACGCAAATCGCCGACGGCGCGGAGCTTTTGCCCGTGATCGAACGCGTCCTAGAGGCCAACGCGGAAACGGTTGCGCGCTACCGCGGCGGCAACGCCAATCTGCTGGGCGCCTTCGTAGGCATGGTGATGCGCGAGACGCGCGGCAAGGCGAACCCCAAGCTCGTCAATCAACTGCTGCTGGAGAAGCTCGGCTGAGCTGCTTTCTCCAGCGCCGCCCGCGGTGCGCGGCCGCAAATGCGGAGCAACTATCGCGTCGATGACAATCCGGCGCTAAGGCGCGCCGGCGACGACGGCTTTGCAGCAGCGAAACCCAGTGGAGTAGTCGTGGTACGTCGCCTGGTGTCCGGGGGTCAGATAGGTGCACCCCTCACCGTGCTCGGCGACGGTGCTGTAGAAGCCACCCATGAAAATGGCGTTGCCGCGATTGATCCGGATCTTGCCCACGATGTCCTCAAGAACAGGCAGCTTGGACGGCATCTGGTCGTCGACGATGTCGCTGACCCACTCGTGCAGATTGCCGACCATGTCGTGAGTGCCATTGTCCGCCGCGCAGCCTGCGTGGGCGCCCGTTTTTGCGAGAAATCCCGGTTCTGCGTTCAGCAGCGGGCTATTGAAGTGGGAGACGAGAGTCCATCGCTTAGAATCCCGCCCGAACAGACGGCTCAAGAGATGCGCCTTGCCGCTATTGCAGCGACCACTCTCCCCCTGGGTGCCCCAAGGATACACCCCCTTGGAGCTGCCTCGACAGGCGCGGTACCACTCACGCAAGGTGCAGAGCCGCTTGCCCGCAGCCGCACACGCCGCGCTCGCTTCCACACGACTGACGTAGGCTTGTGGAAACACACCCGGCGCTGACCTGGCAACGATCTCCCGTCCCGCCTGGCGCCCCGGTGGCCTCTTTGTGTGGGGGTGCGTCGCCGTCCGCTCTCCCTCTACGATGACCAGATGAGCCTCCCAGCGATCCACGCAAACCGCGCCGATCGCCGCCATCTCCTTCGGGCACGGCGCGGCGACGGCGTGCTGCACGCGGCGTCCTTTGGCGCGATGGGTCTCGCTTCGCCCCGCCGGCTCGCGCGGCGCTGCGTCTGCGGACTGACACGCCGTGGCGGCCAGCGTCGCGCCCAAACCCAGGATCTGCAACCCGCGCCGCATAGGCGGAGTCTCCCATGGCCGCGCGCGCAGGGCGAAGAATCGGACCCGCGTTCAGCCGAGTGCCTCGTCCAGGATCAGAGCCTGCGAGAGAATCGCCCCGCCCCGGCAGCCTCGAGCAGCGGCGCTCAGCTGGCGCGGCGGGTCGTGCGTCGGGGTGCGGTGGCTTTCTTGGCCGTCTTGCTGGGCCTCGGGGCCTTCTTCGCGGCTTTCTTGGCGGCTTTCTTGGCGGCTTTCATGGGCGCCTTCTTGGTCTTCTTTTTCCCGCGTGCTTGGGTCGCGCGCTTGCTGGCTTTCTTGGCTGGACGCGCCTTGGCCTTTGCCGGCGCGCCCGCCTGCCACAGCCCCGTGAAGTTCCCCGCCGGATCAATGAACCCGCTGATGGATCCCATCCCGCCCGGCAGATCCATGATCGGCATCGCTGGTTTGCCGCCTGCTTTGACGACCTTCTTGAGATAGGCGTTCAGATTGTCGACGCTGATGTACACCGAGCTCGAACACGCGGAGCCGTCCATGGTCGGGCCGATGCCGCCGGGGATCCCTCCCGCTTCGGGCGCGATCATCATGCCGCCGTCTCCGTTGGGGGTGGCTGAGCCCTTCCACCCGAATACCTTCTTGTAGAACGCCTGAAGCGCTTTGTAGTTCTTGCCCTGGATCTGAAACCACTGCACCGGATTTGCCATCTCTCGCTCCTCTGTCCCCTTGAACCCGCAGGCAAGATAGATCGCTCCTGTACTTCGCGAAACGGAAAAATCGCCGTCACGACGGGAGCTACTGACGTTTGCGCAAGACGATGCGCAAGGTGACTTTGCGCGCCTTGGGGTCGACGATGCGCTCGGTGCCCGTGCCGAATACGTTTTGCGTGACGGCAATCGTCATTAGGCGTGCGCCGTCAATGCCCGCTGCGATCAGCGCGTCCTTGACGGCTTGCGCGCGCTGCTGGGCGAGCGCGTGCTGCTCACCACTGGCGATCTGTCCGACCACTGCCACACACTCCACGTCCGAGCCGGAGCCGATCTTGCTCGCGAGGGTCTGCAACAGCGGCGCGGACTCCTCAGCGATCGCGGCAGATCCGTCGGCAAAGACCAGAGTCTCCGGCAATGTTTCACTGGCGCCCAGGTCGTTGTGCACACGATCTTGGGTGGCGTGGTTCTCGATCTGTGCGCAACCCACCGGGCCCGTGACGGTATCCGCGCCCGTGGCCTGGAACGGCGGCATGTTCAAAGCGAGCTTGCCAGGCACGCAGGTGTCCGGCGGCGGCGGCTGCATGCGGCATTGCGTCGGTGAGTGGCGTTCCAGGTGCTCGCGGGCCGCGATCTCCTGATTCGCCATGACTTGGATCTCTTCCCGCAGCTCCGGCGGCGTGAAGTTTGGATACTGCGCATTGGGGATGGGCGCGAAGATGACTTCCAGCACGACGTGGGGTGCGGGAAACTCCGCAGAGCGGACCTTTACCGCGGATCGGAGTTGGCACTGGCCTTCCCAGCGTTCCGATCCACAAGTGACTTGGCTGGGCCCTCCGCAAGACGCCGAGAAGAGCACCAGTCCAGCGGTTGCGAGGCTAGCGCCAAGAAGCGTTCGAACGAGCGTCATGGGGCCGACTGTAGCCCAGTGTCGCCGGCGATACAGAAGTCTGGATGCGATTTGTCACTCGGGGTTGGCGGCGGACGCGCGATGCGTGACCTTGAGACTGACCATGCCATCGACGATGGCGACATCACCGGGGTGTTTCACGTGCACGCCGCGCAGGATGTGGTGGCCGGAAGACGCAAATGGCCCCTCTTCGGTGATGAGCCATCCGCCCCCGAGCGCCTCCAAGGATGCAAAATGGCGCGCCCCTTCTTCGCCGGCCCAGGGCGCCGGATCATGAAACACCAGCGTTTCGGGAGAGCGATCGCCGCGTGGGTCGGTGCCGGTGCCCACCAGGGTGAGCCAGTGGCCCCCGCGCCGGCGGTACACCCCCGGGACGCGCGGACTAGGCGCGTACCAGCCGATGTTCACGAAGACACTGGCGCCCGTTTCAAAGGCTGCAACCATGGCCGACTGGGACGGCACTTTGATGCCGGAGGAAAAACGCCGTGGATGCCCCCGCCAGCCCTGGTACGAGAGTTCGGCAGCGAAACCACGATCCCGCAAATAGCGCTCTAGCCCGACCATCAGCCCCGCCGCGCCGGTGCCGCTATTGGCGCCAGTGCCCATATACCGGCCCGAGCCCAGCTGACGCACCAACGCGAGCTGCGCCCCTCGCGGCGTCGGCCGGTCGGGCAGCAGCCGTGGGGTGCCGGCTTGCGCAAGCCCCGCGAGCGCATTGGAGACCGCGACGGGACCGCAGTACGAGCTGCCCCCCCCCGGCAGCGCGAGATCTGCTGCAGTTTGCGTGAGGTCCGGCATTCGGCGGATGGAGCGTGCCAGATGCGCCTGTCGAGCGTCTGCCGCACGGCGTGCCGTGATGTGCTTGGCCGCGTCTGCCGCACGATCGCTGAGTCCGAGCGCCAACCCGTGCTTCAGTGCGCGAGCGGGACCGCTCGCCGAAGAAGCCCGCGGCAAAGTGAGGGCTCCGAGGGCAGCCATCGACACTAACGTCGCGGCGGCCAGCTTCCAGGATCGGGTGCGGCGCGGCAATGCGGACACCCATTGCTCATAGACCAAATTCACAAAGAGAGCGATATCCGGGCGGATTTACACATCCGCGACGGGTTCTCTCGAGCCTGGGTCGGTGTCCGAGTCGACGAAAGCGCCAGGGCTCGCCTGCAACAACCAATCGGATGCTCGCCTCCCTCGCCAGTCCGGGGGTGCGGCGTTATGGCGTGGTGCAGCGTTTGACGCAGCTCTCCGTGGTCTGATGACACTGCTTCGCGCAGGCCAGATCGCCGTCACACGCCAGAATGCAGTCCGTGTGGGCACTCTGACAGTTTGTGTTGCAACGCTGGACCGCGCTCGTCGGCAGCGGCTGCGCGAGCCAAAGGGAGATCAGGAGCAGAATACGCATCTACCTCGAACAAACGGCATGCTGGCCGGAAGCTTGAGACGGCGCCCCCGAACTGAGCGCGAAAGCGGCACGAAAGTAGCGCCGAAGCGGCGCGAGCGCTCGGTTGGCGGAAAATGCCCCGGCCCCTTGAGTCAGGCCTGGTTAGTATCGTCGCCAATGGCGGGTGGTACGGAAGGGAACCTCTGGGTCAAGATCCTGGTCGGTGGCTTCGTGGGGGTGGCGGCGGCCACCGCCTTGGAGAAGAGCCACACCGGGCCGCATTGGCTGGTCGCGGCGCTGTTGGCGCTAGGTGGACTGGCCGTGGTGTTCGGCTCCTGCGAGGCAATGATCAAATGCGTCGAGGGGGTTGCGGCCCGGCTGCGCCTCAACAAATTCGTCGCCGGCACGATGGCGGGTCTCGCCAGCAACGTCCCAGAGTTGGTCATGCTGGGCTTCGTCATCGCTAAGGAACCGCGCGTTGGATTCATTGTGGTTGCGTTCACCCTTCACGTTGGCGCCATGACCTTTGGCATCTACAGCGGTTTGCTGCCCCGCGACGCCACGGGCCACGCAAAGCTACCGGAACCGCTGGTCAAGCTTTCGACGGATCTCTACGCTGGCGCGGGCGGCGCATTTCTGGCGATGGGCCTGCTGATGGTCCTGATGTACAGCTTCGACGACGGCCACGGCAACAAGGTGGCGTTGACTTCGATCGACCTCTACGTCATCGGCTTCGCGCTGCTGTCGGTGATGGCGGTGGCGCTGACGCGGATGGTCAAGCGCTTCTCAGGTTCGACGGACAACGCCGGCGAGATCCAGGTGCCTATCGCACCCAATTCCGATGCCGAGCCGGAAACTTCGGAAACGGACGCGGACAAGGCCAAGGCCGCCCAGGCAGAGGCGGTCGCAGACGCCGCCCCTTCCGTCGGCGCGATCATCGGATACGGCCTGCTCGGCGTGGCCACCGCAGTGATCGGCGGCCACGCCGTCGGCGATTTCGCCGATATCTTGGTCGGCGCGCTCACTGCCGCTGGCCACTCCGAGATGCTCGGCGCGCTGATCCTGAGTGTATTCGCCACCGCCGGCGCCACTGCCATGATTGCAGCCGCCCACGCCAAGGGCATGTACGACATCGCCCTGGCCAACGTCTCTGGCGCCGTCACTCAAGTGCCCTTCGTGGTGTTGCCGCTGGTGCTCATCTTGATCGGCCTCTTCGCACACACCGGTGTCACACCCGCCCCGCCCGAGTTCGCCTTGGCCATCGATCTGGAAACCACTTCCGTGATCATCATGGCCTTTCCGCCGATGCTCATCTTGTGGAAGGCGATTCAGGACGATGGCTTCGTCAACTGGGTCGAGACCGCCGTCATGGTCGCAATCTTCGGCCTCACCATCTACTTCCTGGCTGCCCACGGCTAGCGACGCCGGTCAGGGCACGAAGGCCAGGTCGCCAAGCGGTCCGGGCGAAAGGCTGAATCGTTTCCGTTCACCTAGGCCAGGGCGCGGTCAAGATGTGTACTGCAGTCATGAGGAAACCAGTGACCGGTCTTGCGGGTGCGTTTCGCTAGGCGCTGTACTTGCAGAAGTCGTCGAGGGAGACTCGGCGGATGTGCACCGGTCGGTTCAGGGTTTGCGCGACAGTACTGTCAACGTTGGCGCCGTTTGGGCTCGCGGCGTCGGGTGGATGTGGCGCGGGCACTGCGGGCAGTGAACCCGCTGAGCCGAGCGCGACTTCGGAACCTGCGCCGCCTCGATCACCGTCCGCGCCAACGCCCGCGCCAACGCCCGCGCCCAGCCCGGCGGTGCCCCCCGCAACGTCCGGCAGCGCGGCTCCGGCGACGGCCCCCAATTCGAGCCCGGTTTCACCACCCGCCGCAAGTGCGGCAAGCGCCGGTGAAGATGACCCCTGCGGCTTGATTCAGGACGATGTCTGCTTGGAACCGGATCCCGAAGACGAAGCTTGTATCCAGCAGTGCCACAAGACCTGTCTGGGCTGCGTGGGGCGCTGCAGAACGTCCTGCAACCGTTGTGCGCAGGGTTGTGGGGGCAAGTGGTCCTGCAGCACCCAGTGCACCTCGCAGTTCTCCACCTGCCCCGCCGAATGCATCGAGCCCCAGGGCAAGTGCCTGCAGCGATGCATCGAGAAGTCCCTGCCGAAGTGATGTGGCCTCGGCCCCTGGGCGCTCTGGATGCGCCGCGGTGCCAAGGGGCCCAGGCAACCGCCGGTTGGCAGGGCAAGTTGCGTGACGCGATTAGCCGCGCCAGGGGATCTCACACCGCCAGCAGCCCTTGGATCCGACCGAGCAGCGGACGGTCCGCCGCGGCGAAGTCCAGCGCCGAAAGCTCCTCAGGACCGACCCAGCGCACCTCTTCGTGCTCGCGCAGCACGGGCGTGCCCGCGACGATTTCCACCTGCCACAGCGACAGCTCGATCAGCGCGGTGGACGCCTGCGCGCGGACGGAACCGATTAGCGCCCCAACGCGAATGTGCAGCTCCAGCTCCTCACGGATTTCACGAACCAGCGCCTCGGCTTGACTCTCCCCCGCTTTGACTTTGCCGCCCGGAAATTCCCAACGATGCGCCGCGGACCCGCCCGGCCCGCGCTTGGCGACCAGGCATTTGCCAGCGCGCAAGGCGACCGCGCCGACGACGGCGATCGCTTCAGCGTTTGGACTCACGGCAGAGAGCAACTGGCGCCGCTGAGGGTGCCTCCAGCATCGACGCAGATCTCCGCGGGGGTACGCGCGACGCCCCACCACTTCAGTTCGTCGAGGGTGCCGTTGAACGCGGTGTCCGTGTTCTCGTTCTTGCCGATCACCAGGTTCGAGACGACGGCGCCCATGTTGCCGCCCACCACCGAAGAGTCCAGTTTGCCGTTCAAATACAGCTTGAGCTCGGCGCCGTCGTTGACCACCGCCACGTGACTCCATGCCGTGCCGAGGGTGTTGGCGCTGCTCGTCAAGATCGCAGAGCCACCGCTCGCGCGGGAAAACACGACTTGAATGTTGCCCTGGGTGGTGCGGACGCGCACCGCGTTGTCACCCCAGCCGCGGCTGAGGATCGTTCCCGAGCTGACACTCGAAAGGCGCACCCAGAATTCGATGCTGGCCCCCACGGTGAAGTCGAGACTGGGAGAACTCGTGATCACGATGCTGCCGTGACCTCCGGTGAAGGTGGCGGCCTGGCCCGAACGCCCAGGTGCCGTGAAGCTGACCCCGGTGGGCGTTGGGGTGCCGTGATTGCCGAAGCCGGACACGTCGAAGACGTAACCGGAGGTAGAGTCGAAATCGTAGTACGCCGAAAGGCCCGGCTCCGGCTGGGTCGGCGGCTCCGCGCCGCTGCCGCCGCCGCCGCCGGTGCCGCCGCCGCCGCCGCCGCCGCCGCCGCCGAGATTGTCACTCGGCATGTCGGTGGCAACGTTTCCGTTGTAGCCGCCCTTCACCGGAGCGGGTGCGACCGCGCCGCCCTGCGGCGCCTGGTCGTCCACATAACCCTGGTCGTCCACCGGATTGGCACAAGCGGCGAGCGACAAACCTAGCGAGAGAACACCCCATGTCCGTAGGCTCATGGGCGGTGGTGTAGCGCACTGTGGAGACAATGCACACACAAAAACTCACAATGTAGGATAACCTGCGACCTCAGGCTCTAACCAACTGTAATTATTGCGTTAAAATTCTAGTCGAGGTCCGAGAACAGAAACCGGAAGAGCTCCGACATGACCCGCGGCGCGTCATCGCCGAAGTCGCCGTGGGCGGCCTCGGGTAGCTCGAAGTAGCGCGTCGACAGCCCCGCTCGAGTGAGATGCCCCGCCGCACGCCGGTAGGGTTTGGTGTACTCCTTCGCGCCGCGCACGATGGCGACGCGTTCAGCACGCTGCAGTCGATCGTAGCTCGGGGCGCTGGGGCCACTCATCACGGCGAGCAGCGGATAGCGCTCCGGGTAGACCCAGGCGAGTTGCTCGGCCCGCGTCGCACCTTCGCTGTATCCCACCAAGACGATGCGTTCGGCATCGAGGCTGCGTCCGGTTGCCGCCGCAGCCGCGCCGACGGCCTTGCGTACGCGGTAGTCAAGGTACTTCATGTCCGCGGTGAAGCGGTATCTGCCCGGCTTGCCCACGCAGGGCGCGTTGCCGTGCAGAGCGATCAACGTGCCGTGGGCCTGCGCAGACGCCGCCCATTCCTTGGCGCGGGCAGGATCACCGCAAAAGCCGTGCAAATAAACAATGGGGAGATCCGACTGGCCAGCCGCCACCACGATGGGAAGATCGCCGGACATCGGAACCGTGCGCACCGCCTCCACCTCGTGCGTCGGCGTCGCTTCGACCGCCCGCATGGAGAGTCCAGGTCTGCGCGCACGGTGCGCCGTAGGCTCCTCGGTCAGGCGCTGGGCCCCGGTCGCCGCGGCTCCTTCCAACAGCACTCCCGCCGCACCCAAGAGCGCGGTGAAACTGAGTACAATCCAGAGCTTATGACGCAACTTTAAAAGTATTACATACCGCGGGCGCGGCGTCGAAAAACGGAATCAGTCAGCCTTACGGCCCAGCCCGGCACGCTCCAGCAGCCTATATAAGTGCTTGCGCTCAATGCCAGAGATCCTCGCCGCCTGAGACACGTTGTCCCCTGCCCGAAGCAAGAGATCCTTCAGGTAGTCGTGCTCGAAGCGGGCCACCAATTCTGCTTTGGCTTCCTGAAATGGACGATCGGCGCGCGCGACCCATTCAGTGTCACGCTTGGCCGTCGTGCCGCTCAGCAAGATTGGCAACTGCTCGAAGTTGGCGCCGGGCGCCGCCAGGGCGACCGCGCGGGCGACGATATTGCGCAGCTCTCGCACGTTGCCAGGGAAGTGGTAGCGCAGCAGGCGGTCCAGATTCTCGCCGCTAGGTTCTTGGCCGCCTCTCCCTTCGCGTTCTAGGAAGACCTGCACCAACTCCGGCACGTCCTCTAGGCGTTTGCGCAAAGCAGGCAGGTGCACCTCCACGACTGCGAGGCGGTAGTAGAGGTCTCCGCGGAACGTCCCACGCTCGACTTCTTCGTCGAGCTTGCGATGGGTGGCAGCGATGATGCGCACGTCAAAGCGTTCCTGCTTGCGCCCGCCGAGCCGCATGACCTCGCCGGTCTCCAGCATGCGCAGCAGTTTTGGCTGCAACGCTAGGGGCAAGTCGCCGATTTCATCGAGAAAGAGCGTGCCCTTATGGGCTGACTCGAAGGCCCCGGGGCGCTCGGCGTGGGCCCCGGTGAAGGCGCCTTTCACGTGACCAAAGAGATCGCTTTCGATCAGCGTCTCGCTGGAAGCGCCGCAGTCAAACACGACGAAGGCCTCATCCTTGCGCGGGCTATGTTCGTGCACGGCGCGGGCGGCGAGCTCTTTGCCGGTGCCACTTTCTCCGAGCAACAGAATAGGCGCCCTCGCCAAGCTGGCGCGCTCGAGGATGGAGTAAATCTGCCGCATGGCCACGCTGGAACCGACAAGCGCCCCAAATTTCGAGCGCTCGCTCGGCGGGATCACGACGTGTTCCTCCGCGGGCACCAGGCCGATCAGCGTCCCACCCACCCGCAGCACAGCGCCGACGGGGAGCACGGCCTTCTGAATCGCCACGCCATCCAGGAACGTGCCGTTTCGGGACTCAAGGTCGGTGACCTCGAAGCCCTCTCCTTTGGGAACGATGGTGCAGTGGCGTCGGGAAACGGAGGGATCATTGACCACGAAGTCCGCGGCAGCATCCGCCCCAACGGTCAGGCCCACGGGCGGTATCGCCACTTCTACGCCGGTATCCGGGCCATGCAGCACCCGCAGCCGGGCCGCCGTCGCCGCCTCGGTGATAGGAAGCAGATTGGTCGTTCGGGTAAAGCGCATCTTCGAAGCGCCCCGGAGCATAGCTGATGCCACCTCGGTCCGTGGAAAAGCCGGTGTGGTTTGTGCCAGAAGTGCTGCCTTCCGGCGCCGACGCGTTGCTCTGAGCCCTCGATCCACTATTCTTCGGCGATGCAGGCGGCCGAGCGGGACGCGCTCCAGGGGCAAATGGCCCCCTATGTGGTGACCGGCGTCCTCGGCGAGGGCGGCAGCGCCATCGTTTATGCAGCCGAACACGACGGTCAGAGCCTGGCGCTGAAGGTGCCACGAGAATCAGCACTCACCGAAAAGGAAGCCAAGCGCTTTCTGGACGAAGCCAACATGCTGGCGCGCGTCACCCACCCCAGCATCGCCCGGGTGGTGGCTTCGGGGCTCCTCGATGACGGCACACCGTACTTGGCCATGCAGCGCTACGCCGGTGAGACCTTGGCCCAACGCCTTGCCAACGGCGGCGCGCTCGGCGTCCCGCTGGCCATCGAACTATTCGAACAAATCGCCGATGCCACCTGCTGCCTGCACGACGCCGGACTCGTGCACCGAGATCTCAAGGCCGAGAACGTCGTGTTGCTCGACGAAGGCACCCGCGCCGTGCTCTTGGACTTCGGCATCGCCAAAGACGCGCAGGCTCCCGCGTCCACGACTACGCAATCCGGAGTGGCTCGGGGCACGCCGGCGACCATGGCGCCGGAGCGGTTCTTCGGAGCGCCCGCGACGATCGCCAGTGACGTCTACGAGTTGGCCGTGCTGCTCTACGCCATGCTCGTCGGTCGGCTGCCCTGGACCGACGTGACCAACGTGGAGGCCCGTCTCAATCCGGAACCCCCAGGCCCAGACGTGCCCAGCGCAGTGTCGACGGTGATCCTGCGAGCGCTGTCGACTCGCCCGGAGCGACGTCCCCGCTCGGCCCGCGCACTGCTGACCGCCGTACAAGACGCAGCCGGAGGCACAGGTCCCAAATCTGGGCGCGTCACGGCCGCCACGGCGGTACAGAGTCTGCCGTCCGAAACGGGCGCACCCATAGAAGCGGCCGCATCCGACGGAGCGCAGGTGCTCGAAGGACCGCAGTCTCAGCCGACGCGGCGACGCGCCGGGCCTTTGCTCGCCGTGGCTGCTCTATGCGTGGGTGGCCTGCTCGGCCTGTTCGCGTCCAGGAGCCTGACCGGAAAGCCAGCGCTGCTGCAGGCGGCCCTTTCCGCGGTGCCCGGTGGACTTGCGGGCCGCGTCCTGCCCGAGCCGCAACCCGCGCCCGACACCGAAGCTTCGGCGCCGGCCGCCGCCACGGACGTCGCTTCTGCCGCGCCGAGCGCGCCCCGTTCTCCACAGACCCGGCTTTCAAAGCCCGCCGCGGCGCTGCCGCCGTTGAGCAGTGCACCCACGCCCAAGGGCAAGCCCAAAGGCGCAGCGTGCACGCGGTCTAGCGAATGTGCGAGCATGATCTGCGCAGCCGAAAAATGTCAGTGACCCCTTCCCTCCGCAGCGCGCTCCTTTTGTCGATCTGCGTGCTGTGTGCAGCCCCGCGGGCGCATGCAGACGCCTACGACGCGGCCTTCGCCCACGCCATCGCCGCGAAAGAACGCGCCTTGGATGAAAACGACCCGGCCGCATGGGAAGAAGCCCTCGAGCGATTTCGCCGGGCGGACAAGCTGCGGCCCACCAAGGAGTGCAAATACGAATTGGGTCAAGCTGCGGCCCGCATCCAGCAACACGATCTTGCGTTCGAAGCCTTCGAGTCTGCGCTCTCCCTTGGCCTTGACGGCAGCGCTGCGGACAAGGCTCGGGGTTTTGTGAGCGAGCATGCCACCAGCGTCGGGCGCCTCAATATTTTGGGGCCCGACCACACCGAAGTGCGCATCGCGGGGCGACTGCGTGCGAACTTGCCCCTGTCGCGTCCCTTGGTGGTCTTTGCCGGTAGCAGCAACGTGGAACTCAGTCTCGGCCAGCGCCGGGTGGTGCGTACAGCGGTGGTCAGCGCGGGCAGCGAAACCTTCTTGGACGCACGCCTGGCCTTCGCGGACACCGCCAAAAAGCCCGACGCGGCCCCGGGCGCCGCGCCCAAGGCCACCCCCGACGCCGCCCCTCCCGCGGCCAGACAACCGTCAAACGCTGCTCCGTGGCTCCTTGGCGTCGGCATTGGTGTGGCCGCCGCTGGCGCGGTCACCGTGGTGCTGTCCAGCGTGACCATCAGCGGGCGGCGCGACGACCTTGCGGGGCACTGCGAAATCCCCGACGGCTCGGACGGTTGCCGGTTTGCGGCTCCGGCGTTGCGTGCGTCCGCACAATCCGACGTCGATGCGCTAGCTACCTGGAAAGCGGTTCGGATCGTTGGTTGGGCCGGCGTCGGCGTCGGGATCGGAGTCGGCGCGCTCGGCTTGCTCATGCCGGACAAAGCCAGCGCCACACGAACCGCCTCGATCTCACTTCATGTCACGCCGCGCAGTCTCGGCGCGAGCGGATCCTTCTGAACCGCTCTACTCTTTGATCTGTTCGGCGAGGTAGCGCTCTTTGCCGATCTCTTTGATGATGTGAAGTTGCGCTTCGAGCCAGTCGATGCCCTCTTCTTCTTCGGCTAGGATCTGCTCCAAGAGGTCTCGGCTTCCAGCGTCGGACTTGTCATGGGTGAGCTTGATGGCCTTGTTCAGACGCTTCTGCGCGTCGAGCTCGAGCGCCAGATCGAGTTCGTGCTGTTCGACGGCGTCTTCGCCGACGCGCACGGCGGCCAGCTTCTGCATATTGGGCGTACCGTCGAGAAAGAGAATGCGCTCGATGACTTTGTCCGCGTGCTTCATCTCGCTGATGGACTCGGCGCGCTTCTGCTTGGCAAGCCGTGCATAGCCCCAGTTCTCACACATCTTGGCATGTATGAAGTACTGGTTGATGGCGCCGAGTTCCGCCGAAAGCACGTCGTTGAGCGCATCGATGATCGCTGGGTCGCCTTGCATCGTTCTTCTCCTGCCAGATCCTGCGTGGTGGGCGCAGGCTATCTGCCGCGCGCCCTTCGCGGAAGCGGAAAGCGCCCCCAAATCAACTCATTTTCCCTGGGTTTTCTAGAGGTCATTTTGATATTGAAAACCGTTATCAATATGCTAGCTTTGGAGAGGCAAGGAGAGTTCATGCTGGTTTGTCACTGCCATCGGGTTTGCCACCGTCGCGTTTTGGAGGCCGTTGCCGCTGGCGCACGCTCTGCAGAGCAGGTCGGCGCGGCATGCGGTGCGGGTACGGCATGCGGTGGCTGCTTGCCGACCATCGGCGCGTTGCTTTCTTCGGCGCCAGCGACCGGGCCTGCCGATAACGGCGAACAAAGCGCGAGCGCAGCTGCTGGCGACCAACAAGAAGTCGCGTAAACTACTCAGCAGCGCGCGTGCACGTCGCGTGGAGATATCGTGCAAAGTCCGTTTAGGACTTGCGACGGCGCTCAAAGCGCGGCAAATCCAGCGCCATGAGTCGATCCAAAGTTGCGATTGTCCGCACGCGCCCCGACACCGTCCTAGAAGACTACCACCGGGTGATGAACCTCGCGGGCTACCAGGAGGTCGTCGACAAGAGCGCGGATACGGCCCTCAAAGTCAACATCTCCTGGCACTTCTTCTACCCGGGGTCTTCCACCACGCCCTGGCAGCTCGAAGGCGTGATCCGGGGCATGAAGCGGGACGGCTACGACCCGAACTTGGTGCACGCCTGCCACAACCGCACCGTCGTGATCGACGCGCACCTCGGTGAGCGCGAGAACAAGCAAATCGACGTGGTGCAGGCCCATGGCCTGCGCAACGTGCACCTGTACGAGGGGGAAGAGTGGATTGACGTGCGCGATGCCGTCGGCGACCTGACCCAGAAGTTCTTGTGTCTCAACGACGTCTACCCCAAGGGCTTCAGCATTCCGAAGCGCTTCATCGGTGAAAACATCATCCACCTGCCGACGATCAAGACGCACATCTTTACGACCACCACCGGCGCCATGAAGAACGCATTTGGTGGGCTTTTGAACGAGCACCGGCATTGGACCCACCCGGTCATTCACGAGACCTTGGTGGACCTGTTGATGATCCAGAAGAAGATCCACAAAGGACTCTTCGCGGTCATGGACGGCACGTTTGTGGGAGACGGCCCCGGGCCACGCTGCATGATCCCCCACGTGAAGAACGTGCTGCTCGCTTCTTCAGATCAGGTTGCCATCGACGCCGTTGCAGCCAAGCTCATGGGCTTCGATCCCATGGCCGACCTGAAGTTCGTGCGTCTTGCCCACGAACAGGGTCTGGGCACGGGGGACGTGCGAGACATCGAACTAGTCGGCGATCTCGACGCCGGAAAAGAGAACTGGAACTTCGAGGGTCCGTTCAAGAACATGACCTTCGCGTCCAAGAACCAGCATCGGATCTACTGGGGGCCGCTGAAGAAGCCCATCGAGTGGTCCCTGAAGACTTGGTTGGCGCCTTGGGCCTACGTTGCCAGCGTCACCTATCACGACATCTATTGGTACCCCGTCTTCGGTAAGCCACGCGTCGAAGAAGCACTGCAGAGCGACTGGGGCCGTCTGTTCGCCAACTGGGGCGACGTGAAGCCAGACGCCGAAGGACGCGGCTACCCAAACGTCGGTCACAGCAGCCCGGAACTGGTGCGCACGGGCGTCAAGCACTTCATGGAGGGCGCGCGACTCGCGACCATGGCCGTGATGGAGTCCCCGGAGCTCAAGGCGCGGCAGCGTCAAAAGGAGCGCGAGGCCCGGGACTCGCGCTGAGGTTTCTGCCGCGGCGTGGCGGCGAAACACCATTATTTTCCAAGAGTTTCCCGTCGGGCTGGCTCGGCGGGGCCGGCTCTGGCAGTGTCCGCCGCCGTTGGGGCCGCATGCTCGCAGACGCAGCGCGCGGTCCATTTTCTTGGAGGAGCCGGCGATGCAATCACGCCTTGTCTTTGGACTGTTCGCGCTCTTGGCGAGCGCACTCTCGACCACCTTTGCCTGCAGCTCGGACGATTCCGGCGGCGGCGCGGGAGGCGGAAACGACGCGGGCGCCGACGCGCCGGTCACCGCGCGTCCGGTCGGCTCCCCATGCTCCTGTGATGCCGAATGCTCCAGCGACGCGCAGTACCCAGGCATCTGCCTGCACGGCGTCTGCGCACAGCGCGCGGCCGGCAGCTGCGCTGAGTCCGGCACCGAGGCGGGCTGTCCCAGCGGCAGCAAATGTTTCGACGTGCTCAGCGCGGGCGCCAGCGTGTGTCTGCCCGTGACGGCGGCAGCCAATTGCCCTGGCGGAGCCATCAATCGCTACGAGGTATGCTCGCCCCTGAAGGGCAAGGGCTGTGATGCCAGCTGCGGCCAGGGCTGCACCCTGACCGATCCCGCGCCGGGCACGCCGGGCGCCGCCTGCACCGCGGAGACCCAGTGCAGCCTCACGGATCCGCAGTGCTACACGGGCACGGAGCCCGCCGGCTGGGAAGGCGGCTACTGCCTCGGTTCGACCTGCACGGACTCAAGCCAGTGCAACGGCGGCGCGTGTCTGCCGGTCTTCACCAGCGGCGCGAGCGGCTGCGTGCAGCCCTGCGGCCACGACATCGACTGCCGCGTTGGCTACACCTGCTCCAAGATCAAGGATGGCACGGCCACGTACTGCCGCGCCGGCTGCGACGCCGCGTCGCCCTGCCCCAGCGGCCGCGTCTGTCTCGACAACGAATGCATTGACGAAAACGTCGCCTGCAGCACGACCAACCCGTTTGGCTACTGCCCGGATGGTTCCTGGTGCGACAAGGGCACATGCAACACGCAGCCGTACCAGTGTGACGGCAGCAAAGACGCACAAGAACCCAACGACACCCTGGCGACCGCGAAGCCGGCGCCCAAGGGAAAGACCGATGGGCTGACCATCTGCGCCGGTGACTCGGACTGGTTCAAAATCACGGTGCCCAAGGGCAAGATTGTGCGCGTTGGCATCACCTTCCAGCACGGCGCTGGCGATCTCGACATGCTGGCTCTCGACGACAAGGGCTACTTGATCGGATCGCGCCTTGGCGAGTCCTACCCTTACGGTGACCGCGCGCAGGAAACGAATACCGAGTTCTACGGGTTCTATAGCGAAGCGGGCGGCACGGAGTACGTCGTCAAGGTCGTCGGATTTCAGGCGGCCGAGAATGTCTACAGCCTGAGCGTCGACGAGATCGACTATCAAGACGGCGCGGTTTGCACTGACACGTATTCCGCGGCGGAGTGCATCGGACAGCAGCCTGGAGGCAAAGGGCTGATCCCCGTGCCTTTCCCGGATACGGCGGCCGCAGCGACGGCGCCGACGAACAACTACGTCTGGGATACCTACGCGAACTACCGCTTCGCGCGGCGCGAACTGGCCATGCTCGTGCGTCACGCCATCTCGGAAACGAGCAAGGCCTTCCCGAATACGAACCCCCTAGGACTGATCGACACCTGTCAGATCGACGGCATCACACCCGGCTACGACGTTGGGGATCCGCGCCACCCAGAAACCACCCACGACCAGGGCGGCAACATGGACATCGCGTACTTCCAGACCGGCCAGGACAACCGCGCCCGCATCGTGTGCAACGATGGCGCGCAGCACGCGGACGGGTTTTGCACCCCGGCCGCCAAGACGACCCATACGGTGGATCTGCCACGGCAAGCTTTTTTCATGGCGAAGCTATTCGCATCGCCACGCACGCGGGTGATCGGGGTGGACCAAGTGCTCGCACCGCTCATCGGCGACGCCGCCAAGGTCCTGGCCGCGCTCCCGGCAACGGATCCCCAGCACATTACAGCTCAGGAGCTAGCGAAGTTCTCCTCGGGCATGGCCTTCGGTAGCGGCTGGCCCTTTCACCACCACCACATTCACTTGAGCATGCAGTGGTGGGGTGCCGCGACGGCTCCCGTCATCGATGCCGGGCCGATCACGCCGTTCATCGATGCCAACCTGCCGAAGCACCCGCTTTCGGATCTGTTCGTGGCCTGGCCACCGGTGGGTGCCAGCAAGACACCGCGCCTGCAATTGCTGCCGGCGCGCTGAATACGCCTGCGACAGTGGCGGTGGCCGGTGCTGGTATCGGTGTCGGTGTCGGTGTCGGTGTCGCCGCGAGAAGAACGACCGGAACCGGCGGTGGCTTCCGCCACAAAGAAAAGCCTTTTGTATAAATATCGTTTTTTTGGTGAACGTCCCCGCCCCAACCAGCCGCGCCGCCACGCTCGCGACTCGAGGGCCGCCGCTGGCGGGCCGCATGCGGGCGCGCAGCTGAAGGTTGACTGCGCGGGCTGGCCCGCGCATGCCTTCCGCCCATGAACCGCACATGCCTCGTTCTTTTCGCCACCCTTTTCGGTCTTGCCGCGTGCGGGCCGCGCCAGGATGCCCAGGCGCCCGAGCCGCCACCTCCTCCGCCGCCGGAAAAAACCGAGGCGCCTGCCCCACCCGCCCCAACACCGGATGATCTGCTTCGGGAATGGACCGGCCCCCATGGCGGCGTGCCCCCCTGGGACAAGGCCGACGACAAGCTGTTCCAACCCGCCATCGACAAAGCCTCGCTCAGCTACCTCGCGGAAGTGGACGCCATCGCTGACTCCGCGGAGCCCCCGACCTTCGACAACACCCTGGCGGCGCTCGAGCGCGCCGGCAAACCCTTGGACCGCGCCGCCACGTTGTTCTTCGTCATGACGGGCAACCGCAACACGCCGGAGATCCAGAAGCTCACCGGCGTGATCCGTCCCAAGCTTTCCGAGGTGTCCGACAAGGTCAACTTCAACGAGAAGCTCTTTGCGCGCGTGAAGGCGGTCTACGACGCCCGCGAAAAGAGCGAGCTGAACGCCGAGCAAAAGCGCCTGGTCGTGAAAACCTACGACGACTTCGTGCGCCGCGGCGCCAACCTGAGCGCTGAAAAGAAGAAGCGCATGGGCGAGATCAATCAGAGCCTGGCCAAGCTGTTCACGGACTTCGGCAACCGCGTGCAGGCCGACGAGGACACCTGGGTGCTGCTGAAGCAGGAAGACTTGGCGGGGCTGCCCGACTCCCTGGTGCAGAGCTACAAGGCCGCAGCCCAGGAGCGGAAACTCGAGGGATTTGCAGTCGTCAATACCCGTTCGGCGGTGGATCCGTTTCTGACTTTCTCCGAAAACCGCGAACAGCGCGAGAAGGTCTGGAAGGCGTTTGTCAGTCGCGGGGACAACGGCGACAAGAACGACACCAACGAGCTGATCGTCGAGATCGTCAAGCTGCGCGCAGAACGCGCAAAGCTCCTCGGCTTCAAGAGCCACGCGCACTGGCGCATGAGCGACACCATGGCCAAGGAGCCCGCGCGCGCGGAGAAACTCATGTTGCGGGTCTGGCCCGCCGCCGTGGCACGGGTGAAGCAAGAGGTGCGCGACATGCAGACCCTTGCCAACAAGCTAGGCCACAAGATCACCATCGAGCCTTGGGACTACCGCTTCTACATGGAGAAGGTTCGTAAGGAGCGCTACGATCTCGATCAGAACGAGTTCAAGAACTACTTCGAGCTCGAAAACATGATCGCGGCCTCCTACTACATGGCCGACCGCCTCTACGGCTACGCTTTCAAGGAAATCACTGGCACGGTGCCAGTCTTCCACCCGGACGTGCGCGTCTTTCACGTCACAAACAAATCCGACGGCAGCCACGTCGGCTTCCTGTATCGCGACGATTTCGCGCGCCAATACAAGCGCTCCGGCGCCTGGCAAGCGACCTACCAAGACCAGCAAAAGCTGGACAAGCAGGTCGACGCCATCGTCTCGAACAACAACAACTTCACCAAGGCCGGCAAAGGCCAGCCGGTGTTGATCAGCCTGGACGACGCGGAAACGCTCTTCCACGAATTTGGCCACGCCCTGCATGCGTTGACGAACGACACCACCTACCCGTCCCTCGGCGGCACGCCGCGGGACTTCGTGGAGTTCCCCAGTCAGGTGCACGAAAACTGGGTACTGACTCGCGAAGTGCTGGACAAGTACGCGCTGCACTACAAAACCAAGGCAAAGATGCCCCAGGCGCTGATCGACAAGATGCGGGCGGCGTCGACCTTCAACCAAGGCTTCGCCACGGTGGAATACCTCAGCGCAGCGATTGTGGACATGAAGCTCCACACGGATCCCAAAGGCGCGGTGGATCCGAAGAAGTTCGAGAAGCAAACCCTCGCGGCGATTGGCATGCCCAAGCAAATCGTGATGCGGCACCGCCTGCCACACTTCCAACACCTATTCACCTCGGACTCGTATTCCGCGGGCTACTACTCCTACCTATGGTCCGACGTGATGGCGGCGGACGCCTGGGAAGCCTTCGAAGAAACCAAAGACCCGTGGCATCCGGACACGGCCAAGAAGTTCAAGGAAGTCATCTTGGCCACCGGAGACGCCATCGACCGCGCCGAGGCCTACCGGCAGTTCCGCGGCAGGGACCCCAAGGTCGAAGCCCTGCTGAAAAACCGCGGTTTTCCGACGCGCTGAGGGGAGCGACCCCGCGGCCCGCAGAGACCTCGAGCTGCCGCTGCCTTTCGCCGCGAAGCGCAGGGGCGCTACTTCTTCTTTGCGATGCACATGTGGGTGAACTGACCGCCGCCAGTGGGTTTGTTGTGCGCGCCAAAGTACAGCGTCTTGCCCACGTGGGCGGATAGGTCGAGCTCGAGCAACTGCTGCTCCTGGGTGCAGACCAACGTGTGCAAATAGGCCAGGTGGTCCCAGGCGTTCTGGCCGCTCTTCTCCCAGCCCTGGCAGCGCTTCACGCTGTCCACGGGATCCGGCGGGCCGGTATTGGTGGCCGCGTAGATCGTGCCGCAGGCGTCGGTGATGCATACCAGCACCAAATCGTTGCCCGGCGCTTCCACTTTCCAGGCCGCGTCGTCGCAGATTTCCGATCCGTTGCGCGCGGCTTTGATGCAGTCGCTCTCCAAGTAGACCACCGGGCCACACGCCGGGCACGAGCCACCGCAGTCGGCGCCGGTTTCGTCGCAATCCTGGACTCCGTTTGAGCAAGAGCAACTCGCACCCCCACTGCCGCCACTGGCGGCGCCGCCGCCACTGCCAGAGCTGCCACCGCTGTTCGCAGCCCCAGAAGCGCCGCCGTCGCAGACTGGGCACACGCTCTTCTGGCCATTGGGCAGGCAGGTTTGTTTGCCCGTTGGAACTCCGTAGCAACTGCACGCCCACTCGTCGCCTGGGCTGCAACTGCTGCTACTTCCCCCCACGCCCGCGCTACCACCCGGCGGCGTATTGCTGGCGGTGTCGATGCCGGGCTCCGTGCCGCAGCCGAAAATCATCGCGCCCAGAAGCGCAAGCGTCGTGAACATACGTTGCAGCATCGCGCTTATCATAGCGCGGAAAGAATACGCCGACGACGGGCGCGGCTAACGCGTGCGGCGGGGCCGCGGCGCAGCCTTGGCCGTTTTGGGACGAGTGGACTTTTGCGCTGAGACGCGAAGAACGTCCGCCAAATAGCGCCCAGTGTGTGAGCCACGAGTCTTCGCGACTTGTTCGGGCGTGCCTGCGGCAACGACGTTGCCGCCATCCGGTCCGCCTTCGGGCCCGAGGTCCACGACGTAGTCCGCGTTCTTGATCACGTCGATATTGTGCTCCACCACAACAACAGTATTGCCGGCGTCCACCAGCCGATGCAGCACCGAAAGCAGTTTCTTTACGTCGTGGAAGTGCAGCCCCGTCGTGGGTTCGTCCAGCACGTAGAGGGTGCCCGACTGCGTGCGCTTGCCCAGTTCCCGCGCGAGTTTGATGCGCTGGGCCTCTCCTCCAGAAAGCGTAGGCGACGGTTGGCCCAAGTGTAGGTACCCGACGCCAACTTCTGACAAGAGCTCCAGGGGAGCACGGATCTTGGGGTGCGCCGTGAAGAGTTCCAGGGCCTCGTCGATGGTGAGTTCGAGTACTTCAGCGATGGTTTTGTCCCGATAACGCACGCTGAGCGTGGCGTCGTTGAAACGGCGCCCTTGGCACTCTTCGCAGCGCACATACACATCGGCGAGAAAGTGCATCTCCACCTTGCGCACGCCATCCCCTTCGCAGGCTTCGCAGCGACCGCCCTTGACGTTGAAAGAGAATCGACCGGGCTTCATGCCGCGCATCCGGGCATCGGGCAGCTCAGCAAAGAGGCTGCGGATCTCGTCGAAGGCCTTGACGTAGGTCGCTGGGTTGCTGCGCGGAGTGCGACCGATCGGGCGCTGGTCCACTAGGATCACGCGTTCGATCTGCTTTGCGCCTTCAATGCGGCGGTGCGCGCCCGCACGAGCGTCTTCACTCGTCGACAGCGCCGGCACGACGATATCGTTGACGAGAGTGCTCTTGCCAGCCCCGCTAACCCCGGTGACCGCCAATAGCACGCCCAGAGGCAGCTCGACGTCGATGTCCTTGAGGTTGTTGGCGCTAGCCCCGCGGACCGTCAGCGCTCCCCGCGGCACCCGGCGTGCAGCCGGAGCGTCAATGCGCTGTCTCCCGGAGAGGTACTGGCCTGTCAGGGACTTGCGCTCCTTTTCGAGCTTCTTTGGGGTTCCCGAATACACCACGTCACCGCCGTGCACGCCGGCCCCGGGCCCAAAGTCGACGACCCAGTCCGCGGCGCGGATGGTGTCTTCGTCGTGCTCGACAACGACGACCGTGTTGCCGATGTCACGCAGTCGCAACAGCGTCTCGATCAGCCTTTGGTTGTCTCGCTGATGCAGCCCAATGGACGGTTCGTCGAGGATGTACAGCACCCCCGTCAATTCCGAACCCACCTGGCTGGCCAAGCGGATGCGCTGGGCCTCGCCGCCGGAGAGGCTTGGCCCCGGACGATCGAGGGAAAGGTAGCCCAAACCCACGGCCTCCAAGAATCCAAGCCGGCCGCGCACTTCTTTGAGCACCTCCATGGCGATCTCCGCGGCGGCACCGGAAAGCCGCAGCTCGGAAAAGAAGCGACTCGCGTCCGTCACGGTCAGCGCGCCCACATCCACGAGACTCAGATCTCCCACGCGCACCGCGGCGCTTTCGGCCTTCAAACGAGCGCCAGAGCACGCACGACAGGGCGCATCACCCATGAAGCGCGCATACCAGCGCTTGGCGCGTTCCGACTGCGTGCTGGAAAAGCGCCGCATCAACCTCGGGATCAGTCCCTCCCAGCTGACATCGAAACGACCGGAACCCGAGCCCTTCTCGGTCTTCCAGCGCACGGTGTAGCGCTTTTCGCCGGTGCCCCAGAACAGGACGTCTTGGTGGCGTTTGCTGAGTTTTGCAAACGGCCGATCCACGGGGATCTTCAGCTGCTCCAGGATCTGTTCTTGGAAGTCGTGGGATTGGTTTTTTTTCTTTGAAGCGTCGGGGCCCCACACCGCCACCGCTCCCTCGTCGATCGTCAGGTTCGCGTCGGGCACCACGCGCTTCGGATCAATGGTCGAAAGTGTGCCAAGGCCATTGCACTCCGGACACATGCCCTGCGGACTGTTGAAGGAAAACGCCTGGGGGGTGAGGGGTGAGAACGAAATCTGACAATCCAGGCACGCGTTGTGGCGACTGAAAAGCCGCTCCCTTTCTCCGATCAGAGCGCGAAGCGTGCCCTGTCCAAGCTCCAAGGCGCGCTCGACGCTTTCGCTGATTCGGCCGCGAGAGTCTCGGGTCAGCTTGACGCGATCGACAACCACGTCCAGGTCGTGCTTCTTGCGCTTTTCGAGGGAGTCCAGCCCGTCCAGGCGCAACAAGGCGCCGTCCAGGCGCACACGAACGTGGCCGTCCTTGCGCAGGCCTTCGAGCAGCTCCCGGTGCTCGCCTTTGCGGTTTTCGAGGACCCGAGACAGCAGTGTGACCGTTTCCCGCGGCGCCGTGGACAGGAGCGTGTCCGCGATGCGCTCCGGACTCTGCCCCATGACTTCGTTGCCGCAGCGCGGGCAGTGCTGCACCCCCACCCGCGCGTAAAGCACGCGCAGGTAGTCCGCGATCTCCGTGATGGTGCCCACGGTCGAGCGGGGATTGACGTTCGTCGCCTTCTGTTCGATGGACACCGCCGGTGCGAGTCCACGGATGGTGTCGAATTTCGGTTTGTCGAGTCGACCCAGAAACTGTCGCGCGTAGGCCGAGAGTGACTCAACGTAGCGCCGCTGTCCCTCAGCGTAGAGCGTGTCGAACGCCAGGGAGCTCTTGCCGGATCCGGACACCCCAGAGAAGATCACTAGCTTCTTCTTGGGCACGCGAACGGCGACGCCCTTGAGATTGTGTTCCCGGGCGCCGGTGACGACGATGTGATCGAGTTCCATTTTTTTGCTTTGGTTTTCCCCAGAAAACTCCGCCACGGGGACGCGCGTGACGCTCGGGCCCGAGTCGTGTATGCCCGCGGCATGTGGTTGAAAAGGACGTCCCTTCCGCTCTTAGTGCTCGTCGCGTTCGGCTGTCAGTCCGAAAAGGCGCCGGAACCCGAAAACCGCCCGCCGCCCGCGCCGGAGCAACCCGCCGCCGCCGCCCCTGCCCCGTTGGAGCCCGCCGCGCCGCTGAACGCGGTGGCCGTACCGGATCCCGACAAAGCAGTGGAAAAGGCCCCCGAGAAGTACAAGGCCAAGTTCACCACGTCGAAGGGGGATTTTGTCCTCGACGTCACTCGCGCTTGGGCACCCCAGGGCGCGGACCGCTTCGACACCCCCGTCAAGATTGGCTTCCTCGAC